>NZ_FNVC01000017.1:0-105166 GCF_900108215.1 Billgrantia desiderata | reverse complement strand
AGGCCGGGCCAAGCGCACCAAGTCGCGCAACCTCCTGGAACGCCTCCAGGCGTACGAGGACGACGTGTTGCGCTTCCTCGACGACCCTGCCGCTCCCTTCACCAACAACCAGGGGGAACGCGATCTGCGAATGACCAAGGTCCAGCAGAAAATCTCGGGCTGTTTCCGCTCCTGGGAGGGTGCTGAGATCTTCTGCCGCATGCGTAGCTTTCTCTCGACCGCCGTCAAGCAAGGGGTAGCGGCGCATACCGCACTGGAGCAACTGTTTGCGGGGGAGGTGCCAGCCTTCATGCAGCAAGAAGCCCCGACTCAGCCAACCGGTGCTGAATAGTTACCAAAAGAAAACATTAATCGCTTCAAGCCGTCTCCCGCTCCGGCCGATACTGGGTAACTGAACGAGGCGGCCAGTACCGCGAACGATGGCAGGAACGAGGATTGAATCGATGCAAAGGATGATGGCCACCGGCGTGATCGCCACTCTGTGCCTGCTCGGTATGACCCAGGCCCAGGCTCAGGACAGCAACCGAATAACGCTGGGGGCGGTTGCCGGCACCACCGGCGTGGGCGCCGACGTGGCGTGGCGTTTCACCGATCGTCTAGGGGTCTCGGCGCGCTACACCGGCGGACTGGAGTGGAACACCGACTACAGCACCAGCGACGTCGACTACGACGGCGACGTCAACCTGGCGGCCAGCAAGCTGACGCTGGACTATTACCCCTTTGCCGGCGGTTTCTTCCTCAGCGCCGGTCTCATGCTGTCGGATATCGATGCCGACATCGTGGGCCGCCCGCGCCATGACCTCAACATCGACGGCCGGAGCTTTTCGGCCGACGAGATCGGCACCCTGAATGGCACCATGACCCTCGCCGACGGCGTGCAGCCCTATGCCGGGGTGGGCTGGCGCCAGTCGCACCGCAACGGCTTCGGCGTGTTCGCCGAGGCCGGCGTGATTCCCACCGACCCCGAGGTGTCGCTGAGAACGTCCGTCGGTTATGAGGATACGAACCTGCCGGGCTCGGGGCTGCTGCGTCAGGAGCTGCGCCGGGAGGAGCAGCGGCTCGAGGATGAAGCGAAGAGATGGCCGGTCTATCCGGTGGCCGTCATCGGCGTGAGCTACACCTTCTAGCAGCAGGCTCCAGACGACTCGGCCCGGGCAGCTGCCCGGGCCGAGTCGTTTCACCGCATCGAGGCTAGGCCTGCCGTACCTTGGAGATGATCCACAGCAGTACTACGGCGCCGACAGTCGCCGTGACCAGCGAGCCAATGAAGCCGCCGGCCTGAAGCCCCAGCAGACGAAACAGGAAGCCACCGATCACGGCTCCCACGATCCCCACGCCGATGTTGGGCAGGATGCCGAATCCGCCACCGCGCATGATGTTGCCGGCGATCCAACCCGCCAGCCCGCCGATGATCAGCCAGGCGATAAGTCCCATGTCGTCTCTCCTCTCCTTTTGGTCGGTCCTGTCCCCAGAGGGGCTGATAATGGTGCCTGAGCGCGGCTTCCCTGCAAAGCGTAGCTCAGAACGACGAGCCGGGCTGTTCGAGAAACGCCAGCTCAGCGGCGCTCGACTCACGGCCGAGAATGGCATTGCGGTGCGGGTAGCGGCCGAAACGCAGCAAAATGTCACGGTGCAGGTGCTCGAAACGCAGGTTGTCCTCCAGCCCCGGCTGGTCGAACAGGCGCAGTGCCTCGTCGTGCACCTTGAGCGACTCGCTGTGCATGTAGGGCATATAGAGAAAGCTGCGCCACGTCACGTCGAGCTCGCCGTCCAGCCCTTGAGCCACGGCCTCCTGAGCCAGCACCAGCGCCATGGCGTCCTGGGCGAAGGACCGAGGGTCGTTCCGGTATAGATTGCGCGAAAACTGATCGAGTACCAGGATCTCGGCCAGCCGCCCCTGCGGCGACTCGCGCCAGTGCCACAGCTCACCGGCCGCCGCCGCGCCGTGCAGCACGCTGAAGCGCTCGCGTATCGTGCCGTCGAGCGTTTCGTCCTTGCGAAACCACTGGGCAGGTTCGAGCTCCTCGAACCAGAAGGCAATCACCGCGTCGCGGCCGGGCAGGCTCTCGCTCATGTCGTGTCCTCAGGTTTCATGCTCTTGATATCATGGGCCCGGGCTGCGTTTATTTCACCCTCCGTTCACTTCGGGAGACACCATGACGCCCATGCTCGGCATGTTCACCTTCATCTTCAATCTCATCGGCCTGGTGATCTGTCTGGCCGGGCTGACCCTGGCACAGCGCCGGGGAAAGCTTCAGCAAACGCGCTGGCCCGGTTATACCCTGGCCGGGCTCGGCTTCCTCGTCGCCACCACGCCGATCTGGATCCAAGGACTGCTGGTCCAGTAAAGCAGCCGGCCGGATGTCTTAATCGGTGGGATATCCGTCATTGCAGACATCCAGCCGTCGGCGGAAACTGGCAAGACATCTCGCCATGAGCGTTGCCATGCCGCATACCGTCGTCATCCTCGCCTATCCCGGGTGCCAACTGCTCGATGTCAGCGGCCCCTGGCAGGTCTTCGCCTCGGCCAACGATCTGAGCGGCCGTGAACTCTATCGCTTGCATCTGGCCGCCGATGCGCCGGGCAGCGTGGCAACCAACGGCGGCCTGCCGCTGCTGGCCGACACGGCCTGGAGCGATCTTGCCTCGCTCGGCCCGCTGGATACGCTGCTCGTGGCCGGCGGTCGCGGTATCGTCACCCAGCGACAGCGCCCGGCACTGCTCGCCGCCTTGCGCGATCAGGCACGCCAGGTTCGCCGGCTGGGCTCGATCTGTACCGGCGCCTTTCTACTCGCCGATGCCGGCTTGCTGGACGGCCACCAGGCCACCACCCACTGGCGGCACTGTACCGAGCTGGCCAGCGAGTACCCCAAGATTCGCGTGGTGCCCGATGCCCTCTACGTCGAGTCGGCCGGGCGCTTCACCAGCGCCGGGGTCACCGCCGGCATCGATCTGGCCCTGTCGTTGCTCGAAGCGGACCATGGCAGCACTCTGGCCGGCCAGGTCGCCCGCGAGCTGGTGCTGTTTCTGCGCCGCCCCGGCGGGCAGTCGCAGTTCAGTGAGGTGTTGCGCAGTCAGAACCGCGCCCAAGGGGCGCTGCGCAAACTGCTCGACCGCCTCCACGCCGACCCCGGCGCGCCCCACTGCCTGGAAGGCATGGCCGAGTCGATCGGGGTCACGCCGCGCCACCTGTCGCGGCTGTTCCGCCAGCAGCTCGCCACCACGCCCGGCGCCTACCTGACCCGACTGCGCCTGGAGCAGGCCCGCCTGGCGCTGGTGGCCAGCGAGCGGTCGCCGCCGCTGGAACCACTGGCACGGCAGTGGCGACTGGGCGGCGCGGAGCAGCTGAGACGCCTGTTCCAGCGCCATTACGGCATTTCGCCCAGCCTCTACTACCAGCGCTTCGGCCCCAAGGGCCTGGTTGCGACAGCGACAGCCACCACACCTCGACTCTCGAACGATGGATGAGCGCCCCCAGGAGGCCACCATGCCCTTCAACGTCATGCTGCTGTCGCTGTGCCAGGCCCTGCTGGTGAGTGGCAACATTCTGCTGATCGCGGTTTCGCCGCTGATCGGCGCACGCCTCGCCCCCGACCCGGCCTGGTCCACGGCGCCGGTCGCCACCCAGTGGCTGGGGCTGATGTGCGCCACCATTCCCGCCTCGCTGATCATGGCGCGACTGGGGCGCAAGCGCGGCTTCCTGCTCGGCAACCTGCTGGGACTGGCCGGCGTGGTCGTGGCCGCCCAGGCCCTGGTAACCGAGACCTTTACGCTGTTCATGCTGGGCACCTGGCTGATCGGCATCGGCATCGGCTTCGGTCAGCTGTATCGCTTCGCCGCGGTGGAAGCCGCACCGCTGGCCCTGCGCGACCGGGCCATCGGCCTGGTGATGGGTGGCGGCGTGCTGGCCGCCTTCTTCGGCCCGTGGCTGGCCCGCATCAGTCGCGAAGCGGCCGTCACGCCTTTCCTCGGCAGCTTCATCGGTCTGGGTGTGCTCTACCTGGTGGCCCTGCTGGTGCTTCTGGCGACCCGGCTGCCACCGGCCGAGCAAACCCATGGCGACGGCCAGCCGCGGCCGCTCGGCGAAATCCTGCGCCAGCCGGTGTTCGTGGTGGCGGTGCTCTCGGCGCTGATCGGTTACGGCGTGATGAACCTGGCGATGACCGCCACGCCGCTGGCCATGGCCGGGGCCGGCCACCACTTCGACCACGTCGCCACCACGATCCAGTGGCACGTGCTGGCGATGTTCCTGCCCTCGTCCTTCACCGGGCATCTGACCGCACGCTTCGGCGCACCGCGCATGATCGTCGCCGGCTGCGTGCTGCTGGCGGCAAGCGGCCTGGCCGCCCAGGTCGAAGCCGGCGTGGCGGGCTTCCACTTCGCCTTGATCCTGCTCGGGCTGGGCTGGAACTTCACCTTCCTGCCCGCCACCGGGCTGCTCACCGAGACGTACCGGCCGGTGGAGAAGGCCCGTACCCAGGCTGCCAATGAGTTCCTGGTGTTCTCCACCGTGGCCGTCACCGCGCTGCTGGCCGGGCCGCTGGTCAACCAGCTCGGCTGGGCGCTGCTCAACGCCCTGCTGATGCCGCTGTCGCTGGTTCCCATCGCGCTGCTCGGCTGGCAACGCCTTGCCAGACGCCGCCAAGACCCTCACATTAGCGGCTGACACTGCTGTGAAGGGATTCCTCGCCAATGCGCCAGTCGCTCACCCGGGAGCTGACCAACCTGATCGAACGTGGCCGCGACCGCCAGCTGCGGCTGGCGGTCACCGGGCTTTCGCGTTCGGGCAAGACCGCCTTTCTCACTTCGCTGGTCAATCAGCTGCGTCATGCCGGTCTCGAGGCACGGCTCGATCTGATGCCGGCTGCCCGTGAGGGGCGTCTGCTGGGGGCCCGCCGGGTCAGTCAACCCGACCTGGGCGTGCCGCGCTTTCCCTACGACCAGGCCATGGCGGCGCTGGATGCCGAGCCGCCGCGCTGGCCCGAGCCCACCCGCGGTATCAGCGAACTGCGCCTGTCGATCCGCTATCGACCGGCACGCCGGGGCCTGCTGCGCGCCGACACCGCCGAGCTCAATCTCGATCTGTTCGACTACCCCGGTGAGTGGTTGCTCGACCTGCCGCTGCTGGGTCACGACTATCTGAGCTGGAGCCGCGCCATGCTGGCCGGCGCCGGCGAGCAGCGCCGCGCCCTGCTGGCCGAATGGGAGCGCGTCGCCGCCGGGCTCGACCCGGCCGCCGAGGCCAACGAGGCCGAACTGGCCGAGGTGGCCGCACTCTACGCCCACAGCCTGCAGGCGGCCCGCGAGGCGGGCTTCGCCAACCTGCAGCCGGGCCGCTTCCTGCTGCCGGGCGACCTGGAAGGCGCCCCGGTGCTGCAGTTCTTTCCGTTGCCGGCACTGGCAGATGCCGACGATTCAGCGCTGGCCAAACTGCCCCCGGAGAGCGTCTACGCCACCCTCGCCGCCCGTTTTCGCCACTATCAGCAGCATATCGTGCGCCCCTTCTATCGCGACCACTTCCGCCGCTTCGACCGTCAGATCGTGCTGGTGGACGTGCTCGGCGCGCTGAATGCCGGCCCGGAGCGCTTCGAGGATCTCTCCCAGGCACTCGCCACGCTGATGCAGAGCTTCGATTACGGCAAGCGCAGCCTGCTCTCGCGGCTGTTCTCGCCGCGTATCGACAGGCTGGCCATCGCCGCCACCAAGGCCGATCACGTCACCCCGGAGCAGCATGCCAACCTGACCACCCTGCTCGAGGCCCTGCTGGCCGAACCGCTGCAGGACCTGCGCTACGCCAACGTGCCGGTCAAGGCGCTGTCATTGGCGGCGATACGGGCCACCGAAGCGCACGAGGTGAGCCACAGGAACGAGCGCAGCCCGGCGCTGCGCGGTACTACCCTGGCGGGAGAAGAGGTGCTGGTGTTTCCCGGCGAGGTGCCGGCGAAGCTGCCCGAGCCCGGGTTCTGGGCTCGCCAAGGGTTCGACTTCCGCGCCTTTCGCCCCGCCCCGCGGGAGGGCGGCGCCCTGCCCCACATCCGGCTCGATGCCGCCCTGGACTGGTTGATCGGAGACAAGCTGCAATGAGCGATCGTCGTCACGAGCCGCCGGGAGACGACCCGCGTCCGGCTCGCCGTTTCACGCTCGACGAGCCGGCCACGCCGGGCCCGGAGATACCGCGGCCGCGGCTCGACTTCGACAGCCATCTACCCTCCCGGCCGTTGGAAGAAGAGGCTCCCGTCAGCCGCGCCGAGCGCGACCTGGAGGCCAGCCTCGGACGCCCGCGCAAGCGCCGCTGGGGGCTGCTGACGCTGCTCGGCGGCGGCATCGTGCTGGGCAGCGTCGAACTGGCCTTGCGCCTGCCGGAGGCCCTACTCGGCGGCGACTGGCTCAGCGGCGGCTGGCATCTGCTGGGGCTTGGTGCCATCGCCCTGGGTGCCGGAGCGCTGCTGCGTGAGGCATGGCGGCTGCGTCGGCTGAAACGCCACGACGCCCTGCGCAGCCGCCTGGCCCGGCTGCCCGAGGCCGACGCGGCGGAAGCGCTGAGCCTGGCCAAGGTGCTCAAGCAGCAGCTCGGGCTCGACGACGATCATCCCCACTGGCAGGCCTTCCTTGCTGCCCGGGAGCCGCATCACGGCGGCGCGGAAATTCAACAGCTGCTGGCCCACCATCTGCTCGCGCCCCGCGACCGCCAGGCCCGGCGCCTGATCTCGCGCATGTCAGGCGAAACGGCGGTGATGGTGGCGGTCAGCCCACTGACGCTGGTAGACATGTTTCTGGTGGCGTGGCGCAACCTGGCGATGATCGATCGCCTGTGCCGTCTCTACGGGCTGGAGCTGGGTTATGCCAGCCGCCTGCGCCTGCTGCGCAACGTGCTCTACAACATGGCCTTCGCCGGCGCCACCGAGATGGCCAGCGATGCGGGGGTGGAGCTGCTCTCGCTGAACCTGGCCGGGCGCCTCTCGGCACGCGCCGGCCAGGGCATGGGCGTGGGGCTGCTCACCGCCCGCCTCGGCCTGCGCACCCAGCGCCTGACCCGCCCACTGGTGTTCGGCGAGAGTGAGGCGCCGCGCATGGCCGATCTGCGCAGCGAGCTGTGGCAGCAATTGAGACGGCTGGAAAAGCAGGAGTGATGCCGGGATCCGACCCTCCCTTGACCCGGATCATGACACTCTCTGCTCAAGGGTCTAGGCTCTTGAATATGGACAGCTCAACAACATAAGGAAACCACCATGTTCAAATCGATCCTGGTTCCCGTCGATGGCTCCGAGGGCGCCAAGAAAGCGCTCGACGTCGCCTGCCAATTGGCCAATCAGGCCGACGCCACACTACATCTCCTGCATATCCCCGAGGAGCTCTCCCACGAGACGACGCTGGTCTGGGGCATCGGTGCCATCGCCATCGAGGCCTCCCGCACGGAGCGGGAAGACATCGGCCGGCAGGTCGTCGAAAAGGCAGCCGAAGCCGCGCGTGCCAATGGCGTGTCCCAGGTAGAGACCGTCGTCGGCCAGGGCGATCCGGCACGTACCATCGTCAGCGAGGCGCGGCGGCGCGGCGTCGAAGCCATCGTCATGGGCAGTCGCGGCCTGAGCGACCTGCGCGGGCTGGTGGTGGGCAGCGTGTCGCACAAGGTCAGCCATGTGGCCGAGTGCACGGTGATCACCGTACGCTGAAGCCGTAACGTCGGCATGCACACAGGTCGCCTGCATGGGCAGGCGACCTGTGTCTTTAACGGAACAGGCGGCTCAGGCCAGGCGCTTCTCCGTCTCGCGGTCGAACATGACCGCCCGCCCCATGTCGATACGCAGCGTGAGCCGCTCGCCCGCCTTCACCCGACACTTGGGCCCGACCCGGGCCGTGGCCTCGCCGTCACCCAGCTTCAGCTGCAGCAGGATGTCCGCCCCGGTGGGTTCCACCACCGTGATGCGCGGCGTGAGTGCCACCCCCTCGGCGTACTCGCCGAGCCGCGCGTCGTCCTCGGTGAAGTGCTCGGGGCGCAGCCCCAGGATCACGCGCTCGCCGACCTTTTCGCCCAGCGCCGGGGTTTCACGCTCCTGCGGCCAGGGCAGCTCCAGCGTCTCTTCTCCCGGCGTCTCCACGCGCAGCCGGTACGCCCCGCTCCCGCCCACCAGCGTGGCGCTGATGAAGTTCATCGACGGCGAGCCCATGAAGCCGGCGACGAACAGGTCGACAGGATCGTTGTAGACCTCGTCGGGCGAGCCGAGCTGGAGGATGCGACCGTCGCGCATCACTGCGATGCAGTCGGCCAACGTCATCGCCTCGATCTGGTCGTGGGTGACGTAAACGATGGTGGTGCCCAGGCGCTGGTGCAGCTTCTTGATCTCGGTGCGCATGTCCACGCGCAGCTTGGCATCCAGGTTGGAGAGCGGCTCGTCGAACAGATAGACCTTGGGCTCGCGCGCCAGTGCGCGGCCCATGGCGACTCGCTGGCGCTGGCCGCCGGAGAGCTGCGAGGGCTTGCGCTCGAGCAGATGCCCGATCTGCAACAGGTCGGCGACCCGCTCCACCGCCGCCTCGCGCTCGGCCTTGGGCACCTTGCGCATCTCCAGGCCGAAGCTGATGTTCTGACGCACGGTCATGCTCGGGTAGAGCGCATAGGACTGGAACACCATGGCGATGTCGCGCTCCGCCGGGGTCTGCCAGGTTACGCTCTCGCCGGCGATGCGGATTTCGCCGGAGGTGACCGGCTCGAGCCCGGCAATGGCGTTCATCAGCGTCGACTTGCCGCAGCCCGAGGGCCCCACCAGGATCAGAAACTCCCCCGAGTCGATTGCCAGACTGACGTCCTTGAGTACCTGCTCGCTGCCGAAGTCCTTGCATACGTTGTTGATTTCAAGCGCTGCCATGTCGAAAACCTCTTGTTATTCGGTGGTACAGAGGGTCTCAGCCCTTGACCGAGCCTGCCGTAAGCCCACGGACGAAATATTTTCCCGCCAGCACGTAGACGATCAGCGTGGGCAGCGCGGCAATCATTGCCGCCGCCATGTCGACGTTGTATTCGCGTGCCCCGGTGGAGGTGTTGACCAGATTGTTGAGCGCCACCGTGACCGGCTGGGTGTTGTGGGCCGAGAAGGCCACGCCGAACAGGAAATCGTTCCAGATCTGAGTGAACTGCCAGATCACCGAGACCACGATGATCGGCGCCGATACGGGCAGCAGGATGCGCCAGAAGATGCGGAAGAAGCCGGCGCCGTCGAGCTTGGCCGCCGATACCAGCTCGGTGGGTACCGCCACGTAGAAATTGCGGAAGAACAGCGTGGTGAAGGCGATGCCGAAGATCACGTGGACCAGGATCAGCCCCGCCCGCGAACTCGACAGCCCCAGCCAGCCCAGCGTCTGCGCCATGGGCAGCAGCACCACCTGAAACGGGATGAAGCAGCCGAACAGCATCAGCGCGAAGAGCAGCTCCGAGCCCTTGAAGCGCCACTTGGTCAGGGCGTAGCCGTTGAGCGCGCCGATGGCGGTGGAGATCAAGACCGCGGGCACCACGATGGCAATCGAGTTGAAGAAGTAGACCCCGATGCCCTCGCAGCGCATGCCGGTACAGGCCTCGCCCCAGGCCTTGACCCAGGGCACCAGGGTCGGCTCCCGGGGCAGCGAGAGCAGCGTGCCGGGGGTGATTTCGGCCAACGGCTTGACCGAGGTGATCAGCATCACCGCCAGCGGCAGCAGATAGAACAGCGCGGCCAGCAGCAGCACGGCGTAGAGCATGGCCCGACCGAGCCGTGCGCCCAGCGTACGGCGGCGAATCACGTTATCCATGACGGCGGCTCCTCAACTCCGAGTAGAGATAGGGAATCAGGATCGCCAGCACGCCACCCAGCATCAGCATGGCGCTGGCCGAGCCCAGACCGATCTGCGCCCGGGTGAAGGCGTGGGCGTACATGAAGGTGGCCGGCAGATCGGAGGCGTAGCCGGGCCCGCCGCCGGTGAGCGCCACCACCAGGTCGAAGCTCTTGATGGCGATGTGCGAAAGGATCATCACCGCGCTGAACACCACCGGACGCAGGCAGGGAATCACCACCCGCCAGTAGATGCGCGGCAGGCTGGCGCCATCGAGCTGGGCGGCCTTGAGAATGCTGTCGTCGATGCCGCGCAGCCCGGCGAGAAACAGCGCCATGACGAAGCCGGAAGCCTGCCACACCGCGGCGATCACCAGGGTGTAGACGGCCATGTCCGGGTCGACCAGCCAGTCGAAGCGGAAATTCTCGAAGCCCCAGCTGCGCACCATGGCCTGGATGCCGAGACCGGGGTTGAGCAGCCACTTCCACACCACGCCGGTGACGATGAACGACAGCGCCATGGGATAGAGATAGATCGTACGCAGCGCGCCCTCCTGCCGAATGCGCTGGTCGAGCAGGATGGCGAGCACGAGGCCCAATGCCAGGCAGATGGCCACGAACAGACCGCCGAACACCACCAGGTTGGTGGAAGCCACCCACCAGCGGTCGTTGGCCATCAGCCGCGCGTACTGGGCGAAACCGACGAACTCGTAGCTGGGCAGCATGCGCGAGTTGGTCAGCGAGAGAACGAAGGTCCACAGCATGAAGCCATAGACGAAGAACAGCGAGATGGCGGCAGAGGGTGCCAACACCAGCTTGGGCAGCCAGGCCTGGAGCAGGCCTGAGTGGCTGCGTCGGGCAGTGGAACCGGCGGTCGGGCGTGCCGCCGAACTTGACAGGGACATAGCGGGAGACCTCGGGCTTGAGCGGCGTACCACCAGGGCGAACCTGGATTGCAGGTTCGCCCTATCGGTTGGCTACGGTCAGAGCGCGGCCTGGGCGGCGTTGACCATCCGACGAGCGGCTTCTTCGGCGGCCATGTCACGCGAGTTGAAGTAGTTGGTCACCACGTCGAAGATGGCGCCCTGGACGTCGGCACGTACCGCCATGCCGTGGGCCATGCTGGGTACCAGGCCGCCCTCCTCGGCGGTGCGCTGGAAGTCGTCCATCGACTGCTGGGCACACTGATCGAACTCGCTCATGTCGAGATCGGGCCGGGCGGGGATCGAGCCCTTGGCCAGATTGAAGGCCTCCTGGAAGGTCGGTTCCAGCACCAGCCGTGCCAGGGCCTGCTGCGCTTCGCGCTCCTCGCCCTCGACGCGGAACATGGCCAGGCTGTCGATGTTGAAGGTGAAGGCGTCCTGAGTGCCCGGCGCCGCGGCGCAGAGATACTCCTCGCCGGCGGTGAGACCGGCAGCGGTGAACTCGCCCTTGGCCCAGTCGCCCATCAGTTGCATGCCGGCGCTGCCCTCGATCACCATGGAGGTGGCGATGTTCCAGTCGCGACCCGACATGTCGGCGTCCATCAGCTCGCGCAGACGCTTGAAGGTCTCCAGCGCCTCGATCATCCGCTCGCTGCCCAGCGCCTCGGGGTCGAGCTCGACCAGCGCCTGCTGGTAGAACTCGGTGCCGCCGCTTGCCAGCAGCACGCTCTCGAACACGGTGGCGTCCTGCCAGGCCTGGCCGCCGTGGGCCAGCGGAATGTAGCCCGCCTCGCGGATCGCCTCACCGGCCGCGAACAGTTCGTCGAGAGTGGTGGGCATCTCCACGCCGGCGGCGGCGAGCACTTGGGGGTTGGCCCACAGCCAGTTGACCCGGTGCACGTTGACCGGCACCGCCACATAGCTGCCGTTGTGACGCATGACGTCGGCCACCGTAGGCGGCAGCAGCTCGTCCCAGCCTTCGGTCTCGGCCACCTCGTCGAGCTCGCCGAGCAGACCCAGCTCACCCCACTCCTGAATCTCCGGTCCCTTGATCTGGGCGGCCGACGGCGGGTTGCCGGACATGGCCCGTGACTTGAGCACGGTCATGGCCGTTTCGCCGCCGCCACCGGCCACGGCAAAGTCTTCCCAACCGTAGCCCTCGGCTTCCATCAGCTCCTTGAGTACGTTGGCCGCACGGGCCTCGCCGCCCGAAGTCCACCAGTGAAGGACCTCCACCTCGGCGGCCTGAACGCTGAACGTCAGTGACGCCGCTGCGGCGGTGGCCAGCGCCAGGGCCGTCTTGCGGAAGGGATTCGCGAGAAGGGTCATCGGCATGCTCCTGCTGTTGTTATTGACTGCTGTTGAAACCGGACATGGCCGGCATGCCAGTAACGTTAACCGAGAGCGGGTGTGAGCGGGGTTACCTAGTCCTGCAAAGCATTGCAGCCCTATTACAGCGGCGTAACATCCTGCGGACGCGGCAGCGTGAGCGTCACCACCAGCCCGCCCTCGGGATGGTTGGCCAGCGCGATGTCGCCGCCCATGGCGCGGGCGATGTGCCGGGCGATGCCCAACCCCAGACCGCTACCGCCGGTGTTGCGACTGCGTGAGGGTTCGAGACGCACGAAGGGAGCGAATACCCGCTCGTGCTGGGCCTCGGGGATGCCCGGCCCGTGATCGTGGATGACGATCGTCAGGCGCTGCGGCGAATCGACCAGCGTCACCTCGGCACGCCGGCCGTAGAACACCGCGTTCTCCAGCAGATTCGCCAGGCAGCGCTTGAACGCCAGCGGCTTCGCCGGCAGCGCAGCGGCATGCCCCTGAAGCGTCACCACTCCGCCCTGCAACGTCAGCTCGTCGGCCAGCTCGGCCAGCAGTGCGCCAGGCTCTACCTCCGCCATCTCCTCGTGCAGGTCGAAGCCCTTCACCGAGGCCAGCGCCCCCTTGACCAGCAGATCGAGCTCGTCGAGCGAGGCACAGAAGCGCTCGCGCTGTATCGGATCGTCGAGCATCTCGGCCCGCAGGCGCAGCCGGGTGATGGGAGTCTTGAGATCGTGGGAGATCGCCGAGAACAGACGCTCGCGCTCGTCGACCTGGTCGCGAATGCGCTCCTGCATGCGGTTGAACGCCGCCGCCGTGGCGGCGACCTCCCGCGGCCCACTCTCCCGCAGCGGCGGCGCATCGAGATCGTCGCCAAGCTGGCGCGCCGCTCGCGACAGCCGTGCCAGCGGTCGGGTCACGCTGCGAATCCCGAGCAGGGCCAGGCCGATCACCGTGAGCAGTACCATCAGGCTCGCCAGCAGCCGCTCGCCCGACAGCCAGCCATGTTCGTTGAACAGGTCGGGCACCGGCAGCAGCGTGGCCACGTAGAGCCAGGTATCGGGGCCGAGCTCCATCTGCACCACCAGGATCGGCGGCGACAGCGGCTCCATCAGCAGGCTGTGCTGGCCCCAGCGCGGCGGCAGGTCATGCAGCAGCACCTCGTTGTTGTAGACGCGCAGGGTCTCGGCGCGGGAGAACTCCACCAGCACGTCGTCGATGTTCAGCTCGGCGGTGAGGATCTCGCGGAAGTTGTCCACCACCAGGCGTTTTTCCGGCCCTGTGCCGATGTCCTCGACCGGGATGCGCCGCTCGTTGACGCTGACGAAGAAGCGGGTGCCGCCCATGTTGCGCAGCTGATCGAGCACGATATGACGATACTCGAAGGGCAGCGAACGGAAGAAACGCATGGTCGAAGCCACGCTGAAGGCGACGTTGCGCGACAGCTCGTCGAGCTGCTCGAGCTGGCTGGAACGCACCTGGGAGGTCCACACGACGTAGCTGGCCAGCTGGGCACTGAGCACGCCGACCAGCATGATCAGCACGAAGCGTCCGCGCAGGGTACGCGGCAGCAGGCGCGCCAGGCGGCGCTGCCAATGGCGGCGCGCCCCCTCGTTCACGTCAGCGCTTCGACCCGGGCAGTGAAGACGTAGCCCGCACCGCGTACGGTACGGATCATCTGGTGATAATGGGCATCCTCGCCCAGGCGCTGACGCAGCCGACAGACATGCACGTCGATGGAGCGATCCAGCGGCGGTGCAGGACGCCCGCGGGTCAGCTCATACAGCGCTTCCCGCGAGAGCACCTGCTCGGGGCGCTCGAGAAACACCTGCAGCAGTTGGAAATCGGCCCCCGAAAGCGGCGTGCGCTCGTCGCGCTCATCAATCAGTTCGCGGGTCATGCGGTCGAGCCGCCAGGCACCGAAGGCCACCAGCCGCGCACGGGACGGATCGGCCGGCGAACCGCCGCGGGCGCGCCGCAGCACCGCCTTGATGCGTGCCAGCAGTTCGCGCGGGTTGAACGGCTTGCCCAGGTAGTCGTCGGCGCCCAGCTCCAGACCGAGAATACGGTCGGTCTCGTCGGCGCTGGCGGTGAGCATGATGATCGGCACGTCGCTGTCGCGGCGAATGTCGCGGCAGATGGTGAAGCCGTCGTCGCCGGGCAGCATGATGTCGACGATCAGCAGGTCGGGGGTTTCGCTCGTCAACAGGCAGTGCAGCGCCTCGGCATCCTCGGCGGCCAGGGCGCGGTAGCCGTGACGTCCGAGGTAGTCGACCAGCAGTTCGCGGATTTCGGGGTCGTCGTCGACCACGATCAGAGTGGCGGGCGTTGTGGTCATCGTCTTCCGATGGCAGGGGCGATGCCTGGAGCAGGCAACGCCGTGAATCGTTGTCGTTATGGCATTCGATGATGGGCATGCACGCGCGGCACGGCAAGGGGGCCTAGACCAACGTCGCAACGCTCACGCCATCCTAGAGGGAAAAGCGCTCCTGCAGGTGTCGGGCCACGGCGCTTTCGGCGTGATGACCGATGCGGCGAGCCACGGGTACCCGCTCGAACAGCGCGGGATGGGCATTGGCCATCACGTGGGCTTCGCCGGCGAGACTGAGCATCTCGGTATCGTTGAGGTTGTCGCCGAAGGCCAGGCAGTGCTCGCTATCGATGTCGAGCGTGGCCAGCAGCGCCTCGAGCGCCGTGCCCTTGTTGACGCCGCCGGCCATGATCTCCAGCGAATTGACCGTGGAATAGGTGACGTGCAGGCGCTCCCCGTGGCTTGTGCGCACCTGGGCCTCGAGCCCGGCCAGCCGCTCGGGCTCGCCGATGTAGAGCACCTTGCCCACCCCTTCGCCGTCCAGGCTCGCCGGCTCGACCACGCGATAGCCGAAGCCGGTGTGGGCATGGTAGGCCAGCAGGCGCGGCTCGGGGGCGTCGATCAGCCACTCGTGTTCCAGATAGAGGTTGAGGCGCACGCTGTCGTGGCGCTCCAGGGCGATCAGCTCACGGGCCAGTTCCGCCTCGAGATGGCGCGAGGCCAGCAGGTTGCCTTCCGGCCCATGCAGGTAGGCACCGTTGGTGCTAATCACGTGGAGCGGCACGCCCAGCCGCTCGCGAAAAGCCAGCATGTCGCGGAAGTGGCGCCCCGAGGCGAAGGCCAGATGGTGCCCCTGCCCGGCCAGCAGGCGCAGGGTCTCGACGGTCTCGGGGTGCAGGTCGTGGTTGGCGTCGAGCAGGGTGCCGTCGAGGTCGGAGACGATCAGGTGCGGTGTCATGGGGTCCATTCCTTCGAATACCCGATACAGGCTAGGCAGCCTAACGCAGCCGGCAAGGCTTGCCCAGCGCACGCGGCACTTCTGCCCTGCCCCTCGCAGCGCTGCGGCAACCGATTGTTTTGCCGTGGCCGGCCCGGCAACGTTTGGCGCCGGCTGCTGGAATCCGTATAGTGGCCCTCCTATCCCGCCACACGTTCGTGATCATGCTGCAGAACAACCCGCTGCTCGCCCAGCTCAAGCAACAGATTCGTGAGACCACGCCGCGCGCCGAGGGGGTCATCAAGGCCACCGACAAGGGCTTCGGCTTCCTCGAAACCGACGACGGCCAGTCCTACTTCGTGCCGCCGCCTGCCATGAAGCAGGTGCTGCATGGCGACCGCGTCCAGGCCGTGATTCACGAGAATGGCGACAAGACTTCCGTCGAGCCCGACACGCTCCTCGAAGCGGGCCTGAGCCGTTTCATCGCCCGAGTGCAGAAGCGCGATGGCCGCCTGGCCGTGGTGCCCGACCACCCGTCGATCAACACCGCCCTCAAGGCGCGTATCAAGAACAGCCTCGACGAGGCCAGCATCGGCGACGCCGACTGGGTCGTGGCGCGCCTGGTGCGCCATCCGCTCAAACCCGACGATCGCGCCTTCTTCACCCAGATCGACGAGCTGGTGGCCAAGGCCGACGACCCGGCCGTGCCATGGCGGGTGACCCTGGCGCGTCATGCGCTGGAGCAGGAGTGCCCCGAAGCCGGCAACGACTGGCCGCTGCGCGACGAGGGCCTCGAGCGCGAAGATCTCACCGCCGAGCCCTTCTTCACCATCGACAGCGAGAAGACCCGCGACATGGACGATGCGCTGCGCATCGAACCGCGCGAAGGCGGCGGCTGGCGTCTGACGGTGGCCATTGCCGACCCCACCGCCTACGTCGAGGAGGGCCATGCCGCCGACCTGGAGGCACGCACTCGCGCCTTCACCGTCTACCTGCCGGGTCAGAACGTCACCATGCTGCCCGAGCAACTGGCCGACGACCTCTGCTCGCTGCGCGAAGGCGAAGAGCGCCCGGTGCTGGCGTGCACGCTGGAAGTGGAAGCCGACGGCAGCCTCGGCGACTATCGCTTCTTTGCCGCCCGCGTGCGCTCCCGGGCCAAGCTGGTGTACGACCGCATCTCCGACTGGCTCGAAGGCCAGGGCGAATGGGCTCCGGCCGAGGAGATCGCCGGTCAGCTGCAGGCCCTGCGTGACATGACAGAGGCGCGCAGCGCCTGGCGCACCGAGCATGCGCTGGTGTTCAAGGATCGTCCCGACTACGTGTTCGACCTGGACCCCGCCGGCAACGTGCTCGACGTACGCATCGAGCAGCGGCGTATCGCCAACCGCATGATCGAGGAGTCGATGATCGCGGCCAACGCCTGCTGTGCCGACTATCTCGCCGAGCATGTCGGTCACGGCATTTTCAACGTGCATCGCGCCTTCGATCCCGAGAAGACCCAGGCCGCCCATGAGTTCCTCACCGCCCAGCAGATCGAGATCGAACTCGAGGCGCTCTCCGAGCTGCCGCGCTACAAGGAGCTCAAGCGCGCGCTGGAGAGCCGCGACGACGCCTGGCTCGATGCCCGCCTGCGCCGCTTCCAGGGCTTCACCAGCATGTCGGCCCGTCCCGGCCCGCATTTCGGCCTCGGGCTGAACGCCTACGCCACCTGGACCTCGCCGATCCGCAAGTACGGCGACATGGTCAACCACCGGCTGATCAAGCGCGTGCTCAAGGGCGAGCAGGCCCCGGCCGAGGCGACCCAGGCATTGACCGAGCAGCTCACCGAGCGTCGCAAACTCAACCGCATGGCCGAACGCGACGTCAAGGACTGGCTCTACGTGCGCTACCTGACCCCTGCGGCCAAGGAGCAACAGGCCTTCGAGGCGGAGATCTTCGGCATCACCCGCGGCGGCATGCGCGTGCGTCTCACCGCCAACGGCGCCACCGCCTTCGTGCCCGCCCCGATGCTACACAGCGACCGCGACAAGGTGGCCATCGACGAGAAAGAAGGGCGCATCCAGGTCGAGGGCGAGGAGCGCTACAAGCTCGGCGACGTGATTCGCGTGGCACTGATCGAAGCGCGCGAGGAGACCCGTTCGCTGGTGGCACGTCCCGCTGAGTAGGTCGCTCGAGCATAGAGCCACCAACAACGCCCGGCCGCACAGGTCGGGCGTTCTTCGTCTTTGGTCCCTACCTATCGCTTTGCGGCCCGCTTTGTGGCATTTTTAGCTGAAAAACATCGCACCTTGAGGCTGACTTTCATCAGTCTCGTCACCGCAGGGATCTCAACACCATGACCGCTCGATGGGGGCTGCGTGGCAAGTCGATCGCGACCTTGCTGCTCGCCTGTCTTCTCGCGTTGATCCCCGCCGCCCTGCTGGGCTGGAAGGCGGTCGACGACGTACGTCGTCACTTCGCCAACGCCTATGCCGAGAACTACACCCTCCTGCATATGCAGAAAATTCACGCGCCGATATCGCGTGAGCTGGCCCTGGCCCAGCGCTTCGCCGACAACCTGGCGATGCGCCAGTGGCTGAACGATGAACGTAACCCGCAGCTACAGGCGCGTTTCTTCGAGGAGGCCGAAGGGTTTCGCCAGGACTTTGCCGACCGCTCCTACTTCGTGATCGCCGACGCCAGTGGCGACTACTACTACATCGGCGCTGCGGACATCGTGAGCACTACGCCTGCACCGCGCTACCGTCTGGACGCCACCCAGCCCAACGATGCCTGGTACTTCCAGATCACTCGGAGCAAGGAACCTTACAATCTCAATGTCAACGTCGACCATGAGCTCGACGTGACCAAGGTCTGGCTCAACGTCCAGGTGCGCGAGGGCGATACCTTGCTGGGCCTGGCCGGCACCGGTTTCGAGCTCGGCGACTTCCTCAACGCCTTCATCCGCGACGAGGCCGAGGGCCTGACCCCCATGATCGTCGACCGCCAGGGCGCGCTGCAGGCACACCCTTCCCTCGAACGCATTGCCCTGGGCTCGGGAGCGGGCGAGGTCGCCGAGGAACGTACCATCCACGCCCTGCTCGGCAGCGACGAGCAGCGCAACCTGCTTGCCGCAGCCATGCTGGCTGCCAATGCCGCTCCCGATGACGTCCAGACCCTATGGGCCACCCTCGAAGGACGCGAACGCCTGCTCTCGGTGGGCTACATCCCCGAGCTGGACTGGTATCTGATCACCGCTCTGGACATGAGCGTGGCCAACATCCTCGACCAGCGCTGGCTCTGGCCGCTGCTGATTGCCGCCGCATTGATCCTCGGCGTTCTGCTCACGGTCATCGCCCTGGCCACGGAGAAATTGATCCTGGCGCCGCTCAACCGCTTCAAGCAGTCGGCTCAGGCCATTGCCTCCGGCAACTACGACTCGCCATTACCGACCTCGCGCCACGACGAGATCGGCGAGCTGTCCCAGGCCTTTTCGCACATGGCCAACCAGGTACAGCGCCACACCCGTGAGCTGGAAGAAAAAGTGCGGGAGCGTACCCGCGCCCTCGAGCTGGCCAATGCCGAGATGGCCGCCACCCAGAAGAAGCTCAACGACTCCATCGACTACGCCAGCTTCATCCAGCGCGCCATTCTGCCCGACCGCCAGTTGGCTCTGCATCTCGAGCATCATCACGGCGTACTGTGGCGGCCGCGGGACACGGTAGGCGGCGACTTCTACCTTTTCCGCCCCGGCCGGGGCGGCTACCTGTTCGGTGTGGTGGACTGCGCCGGTCATGGCGTTCCCGGTTCGCTCATGACCATGCTGGCCAGGGCCATTCTCGACCATGCCATCCTCAAGCTCGGGCACGAGGATCCGGCAGCCATCCTCAACGAGACCGATCGCCAGAGCCGTGAAGTGCTGCGTGCCGACGAGCTGCCGACATCCGTTGCCACCAACATGGATATCGGTCTGGCCTGGGTGGATCTGGATTCGCGCGTGGTTACCTTCGCCGGGGCCAAGATCGGCCTCTACGCCAGCAACGGCACGGCACTGACGCATCTTCAGGGCGACCGTCGGCCGCTGGGCCACAAGCGCCGGATCGAATACCGCAACCAGAGCGCCGAACTTAGCCCTGGCTGGACCTATTCGCTGTGCACCGACGGGTTCTTCGACCAGGCCGGCGGCAGCGAAGGCTTCGGCTTCGGCAACTCGCGCTTCGAGGCACTGCTCAGGCAGTACGCCCAGCGCCCCCTGCCGGAACAGATGGCGGCCTTCGAGCAGGCGCTGCGCGACTACCAGGGCGATCTTCCACAGCGCGACGACATCACCCTGATGAGTTTCCGCTTCACCGAGCAGGACCGCCCGCCCGGCAGCGACCCAACCACTCCGCTCCCTGCCATGGCAGGCGCCACATCACAGGAGAATGTGTGATGAACCTGTTGAGCATGCGCAAAAGCTATCTCGAGCAGCGCATCATGCTGTGCTTCAATGGCCCGATTTCGCGTAGCCTGATCGAAGAGATCGGCAACGCCCTGCGCAATTACCTGAACTCCCAGCAAGCCACCCCGACGGACGCCATGGACGTCTTCGCCGCTTACATCGAAATGACCCAGAACATACGGCACTATGCCATGCGTCTTGGCTACGATGAGGAGACCGCTTCGGCCACGGTGGCGGTGGCCAAGGATGCCCAGGGCCACTACCTGGTTTCCGCCGGCAACCTGGTGGAATACAGCGACGGCGAAGCGCTGCTCCGCACCATCGAGTCGCTTGCCAAACTCGACAAGCAGGAACTGAAACAGGCCTACAAGAAACAGCTGCGCATGCCTCGAGGCAACGAAAGCTCCGGCGCCGGCCTGGGACTGCTGGACATTGCACGCAAGTCGAGCGAGCCGATGCGGGCCTCTCTCGAGCCACTGCCCGACGGAAGAGGCTTCTTCAGCCTCACCGCCGTGATCTGATCAGCCGAGTGTTTGTAATGACCAACGACCTCAATATTCCCGGCACCCAGTCCACACCCACCATCATCAGCGACTGGCAGGCTGGCCTACTCTCCATGCAAGGCGACTCCTATCCGGAGAACTCCTTCGAACTGTTCGATCAGGTGATCGACTGGGTCAAGCGCTTCCTCCACGACGAGTCACGCCCACTGACGCTGGAGCTTGCGCTGGTCTATCTCAACACCAGCTCGGTCAAGGCCATGATGGATATCTTCGATCTACTCGAGGAAGCGCATGGCAACGGACGCGACGTGCGCGTCACCTGGCGCTATGACCCGCGGAATGAGCGCATTGCCGAACTCGCCGAGGAGTTCCGCGAGGACTGCACCTTCGCGTTTACCATTGCCCCTGCGCAGGCCCTGGAATGACACGCGAGGAAACCGAGCTGATGGCGCAGGTCGACGCCCTGCTGGACGATCCTGCGCATGCCGACAACCCGCTGCGCCCGGCCCTGGCGCGCCTGCATGCTTTTCACCGCGCCGAGAAGCAGCGGCTGGAACGACTGGTGACGATCGCCGATGGCTACCAGCGCTACGTGCGTGAGGACGAACGCAAGGCTCAGCATCGTTATCAGAAATCGCTGCGCCGGCAGGAGAAGCTGTCGCGTATTTCCGATGGCTACCAGCAATTGATGCACGAACGCAACAGCGCCCTGCGTGAGGCCTCGACCCACGATCCCCTCACCGGGCTACCCAATCGGCGCTTGATCGACGAACGGCTGCCCAAACTGGACGAGCGCAAGCGTTACACCCTGGTGATGCTCGATATCGATCACTTCAAGCACATCAACGATCGGCACGGGCACGAAGCCGGCGACCAGGTGCTGGTATCCATCGCCCAGACCATCCGTCAGGAGCTGCGCGACTATGACCTGTGCGCACGCTGGGGCGGCGAGGAGTTCCTGCTGCTGCTGGCCGACACCGGTCTCTCCGAGGCCAGTACCATCGTCGATCGCTTGCGCCAGCGCCTGGCCGAGCAGTCGGTCCAGGTGGGTGACAGCCGGCTCTCGATTACCGCCAGCGCCGGGCTGAGCGAATACCGCGACGGCGAGGATCTGCTCAATCATACGCTGCTACGCGCCGACCAGGCCCTGCTCCAGGCCAAGCGTAGCGGGCGAGATCGCAGCTGCGTCGCCGACTGAGCCTGCAGCTTTACTGCAAAAAAGAGCCCTCAGCGCGCTGCGAAAAGAGCCTTCAGCTTTCTGCACAGCGCCCTCAGCGTTCAGCACGCCTCCGCTTCTCTGCCGTCCAGTCGACGCTGGGCCCCGTGAGGCCATGCCCGCCGGCGTATGGCGAGGGCACCGGTGGCTGCCAACCGGCCAGCAGTTCAGGCGCGAGAGAGAACACCTCGACCCCGATGGGGTGACAGGTCAACAGCGGATCGCCGGCATCCGGCCCCCACAGCTCCACCGAGAGATCGCCCCCCGGACAACAGGAGAGCGCGCACAGCAGGTCGATCTCGGCGAATAGCTCGAGGTAGTCGCCCTCCCGTGCCGGACAGGCTTTCATGAAATACTGGTCGTCCTCGTTGAGGCCGGTGCACTGGAACACGTTGAGCACGTCGTGCACGTCGAACTCGGTGAGGCCATGCGGCAGCACGGCGCGCACCAGGTTGGAGTGGCAGTGATGATCGAAGTCCTCGCCGGTGAGCAGGCGATTGACGTAGGGGTCGCAGCGGGTTCCCAGCAGGTCGTGTATACGTCCGCCCTGCTCGTCCACGCCATAGCCCGCCAGGCTATCGTCGATGATCGTGGCCATGGGGCGCAGATAGGGCAGCGTCGACCATAGCCGATCGAAAGTGGAAACGTGGGCACGTTGCAGCTGGCGGGTGCGCGAGGCCCAGAAGCGTTCCCTCGGGTTGTGCCGGTTCCACAGGTTGAGGTCGCCGACCTGCGGCCCCTCCAGGGTCGTGAGGCGCATCACGTGCCCTGCGGGCACCTGCCACGCCCGCCCCTCGCGAATCGGCACCACCAGCGAGTCGACGCGCTCCCGCGCCGACGGATCGGTCAGCCGCGAATAGAACGTTGTGTCGACGTCGAGGACGGATCCTCGGGTCGCCTGATAGGCGGCGGGTACCTTGTCCATCGTCGTTCTCCAGACTGGTTCGCCATCAGCGTAGCCGATAGCGCGCCACCTCACGTCAACGCAGCCGGACGGCTAGCCGCGCATGGCCCGGGCCAGGACGTCGCTGAACGGCTCGAGCAGGTAGCTGGCAAAGCTGCGCTCGCCGGTATGGATCATCACCTCGGCCGGCATGCCCGCCACCAGCCGCATCTCCTCGGGCAGCCGCGTATCGTCAACGGCGATGCGTGCCAGGTAGTATTCGCTGCCCGTGGTCTCGTCCACCAGGCTATCGGCGGAGAGATGAACGAGCTCACCTTCGACGGCATGGCTCGCGCGCTGGTCGAAGGCAGTGAAGCGGATGCGCGCCGTCTGCCCGGGATGCAGGCTGTCGATCTCGTGGACCGGAATGCGCGCCTCGACCACGAACCCTTCGTCTGCCGGCACGATGTCCAGTACCGCATCGCCCGGATCGATCACCGCACCGCTGCTGTGCAGGCGCAGGTCGACGACGCTGCCCGCCACCGGCGCTCGCACGGCGGTACGCCGCACCTCGTCCGCGAGTGCGGTGATGCGCTCCTCGGCCTCGGCGATCTGCGCCTGCACGTCCCGCAGCCGCTCGCCGGTCTCCTGCTGGAACTCCTGACGCAGTATCTGCCGCTGCAGACGGTTCTCGCTGATCTGCGCATCGATGCTCGCGGCATTCGACTCCTGCTGAGCCGTCTCCCCTTCCAGCTCGAGGAGGTCACGCTCCAGCTCGCGCAGACGCTGTCGGTCGCCGTGGCCACGCTCGAACAGGCTGCGCAGGTCGTCCGCCTCTTCGTCCAGCGAGGCGATACGCTGCCGGCTGACCTCGATCAGCGCTTCCAGGCCCTCGCGCTGCTCACGATACTGATGGGCCTGCTGTTCGAGGGTAGCCAGGGTGCCGTCGAGGGTCTGCCGACGGGCGAAGAACAGCCCCTGCTGCACCGCCAGCGCTTCGCGCACACGGCGCGACTGGCTGTCGTGCAGCTCGGCAGGAAATGTCAGCGTCTCGCTCCCGGCCAGCTCGGCCGACAGCCGCACTTCACTGGCTCGGTTGAGCAGGTACTGGTTACGTGCCAGCTGAAGCTGCGAACGCGCCCGGGTGTCGTCGAGCACCACCAGGACCTCGCCCGCCTCGACGCGATCGCCATCGGCCACCCGGATCTCGCTGACGATGCCGCCTTCGTAGTGCTGCACCGAGCGCGTGGACGAAGCCGCCGCCACCTTGCCCGACGCCACGACCCCCACCGCCAGATTGGCTGCCACCGCCCAGCCGCCGAAGCCGCCGAAGGCAATCAGCAGCACCAGCAGGCCGATGCGCTGCCAGGGGCGAGGATCGACGGGCGGTGCCGACGTGGTCGCGGCAGATGGCGCCGGTTCCTGCGGATAGATCATGTCCCCGCCTCGCGCGCCGTTCGCCGGGGCGGCGAGGGTCGACTCGACGGTCGTGCCGAGGCTTCGCGCCTGCTCGCGGCGGCTTCCAGCCGGGCCAGCACTTCATCTCGGGCTCCACGCAGACGCAGGCGGCCCTCGTCGAGCACCAGCAGCGTATCGACGCTTGCCAGTACGCTGCGCCGATGGGTGATCACGAACAGGGTGGCGCCATCCCCCTTGAGGCGTTCCAGCGTCGCCATCAGCGCCCGCTCACCGGCATCGTCGAGATTGGCATTGGGCTCGTCGAGCACCACCAGCACCGGGTCGCCATACAGCGCCCGGGCCAGGGCCACCCGTTGACGCTGCCCACGCGACAGCATGAGGCCGGAACGACCGAGCCGGGTCTCATAGCCCGCCGGCAGACGCAGGATCATGTCGTGCACGCCAGCCTTGCGCGCTGCCTCGACCACCTGCTCAGGGCACGGCTCGCCGAAGCGGGCGATGTTGTCGCTGACCGTGCCGTCGAAAAGCTCGATCTCCTGGGGCAGGTAGCCCAGGAAGGGGCCCAAGGCGGCGCGATCCCACTGCTCGAAGCTGGCTCCATCGAGGCGTATCGTCCCCCGCTCCGGCGCCTGGGCGCCGGCCAGCAGACGGGCCAGGCTGCTCTTGCCGGCAGCGCTCGGCCCGACGATGCCGACGTGTTCGCCGGGCTCGACGCGAAAGGCGATGTCTTCGAGCACGGCCCGGTCAGACCCCGGCGCCAGCAACGTGGCCGACTCGACCGCCACCTCCCCTCGGGGGGCGGGCAGCGCCAGGCGCTGCCGTTCGGCGGGCATCTCCCCAAGCAGCGTCGCCAACCGCCGATAGGCGTCGCGGGCGCTCACCAACCCCCGCCAGCCGCCGATCATACCGTCGATGGGCGCCAGGGCGCGGGCCAGAACGATAGAAGCTGCAATCATGACACCCGGCGTGATACGCCCTTCGAGTACCAGCAGCGCCCCCAGGCCGAGAATCAGCGACTGAAAGGTCAGGCGCAGGGTCCTGGCGAGCTGGGTCAGACCGCTGGCCCGGTCGCTCGCGCGAGACTGCAAGACGAGGGCGGCTCGATGTCTGGCCAGCCAGCGCTGCCGCAGCGTCGGCAACATGCCCAGCGAGCGGGCGACTTCGGCACCGTTCAGGCTGTCCGCGACCTGCTCGCGCGCCTCGCGATAGCGTTCTCCCGCGTCCCGCATGAGCCCCCGGGTCAGTTTTTCATTGGTCAGTGTCAGGCCGAGCAGCACCAGCCCTGCCAGGCTGGCGAAAGCGCCGAGCCAGGGGTCGAAGAGGAACAGCAGGGCCAGATAGAGCGGGACCCAGGGGGCATCGAAGAAGGCGAAGAGCGCATTGCCGGAAACGAACTGGCGCAGCGTGCGCAGGTCGTCCAGCGGTTGCACCGAGGTACGTCCCTCACCGGCAAGTTGCCGGTCGAATACGGCTCGATGCAAGCGTTCCCCCAGCCGAGCATCGAGACGGTTGCCAATACGCACCAGCAGGCGTGACCGCACCACATCGAGAAAGCCCATGACCGCCATCAGGAATAGAACGACCAGGGTAAGCAGCAGCAGCGTCTCGCGGCTGCCGGTGGTAATGACCCGGTCGTATACCTGCAGCATGTAGAGCGCCGGCACCAGCATCAGGGCATTGACGAAAAGGCTGAAGCCGAGCACCCACAGCAGAGTCGGCCGGCACTGGCGCAGCGCTCTCGCAAGATCGTCGACGGTCTCGGAGGCCATGGCTTGCATCCCTCCCGCAGAGATACTCCTGCTCGCACTCGTGGCACGCGAGCGGCGGTATGAAGGCTTGAAGCGGGGCAGCCTAACAGAGCCGCAGCGAAGCGATGACTACGGAATGATGGTTTTCGTAACGACGGGTCTTGTTATGTTGCCCGCCCCTGTCAGCGCCTCTCTTCGTTCAACAAAGCCATCCGCCTCAACCATCGTGCCTCGATGAATTTTCCTAGGCGAAATTAAGCGTTACAAAGCCGGCAAGGCGGTCCGATTTCCACCCGTTCGACGTGGCGACCGCCTGTTTTTCTCGCCGCTCAGCGTTTAGCATCTCGCCGCCCGTCACATCGCAAGCCTCGCAAACCGAGCCTCGAAGCCGAGTCTCGATACAACGTTCACGAGGAGAGACGACATGTCCGTGTTAACGGCTGGCCCTTCCACGACGGCTGCGGCCCTGCAGACCCTGATCGATGACGCGCCGAGCGGTGCCACCATCGAACTCTCGGCGGGTGATTACAGGCTCGACGGCCCTCTGACCATCGACCGTGCCGACCTCACCCTCACCGGAGCCGGCTCCGACGCCACCCGCCTGACCTTCACCCGCAGCGCCCTGGATCAGGGCCATGCCATCAAGCTGGACGGCACCGCCGACAGCCTTGATCTTGGCACCCTCGATGCCGCCGCACGGCAGGGTGAGACGAGTATCGCCATCGACGCCGAGCTGGAAGTGGGCGATACCCTGCGCCTGTGGCAGGACAATGACAGCGCCTTTCTCGATGAAATAGGCGACAGCGCGTGGCGCAAGCAGGAGCATGCGGAGCTGCGCACCAGCATGGCCAAGGTCACGGCAGTGGAAGAGGGACGAGTCAGCCTGGACCGTGGGGTACATTTCGATTTCGAAGCGGGCAAGACCCAGGTGGAAAGAGTGGCCAGCGTCGATGACGTTGCCCTGTCGGGCTTCGGCATCGATTTCGATATCGGCACTCCCGACGCTGCAAGCTTCCAGAATACCGAGAGCGAGCTGACGGGCTTCAAAGGTGTATATCTCGATGGCACCACCGGTTCGCAGCTCCACGATATCGAGGTCAAGAATGGCCCATCCACCGCCTTTCATGTCTCGCGCTCGATGGATGCCGACGCTGCCGACATCTCCGCCGAAGGCGCTCTCAACAAAGGCAGCGGTGGCAACGGCTATGCTTTCGAGCTGCGCGAAAGCTACGACGGCTCCTTCACCGGCCTGGAGGACAGCGGCATGCGGCATGGCCTGGTGTTCGCCTCCTGGCGCTCCTCCGTCGACAACGACATCGAGATCGCCCGTACCGATCGCGACGTCAACTTCCACGGTGGACGCGACCACGGCAATCAGGTGCGGGTCGAACGCTCGCTGCGCGACCCGGAAAGCGACGGCCTGTCACCGACCCTTTGGGTCAACGAGGAGGGAGAGGCATTCGGCGCCCCCACCGACCCGGACGCCAACCAGGTCCGTTTCGACTATGTCGTCGGTTCCCGCCGCGACGACGTGATTCGTGGCAGCGACGATGGGGTCTACCTCAACGGCGGCCTGGGGGACGATACCTTGATCGGCGGCGCCGGCAACGACATCCTGCAAAGCGGCCCCGGCGACGACTGGAACGACGGCGCAGACGTCCTGATCGGCGGCGGCGGTACCAACACCGCCCGCTATACGAGCGACTTCGACGCTTACCGCATCGACTTCGCCGACGACACGGTACGCATCCGCGACGACAAGGGCACCGACGATACCCTCAGCGACATGCAGTATGCCGTGTTCGGTGACGGCACCACGCTGCACGTGGCCTCACGCAGCCTGTTCGACGCCGAGCCGATGCCCGTTCCCGACGAACGGGAAGTGCTGGCGAGTGACGATGGCCTGCTGCCGCCGTTGATCGACGATTCGGCCGAGCTGGTCGTGACCGGCAATACGCTCGAGGAATGGGGTGACGGCCATAGCGCCGAAATCTTCGTCGAGAACGTAACCCAGGAGACGCTGGCGCTGCCCGATCTCCGTTTCGAGCTGGACGACGAGCTGGACACGCTATGGAACGGCGACTTCAGCCGTGAGGGCGAGACCTATCGGGTCGGCGACTCGCGTGAGCTGGCGCCGGGCGAGACCTGGCGCTTCGCCTACCGGGCCCAGGGCGACGACAAGCAACTGCCGCAGGCCATGGAAGCCGACGATCTCGAGCTTCAGCTGCTGGGTATGGATGCCCCACGCTTCGACGAGGCACTGGCCTGACGGCTAGCGGACGATGAAAGAAAAAAGGGGCGCCTCGATGAGGCGCCCCGTGTGGCCAACCGCTGATGAAGCCAGGCTTACCAGCCGGTGACGTCCTTCAGCGCGTCGCCGATCTGGGCCAGGGAGCGGACGGTACGCACGCCGGCATCTTCCAGCGCGGCGAACTTCTCGTCAGCGGTACCCTTGCCACCGGAGATGATCGCACCGGCGTGGCCCATGCGCTTGCCCGGGGGCGCGGTGACACCGGCGATGTAGGACACCACCGGCTTGGTCACGTTGGCCTTGATGTAGGCAGCGGCTTCTTCCTCGGCGGTACCGCCGATCTCGCCGATCATGACGATGGCCTCGGTCTTCGGGTCCTTCTCGAACATCGCCAGGATGTCGATGAAGTTGGAGCCCGGGATCGGGTCGCCGCCGATGCCCACGCAGGTGGACTGGCCGAAGCCGTGGTCGGTGGTCTGCTTGACCGCTTCGTAGGTCAGGGTGCCGGAACGCGACACGATGCCGACCTTGCCCGGCTTGTGGATATGGCCCGGCATGATGCCGATCTTGCACTCGCCCGGGGTGATCACACCCGGGCAGTTCGGACCGATCAGGCGCACGCCCAGCTCATCGCACTTGACCTTGACGTCGAGCATGTCGAGGGTCGGGATGCCTTCGGTGATGCACACGATCAGCTTGATGCCGGCATTGGCGGCTTCGAGGATCGAGTCCTTGCAGAAGGCGGCCGGTACGTAGATCACGCTGGCCTCGGCGCCGGTCTTCTCGACCGCTTCCTTGACGGTGTTGAACACCGGCAGGCCCAGGTGCTCCTGGCCGCCCTTGCCCGGGGTGACGCCGCCGACCATCTTGGTACCGTAGGCAATCGCCTGCTCGGAGTGGAAGGTCCCCTGCCCGCCGGTGAAGCCCTGGCAGATGACCTTGGTGTTCTTGTCGATCAGGATGCTCATTACTTGCCCTCCGCTGCCTTGACAACCTGCTGAGCCGCATCGGTCAGGCTCGTGGCAGCGATGATGTTCAGACCGCTGGAGGCCAGCTTCTCGGCACCCAGCTCGGCGTTGTTACCTTCGAGACGCACCACCACCGGTACGTTGACGCCGACCTGCTCGACGGCACCGATAATGCCCTCGGCAATCATGTCGCAGCGCACGATGCCGCCGAAGATGTTGACCAGTACGGCCTTGACGGAGTCGTCGGAGAGGATCAGCTTGAAGGCCTCCGCCACGCGCTCCTTGGTCGCACCGCCGCCCACGTCGAGGAAGTTGGCAGGCTGACCGCCATGGAGCTTGATGATGTCCATGGTGCCCATGGCCAGACCGGCGCCATTGACCATACAGCCGATGTTGCCTTCCAGGGCCACGTAGTTGAGTTCCCAGGCAGCCGCCTCGGCCTCACGCTCGTCTTCCTGAGAGGGATCGCGCATCGCCTGCAGGTCCGGATGCCGGTACAGGGAGTTGCTGTCCAGGTTGATCTTGGCGTCGAGGCAGTGCAGGTTGCCTTCCTCGGTGATCACCAGCGGGTTGATCTCGAGCAGTGCCAGATCCTTCTCGTGGAACAGACGCGACAGGCCCAGGAAGATCTTGGTGAACTGCTTGACCTGGTCGCCCTTCAGGCCCAGGGCGAAAGCCAGCTCGCGAGCCTGGTACGGCTGCGCACCGACCAGCGGATCGATCTCGGCCTTGAGAATCTTCTCGGGGGTTTCCTCGGCGACCTTCTCGATCTCGACGCCACCTTCGGTGGAAGCCATGAACACCACGCGACGAGTGGTGCGATCGACCACAGCGCCCAGGTAGAGCTCGTTGGCGATGTCGGTGCAGTTCTCGACCAGGATCTTGGCGACCGGCTGACCGTTGGCGTCGGTCTGGTAGGTCACCAGGTTCTTGCCCAGCCAGTGCTCGGCGAAGGCCTTGGCCTCTTCCGGGCTCTTGATCAGCTTGACACCGCCGGCCTTGCCGCGGCCACCGGCGTGGACCTGGGCCTTGACCACCCACATGTCACCACCGATCTTTCTGCAGGCTTCCGCCGCTTCCTCGGGGGTATCGACTGCGAAGCCCTTGGATACCGGCAGACCATAATCGGCAAACAGCTGCTTGCCTTGATACTCGTGAAGGTTCATCGATTCATGCCATTGGTTGCATGTGACTCGAACGGCAACCGCGAAACACCGCCTGCGACGGTCGGTGCCGGGTTACCCCCGTCCGCGCCCGATACATGGCCGGGCGCGACGCGCCATCCCTATGGATGGCGCTCGTTGTTACGTCTACTGCGTACTGCCCGTTCCGACCGCCTAGCGCTTCTTGCGGTTGGCCATGTGGATGGCATGGCCGTCCACTGCCAGCGCCGCCTCGTGAATCGCCTCGGAGGTGCTCGGGTGAGCGTAGCAGGTCAACGCCAGATCCTCGGCGCTGGAGCCGAACTCCATGGCAATCACCCCTTGGGCAATCAGCTCACCGGCATGCTGGCTGACGATGTGCATGCCCAGGATACGGTCGGTCTCGGCATCGGCAATGACCTTGGCCATGCCTTCCGGCGCGTTGTTGGCCAGCGCCCGGCCGTTGGCCGAGAACGGGAAGGACCCGGTCTTGACCTTGATGCCCTTGGCCTTGGCTTCCTGCTCGTTCATGCCGACCCAGGCCACTTCCGGCGAGGTGTAGATCACGCTGGGAATGGCGTCGTAGTTCATCTCCGCCTTGTGGCCGGCGATGATGTCGGCCACCATCACGCCCTCTTCCGAGGCCTTGTGGGCCAGCATCGGGCCGCGCACGCAGTCGCCGATGGCGTAGATGCCGGGCACGCTGGTGCGGCACTGGTCGTCGACGTGAATGAAACCGCGCTCATCGAGGCCTACGCCAACGTTCTCGTCGACCACGCCCTTGGTGTAGGGGCGGCGACCGACGCAGACGATCAGCTTGTCGAAGGTCTGCTCCTGCTCACCGTTGCCGTCGCTGTACTTGACCGTGACCTCGTTGCCCTTCACCTCGGAGCCGGTAACGCGTGCGCCGAGCTTGATGTCCAGGCCCTGCTTCTTGAGCAGCTTCTGGGTCTCCTTGGCGATGGCGGTATCGACCATCGGCAGGAAGGTATCCATGGCTTCGAGTACGGTCACCTCGGCGCCCAGGCGGCTCCACACGCTACCCAGCTCGAGGCCGATGACGCCGGCGCCGATCACGCCCAGGCGCTTGGGAACCTCGGTGAACTCCAGCGCACCGGTGGAAGTGACGACGATGTCCTCGTGCAGCGGCGTCGGCGGGATCTCCACCGGCACCGAACCTGCGGCGATGACGATGTTGTCGGCTTCGTAGGTGGTCTTGCCGCCGTCATGGTCGGTGACTTCGACCTGCTTGGCGGCAACGACCTTGCCGGTGCCGTCGATGGCGGTGACGCCGTTGGCCTTGAACAGGGCGCTGATGCCGCCCACATTCTTGGCGATGACGGAGTTCTTGAACTCCAGCATCTTGGCCACGTTGGCCTTGGGCGGCTCCAGGTCGATGCCGATCTCGGCGAAGTGATCGCGCGCTTCGACGAACTTGTGGGATGTCTCGAGCAGCGCCTTGGAGGGAATGCAACCCACGTTGAGGCAGGTGCCGCCGTGGACGGTCTTGCCTTCCTTGTTGACCCATTTCTCGACGCAGGCGGTCTTCAGCCCCAGTTGGGCGGCACGGATGGCGGCCACGTAGCCCCCGGGGCCCGCACCGATGACGATCACATCAAATTTGTCGGCCATGTGGTTCTTCCTGTTGATCGGTTCGCGTTTGAGTCCGTTGATTCGGCGCCGTCAGACATCCAGCAGCAGGCGCGCCGGATCCTCGAGCAGCTCCTTGATGGTCACCAGGAACTGCACCGCATCCTTGCCGTCGATCATACGGTGGTCGTATGACAGGGCCAGGTACATCATCGGGCGGATCTCGACCTTGCCGTTGACGGCCATGGGACGCTCCTGGATCTTGTGCATGCCCAGGATGGCGGTCTGCGGCGGGTTGAGGATCGGGGTCGACATCAGCGAGCCGAAGATGCCGCCGTTGGTGATGGTGAAGGTGCCGCCCTGCATCTCCTCGATGCCGAGCTTGCCGTCACGCGCCCGCTTGCCGAAGTCGACGATACCCTTCTCGACGTCGGCGATCTTCATGCTGTCGGTGTCGCGCAGCACCGGCACCACCAGACCGCGGTCGGTGGAGACCGCCACGCCGATGTCCTGGTAGCCGTGGTAGACGATGTCGGTGCCGTCGATGGAGGCGTTGACGTCCGGGAAGCGCTTGAGCGCCTCGGAAGCCGCCTTGACGAAGAAGCCCATGAAGCCGAGCTTGACGTCGTGTGCCTTCTGGAAGGTGTCCTTGTACTGCGCACGCAGATCCATCACCGCGCCCATGTCCACCTCGTTGTAGGTGGTGAGCATGGCAGCGGTCTGCTGGGCCTGGACCAGACGCTTGGCGATGGTCTGACGCAGACGGCTCATCGGCACGCGCTTCTCGGGACGCTCGCCCTCGAAGGCAGGCGCAGCCGTGGCGGCCTGCTTCGGCGCGGCGGCAGGCGCGGCGCTCTTCTTGGCCGTGCCGGCCTGAACGGCGCGCTGCACGTCTTCCTTGAGGATGCGGCCGCCCTTGCCGGTGCCCTCGATCTTGCTCACGTCGAGGTCGTGCTCGGCAACCATCTTGCGTGCCGCCGGAGCCAGGATCTTGTCGCCGATCCGCTCGTCGCCCGAGCCGTCATCGGCGGAAGCGGCCGGGGTGGTGTCTGCTGTCGTATCGGCACCGCCCGCGCCCTCGGTGAAGATGGCCAGCACCGCCTCGGAGGCGACCTGACTGCCCTCTTCCACCTTGATCTCAGCCAGGGCACCATCGGCCGGAGCCACCACCTCGAGCACCACCTTGTCGGTCTCGATGTCGGCCAGCACATCGTCGCGCTTGACCGCCTCGCCCACCTTCTTGTGCCAGGTGGCCACGGTGCCTTCCTGGATCGACTCGGGGAAGGTCGGCGCCTTCACCTCATGAGACTTGCCGCCGGCGGCCGGCGCAGCCTTGGCCTCGCTCTTCGGTTCGGCCTTGACGTCGGCCTTCTCGCTCTTCTTCTCAGCGCCCTTGGTGCTGCCTGCACCGATCTTGCCCAGCACCTGCTCGGACTGCACGGTGTCGCCCTCTTCCACCAGCACCTCGGAGAGGGTGCCGGCTTCCGGTGCCACCACTTCGAGCACCACCTTGTCGGTTTCGATCTCGACGATCAGCTCATCGCGCTCGACGCTATCCCCCGGCTTCTTGTGCCAGGCAGCCACACTGCCTTCGGCAACGGACTCCGGAAAGGTGGGCGCTTTGATATCGGTAGCCATGTCGTTTCCCTTATATGTTCTCTACGTCCCGGTGGATTTGCTCAGACGTTGAAGGCGTCTTCCACCAACTGGCGCTGCTGTTCGGTATGCACGGACATGTAGCCCGCCGCGGGTGCTGCCGATGCCGGACGCCCGGCGAACTTGAGCTCGCCGCCCAGGCCGTTCTTGAGCATGTCGGCCACCGTCCGCATGTGGTGCTGGCTGGGATACCAGGCGCCCTGATTGAGCGGCTCTTCCTGACACCACACTACGGTGTCGAGGTTGACGTAGGCCTTCAGCGCCTCGAACAGCTCCTCCTTGGGGAAGGGGTAGAGCTGCTCGATACGCACGATGGCGGTGTCGTCGCGGCCGTTCTCTTCGCGCCAGGCCGCCAGGTCGTAGTAGACCTTGCCGGCACACATGATGACGCGCGTCACCTGCTGGGCCTCGAGGTTGCCCTGGTCCGGCAGCACCATATGGAAGTGGCCGTTGGCCAGGTCGTCGAGGCTGGAGATCGCCTCCTTGTGGCGCAGCAGGCTCTTGGGCGACATCACCACCAGCGGCTTGCGCAGCGGACGGATCACCTGACGACGCAGCAGGTGGAAGATCTGCGCCGGCGTGGTGGGCACGCACACCTGCATGTTGTGCTCGGCGCACAGCTGCAGGAAGCGCTCGAGGCGCGCCGAAGAGTGTTCCGGCCCCTGCCCCTCGTAGCCGTGAGGCAGCAGCATGGTCAGGCCGCACAGCCGTCCCCACTTGGTCTCACCGGAGGAGATGAACTGGTCCACCACCACCTGTGCACCGTTGAAGAAGTCGCCGAACTGCGCTTCCCAGATCACCAGGTCGTTGGGTGCCGTCGTGGCATAGCCGTACTCGAACGCCAGCACCGCCTCCTCGGAGAGGAAGGAGTCGTGGATGGTGAAACGCGGCTGGCCGTCGGCCAGATGCTGCAGCGGCACGTAGGTACTGCCGTCCTTCTGGTTGTGCACTACCGCATGGCGGTGGGAGAAGGTGCCGCGACCCACGTCCTGACCGGTGATACGCACCGGATGCCCCTCGTCGAGCAGGGTGGCGTAGGCCAGGGTTTCGGCGAAGCCCCAGTTCAGCGCCAGACCACCGGCCTGCATCTTGCGGCGGTCCTCGTAGATCTTGGCCACCTGGCGCTGCACTTCGACACCGTCGGGAATCTCGCACATGCGCGCGGCCAGACGCTGCAGACGCTTCATCTCGACGCTGGTGTCGGCGTAGCCGCTCCACTCGTGACCGAGATAGGGCTTCCAGTCGACGAACAGGGTGGTATTGGGCTCCTGGACCAGGGCGTTGGCCACGTGGTTGCCCGCCATCAGGTCCTCACGATAGGTCTCGGTCATCGCCTGGGCGTCTTCCTCGCTGAGCACGCCCTGTTCCACCAGGCGCTGGGCATAAAGCGTGCGCGAGGAGGGATGATCCTTGATCTTCTGGTACATCAGCGGCTGGGTGCCGGAGGGCTCGTCGGCCTCGTTGTGGCCGCGACGGCGGTAACAGACCAGATCGATGACCACGTCCTTGCGGAACTGTTGACGGTAGTCGAGCGCCACCTGGGTGGCATGCAGCACCGCATCCGGGTCGTCGCCGTTGACGTGGAAGATCGGCGCCTGAACCATCTTGGCGATGTCGGTGCAGTACTCGGTGGAGCGAGTGTCCTGCGGGTGCGAGGTGGTGAAGCCGACCTGGTTGTTGATGACGATGTGGACCGTACCGCCGGTCTTGTAGGCACGGGTCTGGGACATCTGGAACGTCTCCATCACCACACCCTGGCCGGCGAAGGCGGCGTCGCCATGCACGTTGATCGGCAGGACCTTGGTGCCTTCGTAGTCGTCGCGGCGGTCCTGACGGGCGCGCACCGAGCCCTCCACCACCGGAGAGACGATCTCCAGGTGCGAGGGGTTGAAGGCCAGCGCCAGATGCACCTCGCCGCCCGGCGTCATCACGTTGGAGCTGAAGCCCTGGTGGTACTTGACGTCACCCGAGCCACGCTCGATCAGCTTCTTGCCGTCGAACTCATCGATCAGCTCGGAAGGGTTCTTGCCGAGGATGTTGACCAACAGGTTGAGACGACCGCGGTGAGCCATGCCGATGACGACTTCCTTGACCCCGTAGCCGCCGGCCCGCTGGATCAGTTCGTCCATCATGGGGATGAACGACTCGCCGCCCTCGAGGCCGAAGCGCTTGGTGCCGGGATACTTGGAGGCCAGATAGTTCTCCAGGCCCTCTGCTGCGGTCAGCCGCTCCAGCAGGTGCTTGCGCACGTCGTCGCTGTACTTGGGCGCCGAGCGCACCGACTCGAAGCGCTGCTGCAGCCAGCGTTTCTCCTCGGTGTCGACGATATGCATGATCTCGCAGCCGATGGAGCGACAGTAGGTCTGCTCCAGCGCCTCGACGATCTCACGCAGCGGTGCCTTGTCCATCCCCAGAAAGAAAGAGCCGGTCTGGAACTCGGTGTCCAGATCGGCCGTAGAAAGCTGGTGGAAGGAGAGGTCGAGGTCGGGAACCGGCGCCTGGCTACGCAGCTTGAGCGGGTCGATATCGGCTTTCTGGTGTCCCCGGAAGCGATAGGCGTTGATCAGCTGCAACACCTTGACCTGCTTCTTGTTCTCGCCGCTGTCGGCAGCGACCGCCGTGGTCCGGCGGGCGCGGGCCAGCTGCTGGAACTGGTCGCGTACCGGACTGAGAGGGACGTCATGGGTGGCGCTGCCATCGACGCTCGGCAGCTGATCGAAGTAGGTTCGCCACTCGTCGGGCACGGAACCTGGGTCGGCGAGGTATTGCTCGTAGAGCGCTTCCACATAGTGAACGTTGCTGCCGCTCACGTGGGAGCTGTTCCACATCAACTCCATTATGCCTTGTTGCATCTCTCGGTCACCCTACACTGATGGGGTGTTGTCGGCGCCGTCACGGGCCAGCCGCGGCGGCTTGGCTGGTGCCCTGCCGGTGGGGCGTCTTCTCTTCCGGCGGATCCAGCCGCGAGGCCGGAAACCTTGAAATTCATGCTCAAGAGCCGGTACCTGTGGCACCGGCTCTGTCGCTACTGTGCGAACCGACCGCGACACAAGGTCGCGGCCGAACTGCGGCCGCTATGATAGCAAGCTACGCGCCACGATTTAAGTGGCATTCGCCAGCAGCATGTCACGGATCTTGCCGATGGCCCGCGTCGGATTGAGCCCCTTGGGACATACCGCGACACAGTTCATGATGCCGCGGCAGCGGAACACGCTGAACGGATCTTCGAGTTCCGACAGGCGTTCACGGGTCGCGGTATCGCGCGAATCGGCCAGGAAACGGTACGACTGCAGCAGACCGGCCGGACCGACGAACTTGTCCGGGTTCCACCAGAACGACGGACAGGAGGTCGAGCAGCAGGCGCACAGGATGCACTCGTAGAGGCCGTCGAGCTTGTCGCGATCCTCGGGCGACTGCAGGCGCTCGATGGCCGGCGCCGGGGTGTCGTTCTGCAGGTACGGCTGGATGCGCTCGTACTGCTTGTAGAACAGCCCCATGTCGACCACCAGGTCGCGCACCACCGGCAGACCCGGCAGCGGGCGCAGCACCAGCTTGTTGTCCTTGACCACGTCGGACAGCGAGGTGATGCAGGCCAGACCGTTCTTGCCGTTCATGTTCATGCCGTCGGAGCCGCACACGCCCTCGCGGCAGCTACGGCGGAAAGCCAGGGTGGTGTCCTCGGCCTTGAGCATCTCCAGCACGTTGAGCACCATCAGGTCGCGGCCCTGGGTGTCGAGCTGGTACTCCTGCATGTAGGGCGCGGAGTCGGTTTCCGGGTTGTAGCGGTAAATGGATACCTGAAGCATCTCGTGACTCCCCTTAATATGTACGGACTTTCGGCTCGAAGGTGTCGACGGTCTTCGGCTTGAAGTTGACGTCACGCTTGCCGACCCGCTTCTCGGCCGGGAAGTACATGGAGTGCTTCAGCCAGTTGGCGTCGTCGCGGTCCGGATAGTCGTAGCGCGAGTGGGCGCCACGGCTCTCCTTGCGCTCCAGGGCCGCGATGGCGGTAGCCTCGGCCACTTCCATCAGATTGTCGAGCTCGAGTGCCTCGACGCGAGCGGTGTTGAAGGCACCGGACTTGTCGACCAGGTGCGCCTCGCCGATACGGCCGCGCAGATCGGCCAGTTTCTTGACCCCTTCCTGCATGTGATCTTCCTGACGGAACACGCCGAAGGAGTTCTGCATGATGCTTTGCAGCTCGGTCTTGAGCGCTGCCACGGACTCGCCGCCGGTGGACTCGTTCCAGCGGGTCATGCGCTTCATGGCCGCCTCGACGTCGGACTCGGAGGCGTCGAGGTAGTCGATACCCTCGTTGAGCGCGCTCTCGATGAACATGCCGGCCGCACGGCCGAACACCACCAGGTCGAGCAGCGAGTTGCCGCCCAGGCGGTTGGCGCCGTGCACCGACACGCAGGCCGCTTCGCCACAGGCGAACAGACCGTTGACGATGCGGTCGTTGCCGTCGGCGTCCTGCATGATCGCCTGGCCGTGCACGTTGGTCGGTATACCGCCCATCATGTAGTGGCAGGTCGGCACCACCGGGATCGGCGCCTTGACCGGATCGGCGTGAGCGAAGATCTTGGACAGCTCGCTGATGCCGGGCAGGCGCTTGTTGAGCACCTCTTCACCCAGGTGGTCGAGCTTGAGGTAGACGTGATCGCCCTTCTCGCCGCAGCCGCGGCCCTCGAGGATCTCCATGACCATGGAGCGTGCCACCACGTCGCGGCCGGCCAGGTCCTTGGCGTTGGGAGCATAGCGCTCCATGAAGCGCTCGCCGTCCTTGTTGACCAGATAGCCGCCCTCACCGCGACAGCCCTCGGTGACCAGCACGCCGGCACCGTAGATACCGGTGGGGTGGAACTGCCACATCTCCATGTCCTGCATCGGGAAGCCGGCGCGCAGCGCCATGCCGATGCCGTCGCCGGTATTGATCAGGGCGTTGGTGGTGGACGCATAGATGCGACCGGCACCACCGGTGGCCATGACGGTGGCCTTGGACTTGACGTGCACCACTTCGCCGGTCTCGATGCACATGGCGATGCAGCCCACCACGTCGCCGTTGGCGTTCTTGACCAGATCGACCGCGAACCACTCGTTGAGGAAGGTGGTGTTGTTCTTCAGGTTGTTCTGGTAGAGGGTGTGCAGCAGCGCGTGGCCGGTACGGTCGGCCGCGGCGCAGGTACGTGCCGCCTGGCCGCCTTCACCGAAGTTCTTGGACTGGCCGCCGAACGGACGCTGATAGATGCGGCCGTTGTCGAAACGCGAGAACGGCAGGCCCATGTGCTCGAGCTCGAAGACCGCCTTGGGCCCCTCGGAGCACATGTACTCGGCGGCGTCCTGGTCGGTGATGTAGTCGCCGCCCTTGACGGTGTCGTACATGTGCCAGCGCCAGTCGTCGTTGGGGTCGGCCGAGGCGATGGCGCAGGTGATGCCGCCCTGGGCGGACACGGTGTGCGAACGGGTCGGGAAGACCTTGGATAGCACGGCGGTCTTCTTGCCGGACTTGGCCAGCTCGAGCGCGGCGCGCAAGCCGGAGCCGCCACCGCCGATGATGATGGCGTCGAAGGACAAGGTACGCATGTTAGACATGAATCAGGCTCCCCACAGAACGGTAATGCCCCAGACCAGGAACACGAACACGGCCAGGATGATGACGACCTGGGCACCGAGGCGAACGGGCGTGGACTTGAGGTAATCGGTGGTCACGGTCCACAGCCCCACCCAGGCGTGCGCGGCGAGCGAGATGAAGGCCAGCAGGGAGAAGATCCGCATCCAGGTCTGGGCAAACAGGTTGCTCCAGGTAACGTAATCGAGCCCGGGGTTGAACAGCAGATACGCGACGATGAAAACCGTGTAGAGCGCCAGAATGACGGCCGAGACCCGCTGGATCAGCCAGTCGGACAGGCCGCTGCGACCCAGATTGGTGATGTTGGTTACCATACCCAGACTCCCGCCAGAATGATCAGGACGGCACTGATGACCACGGTGGCCTGTGCCTTCTTCACGCCCCCCTCGAGGGTCACGCCATATCCGGCATCCATCAGCATGTGCTTGATGCCGGCAACGAAGTGAAAGGCCAGGGCCGACAGCAGCCCCCAGGCGATCAGCTTGGCCAGGATGTTGTTGGCCAGGGTATCACGCACGGCGAGGAAGCCTTCCGGAGACGACAGCGACTTGTCGAGGGCCCAGAACGCGAAGATGAGGCCAACGAACAGGATTACGCCGGTGATGCGGTGGGCGATCGACGTCAAGGCGGGAAGTGGGAACTGTATCGTGGTGAGGTCTAGGTTGACGGGTCGTTTGCTATTCACGGCTCTATACACACTCTCTTGGCTCGCTCTTCAACCGATGGGACCAGGCTCGAGCGGGCGGTGGTTTGAGGTAGGGGGCTCGCCGCTGCCGGGACGGGCATGACAACGAGTACCTGCCAGTCGCGCGGTGTGGATTATAGGGACATGAAACCCTAGTGACAAATACCCACCGCGCTAACTCGACCATGGTTCAAGCTCGTCACGCCAGGGGTGGCAAGCAGAGACAGGCTGATCGAGCCGTAACCGGCAGCCCATGGGCACTCTCGTGATGCAAAGCACCATTTTCTATACAAAAGCTATCGCAAAAAAATATTCATGCACAACTATGCGGTCACTTTGGCCTAATTGACAATCCCGGGAACGCTTCTATAGTGGGCTGACCTTTTTCGCGGGCCAGGACTCCAACAGGGTTTGCGAAATAATGAGTTAACGTTCCATATCGACTTCGAGAGGAGGCCAGAATGGCTGACAGGAAAGCGACACTGACGGTAGACGGCCTGGAAAAAGCGATCGAGCTGCCCGTCTACTCAGGAACCCTGGGCCCTGACGTGGTCGATGTTCGCGGTCTGGGCGCCGAAGGCCTGTTCACCTACGACCCCGGCTTCATGGCAACCTCCTCGTGCCAGTCGGCCATCACCTACATCGATGGCGCCAAGGGCGTGCTTCTGCATCGCGGTTACCCGATCGATCAGCTGGCCAAGGAGTCCAACTTCGTCGAGGTGTGCTACGCCCTGCTGTTCGGCGAACTGCCGACCGACGAGCAGTACGCCGACTTCGAGTCGCGGGTGCGCAACCACACCATGGTCCACGACCAGATCAACAATTTCTTCAAGGGCTTCCGCCGCGACGCCCACCCGATGTCGATCCTGTGCGGCGTGGTCGGCGGTCTGGCCGCCTTCTACCACGACCACCTGGACATCACCGTCGAGGAAGACCGCATCATCAGCGCGATCCGCCTGATTGCCAAGATGCCGACCATTGCGGCGATGTCCTACAAGTACAACGTCGGCCAGCCGTTCAACTACCCGCGCAACGATCTGAGCTATGCAGAGAACTTCCTCTACATGATGTTCAGCAACCCGTGCGAGGAGTACAAGGTCAACCCGGTCTACGCCAAGGCCATGGACCGCATCTTCATGCTGCATGCCGACCACGAGCAGAACGCCTCCACCTCCACGGTGCGCCTGGCCGGCTCCACCGGCGCCAACCCGTTCGCCTGTATCAGCGCCGGCATCGCCGCCCTGTGGGGCCCGGCTCACGGCGGTGCCAACGAGGCGGTGCTGAAGATGCTCGACGAGATCGGCGACGACTCCGAAGAGAACATCCAGCGCTTCATCGACAAGGCCAAGGACAAGGACGACCCGTTCAAGCTGATGGGCTTCGGTCACCGCGTGTACCGCAACTTCGATCCGCGCGCCAAGGTCATGAAGGAGACCTGCGACGAGGTGCTGGCCGAACTCGGCATCGACGACCCGCAGCTCAAGATCGCCAAGCGCCTGGAGCAGATCGCCCTCGAGGACGAGTACTTCGTCGAGCGCAAGCTCTACCCCAACGTCGACTTCTACTCCGGCATCATCCTCAAGGCCATGGGCATCCCGACCAACATGTTCACGGTGATCTTCGCCGTGTCACGCACCATCGGCTGGATCTCCCACTGGCACGAGATGCTGTCCAACGACTACAAGATCGGCCGCCCGCGTCAGCTCTACACCGGCCACCCGCAGCGCGACTATCCTGCCAAGTAAGTCGGCAGGACGCGGCCTGCGCCGCAATGCACTGGAAAGCCGCCTTCGGGCGGCTTTCTGCGTCTCGCGCTTCATACGCAGCCACGCGTGCCACGCTGGGCTCCAGGCTGCCACCCAAAAGAGAGGGAACAGCACATGCATGAACAGATTTCCACCGTCGCTTTCATCGGCCTGGGCGTGATGGGCTACCCCATGGCCGGCCACCTGGCCCGCGCGGGGCTCACCGTGCGCGTCTACAACCGCAGCGAGGGCAAGGCCAAGGCCTGGGTCGAGCAGTTCGGCGGCAGCCACCACGCCACGCCTGCTGAAGCCGCCCAGGGAGCCGATCTCGTGCTGGTGTGTGTCGGCAATGACGACGACGTCAGGCAGGTCACCGTGGGCGAACGGGGAGCGCTCTCCGGCATGCATGCGGGCAGCCTGCTGGTCGACCACACCACTGCCTCTGCCGATCTCGCCCAGGAACTCGACGCCGCCTGCCGCGAGCGCGCCATCGGCTTCATCGACGCGCCGGTATCCGGCGGCCAGCAAGGCGCCGAGAACGGCGCCCTGACCATCATGTGCGGCGGTTCAGAAGCGGATTTCGCTCGCGCCGAGACCACCCTCGCCCACTATGCCAGGGCGGTGACCCTGATGGGACCGGCCGGCAGCGGCCAGCTGACCAAGATGGTCAACCAGATCTGCATAGCCGGCCTGGTACAGGGGCTTGCCGAGGGGCTGCATTTTGCCGAACGAGCCGGTCTCGACCAGCAGCGCGTGATCGACGTCATATCCAAGGGTGCTGCCGGCTCGTGGCAGATGGAGAACCGCCACAAGACCATGATCGCCGACGAGTACGAGCACGGCTTTGCGGTCGACTGGATGCGCAAGGACCTGGGGATCTGTCTCGAGCAAGCGCGTCGCCTGCAGGCTCGCCTGCCGGTCACCGCACTCGTGGACCAGTTCTATGGCGACGTTCAGGTCATGGGAGGTGGACGCTGGGACACCTCTTCGTTGCTACGCCGCCTGCGCGGGCACGGCGACTGATCCGCCTCACGTAGCTTACACGCCTAGGGGCGTCGCCTACTCGCGACGCCCCTAAGCGGAAAGCACTAGAAACGGGTTAACCGCTACTTGACAGCCATCACTTTACACGGAGCGCGCCCCGCCATCGGCAAGGCCGGCACGTTTTCCACACATTCTGTGGATAACCCTGTTCACAACCTCAAGAAAACACCATCAAATCGGCATGAGAAGGGGCTTGCAGTTAGATTGGCTATTTTTTGACCAACAATAACCCATTGAAATCATTCGTTTTTTGCAGTCGCACACTCAACAGGAGCCAATTCGGGGATTTACGCACAGGGGCGCAAGCCGCACACTGAGCAAGTGGACAAGTCAAGTGGGAAAAGCTGAAAAAACGGCTACTTCAATGGGCTTTTCACGCAGACCAGCCCGCCCAAATGAGAACCGATTGCATGGCTCAAACAGGCGAATGCGTATTAGTGCAGAATGATACGGAGCGGAGTCCGAAGGAGGAAAGTGGCGTCCCATAGGGGGTTCGAACCCCTGTTCCCGCCGTGAAAGGGCGGTGTCCTGGACCACTAGACGAATGGGACGCAATGTCGTTCAAGTATCGGCACAAGAGATTTGGTGGAGCCTAGCGGGATCGAACCGCTGACCTCGACACTGCCAGTGTCGCGCTCTCCCAGCTGAGCTAAGGCCCCACATGTGCCTTGAAGACGGGGCGTATATTACCGATTTACCCCGCCGCCTGTCAAGGCCCGTGCGACTCAGCCGAGATCGCGGTACTCCTTCTCGAAGCGCTTGGCCTGCTTCTTGGACACACCCCCCAGCACTTCGATGGCATGACGCAGCCGCGCCCGGGTCACGTCGGAGCCGAGGATGGCCATGGCGTCCATCACCGAGGTACTGGCTGCAGAGCCGGTGATGGCGATGAACACGGGCGCGAGGAAATCCTTCATCTTGAATCCGAAGTGACCGGCCAGCAGCTTGACCTCGGCGAGCAGCGCCTCCTTGTGCCAGGCCGGCACCGCCTCGAAGCGCCAGACGAGGAACTGCAGCAGCCTGACGAGCTCCTCGCGCTCCAGCTTGATGCCGTCGAAGTCCTGCTCCCTCACATCAGGCACGCCGCTGAAGAAGTGGCCGGCCAACGGCGCCACCTGCGAGAGCGTCTCCACCCGGGTACGCACCTGGGGCAGGATCTGACCGACGTACTCTTCGTTGAACGCCCATTCCATGAGCGCCTTGAGAAATGCCCTATCGTCGAGGTCCTCGCGAATGTAGAGCCCGTTGAGCCAAGTGAGCTTTTCCAGGTCGAACACCGGCCCACCGAGCGATACGCGCTGGATGTCGAAATGCGCCATCATCTCGTCGAGCGAGAACTTCTCCCTCTCATCCGGCATCGACCAGCCCATACGCCCCAAGTAGTTGATCACCGCCTGGGGCAGGAACCCCATACGCTTGTAGTAGTTGATGGAGGTGGGATTCTTGCGCTTGGAAAGCTTCGACTTGTCGGGGTTGCGCAGCAGCGGCATGTGGCATAGCACCGGCATTTCCCAACCGAAGTACTCATATAGCAGTTGGTGCTTGGGCGCCGAATTGATCCACTCCTCGCCGCGCAGCACATGGGTGATGCCCATCAGATGGTCATCCACCACGTTGGCCAGGTGGTAGGTGGGCATGCCATCCGACTTCAACAGCACCTGAGCGTCGACCTGCGCCCAATCGACTTCGATGGTGCCACGTAACATGTCATCGATGACACAGGTCCCGCTGCTCGGCACCTTCATGCGCACCACGTACGGCCACCCTTCCCGCTCGCGACGCGCCACCTCGTCATCCGGCAGAGCCAGATCATCAGGCTTGAGCGCCAGGTGCATACCGGAAGCCTTGCGCGCCTCCCTCAGCTCGTCCAGCTCTTCGCTGGTGCGGTAGCACTTGAAGGCATGTCCAGCCTCGATCAACTGGCGCGCATATTCGGCATAGATATCGCCGCGCTCGCTCTGCCGGTAAGGGCCGTGCGGCCCGCCCACGTCGGGCCCCTCGTCCCACTCGAGCCCCAGCCAGCGCAGCGAGTCGAGGATCATCCGCTCGGACTCGAGCGTGGAGCGCACTCGGTCCGTATCCTCGATGCGCAGGATGAACTGCCCGCCGTGCTGTCGCGCAAAACAGAGGTTGAACAGCGCGATGTAAGCGGTACCTACGTGGGGGTCACCGGTGGGTGACGGCGCAATACGAGTACGTACGGTCATGTCGTCCTTATCCAGTCGGGAAAACTCATGGCGGCATTATACGCACCTGGAACGACGGGGGCAGCCGCACCGGCCGCCTTGCTTCCGTCAAGCATCGCCGTGCCGTCCCGCGGCAGGATCATCGCCGCCACCGCTCCCGGCACGATCAGAAATAGTGTGCAAAGCGTTGAACCGCCAAATTTGCACACTTAACACAGATCATTGACAATCACATTCCTTTGGTTCCTCAGTCTTCAGGTTGATGAAATGGACTCACTGGGCAATAGAATCAAGCAATTAAGATTGCAAGCAAATCTCAACAAAGCTGCGCTTGCCAGGAAGGTCGGCGTATCGGATGTCACGATCTCATACTGGGAGTCGGGTGCGATCAAACAGATAGGTCATGAGCGACTGGTAGCACTGGCAGACGCCCTCGGCTGCACCCTGGGGCAGCTGCTCGAAGGCGAGACGCAGCTCGTGACGACCCCGCTTTACCTTCGCGGCCAGCCCCCGGCACCCTGGCAGGCTGCCAGCTCGAATCGTATTGCGTTGTCCCGGGAGATCTTGAATGGCGTCAGCTGGGACGGCGAGTGCTACCTCGTCACCCCCGCACCAGGCGAGCGTTTCGATTATCTCGAGAATGGCGATCTTGCTGCCTTCGGCCCCACGGAGAACTGCGACCGACCGGGACACTATCTGATCGAAGGTGCCGGCGGCTTCTATATCGGCCAGTTGGAACTCAGTGAAAACGGCCAGCCGGTGTGCCGTAGCGAGAACGATGCCGGGGCCTTGCCGACCCCACTGGAGGCCTCGGAGAAAATCGTGGGGCGGCTACTGGCGCGTTGGCGAATGGAAGGCGCCTGAATGGCGCCACTCTACCCTTACTCCACTTCTAGAACGTCGACCTGGTCGGTAGTCCGCCGAGGCTCACTGCCGATCAGATATCGCCGCGAATAGCTGGCCACCTGCCCCAGCCCATGCCGGGCGCTTCTGACCAGCTCTCCTTCCAGGTGTTCGCCTTGCTCGCCGATTCGCTCGCGTACGGCAGGCGGCTGAACGCTGGCTTCCACCAGATTGACGGTAATGAGGTAGCCGCCATCCGGCAGACCGCTACCGGGGCCGAAGGGCCCTGTGGCAAAACCACCGCCTTCGACCATGGTACGCGATTGCCAGCGTACGCCACTCAATTCGCGCTCCACTATTATCAGCAGTCGCGTCTCGTCAGGCAGATTGGTCTCTCCTTCGACCATCAAACGTCTATCGCTACGCAGGGTGGCCGAAGCGTGTATTTCGACAGCAAGCGGCTCCACCTCGACCGGCTCCTCCACCGGCTCGGTAACGTCAGTCGGCTGTTCGAGCTCGGCCTCCTCCTCCGCCGGCGCGCCATTGCCGTCGCCGCCACAACCCGCCAGCCACACCGCAGCCATCAGGCCTATACAGGATCGACGCCATGCCTTCATGCCTTTCTCCAGACCGAACATTGCCTTACTAGACTAACACTCCGGCAGCCGGCAAGTCCTGTCCAGCACGGCTACCCCCTAGAGCAGGCGTGACCGCTGTCCGCCCTCCATGCTGAGACAGCGCATGGCGGCATCGGCTCACTCGGATGCAGGCAATACTTCTCCCGTTTCGGTAAGTAACCATTCGTCGTGTCAGGACTCGGAAAGACAGACAGCAGACAAACCAGTCGGCGCAGCAGCACTTACTGCAGCGCACCATAAAGTATCGGCTTGCCTGAAACCCCATAGGAACTGCAGCGCGAAGCATGCTCACCCAGCCGTAGCAAACGCTCTACAATCTCGACGCACTCCTCCGCGCTCAAGAAAGGCCCAATGACATGCTCTTTTTCTCGAGAGTGAAACTTGAACTCATGTAGCTCCGGGTAAAAACCGCTTCCCCCGTTGAGCCGATCGGCATAGGTATCGACCATGCTCGCGGCATCGGCAAAAACCTCACACAAGGCTTCATAACGCAGCAAAGACGAAGGGCGCAGCGAGCGGCTTTCTTCCATGCCGAAGTGCTCCGCCAGCAGGCAGTAAAATCGCTGCGTGTCGAGAATGCTCAAGGAGCGTGAAAAAATGTCTTCATCGATTCGCAACAGATCCGCAACTTGCACGGAATAGGAGTTCTTGATTTTTTCATATTTGGTTATTTCGGGCTCCTGGCCGATGGCGCTACTCACACTCACTCCATGCGGCCAGAACAACATCCATGACATGAATGTCATAAACGATACGATTGCAACAACAGGGCCCTTTTCTTCAAAAAATTTCGATCCCGCCTTCCCAGTTAGCCTGATCATTTTTCTTCTCCTGCGCTCGCGAATCCCAAGTGATATTTGGCCTATTTCCTGATAGCACCTCTTGTATGTCAGACAACCTCAACCTCCGCGAGCCGCACGTCTCGAGCGTTAAGGATGTCCACTTCTTACCTGATTGAAACTGCCATCCAGCCCAAGAAAGCCGGTGCACGGCCAATCGGCGTTCGTCTTGCTTGGCCACGCTGGGTGGCGGCTGTCTACCGTGCCATCGTTGACTGGCAAAGAAATTAACGCACGTTAAGCCTCTGCAGAATAATTTTCATCTCGTTTCGCATTGGATGAAAGTGTACTCAAAACGTTACAGTTATCGCTCATCCTCGCATCGGATCAGCACAGAAGATCGGCAGACCGCTTCGCTGAAGGCAGCCTATGGCCAAAGAAAACCCGGCGCTGGGCCGGGCTTCAAACGTTGGTTCCTTTCCAGCTCACCATTACCTCCTGTCATGCACCCCTTGTGTCATCTGGCTCTCTCCTGTCCGACACCCCTCATTCCGAATTCCTGCGAGATGCCATCAGCCTATGAGCAGGCTGTCGGCGGGAACCAATGGGCACATTCATGACAAGGAGCAGAGCGAAAAATCCACCTCAATGACTCCAGTCACCATGCAATAGCTGTCGCAGGGCCAAAATAATGAAGAGCGCAGGGCCAAAAAATGAAGAAGCAAGCCACAAAGAACGAGCCCCCAGTACTGCCGATACTGGGAGCCAACATGCAGCTTTCTTCGATAAATTCAGAACTCCTTGGCCTACCTGACGTCCTGTCTTGCCTGGCCATCCCTGTTCCTTTCTGTTCGGGCTTCCTGCCTCATTACCGTTAACGATAGCCAAGCTTCCGCCATGATCAAGAAGACTTAAGAAACGGAACGTTTCCTTGTGCATCAAAAAGCCCGGCCGTGAGGCCGGGCTGTGTTTCCGCATCCCTTCGACTATCCCGAGCTTCCTGCCCGAGCCTCCATGGCAGGTGAGCCTTCCCTGTCTCGGTCTTCCTTGCACGGGCTTTCCCTGCCCGATGCAGTTACTTTGCCAGCCCGCCGCCCCGCCCAGCATTAACCTGGGATAAACGAACGTGTAAGAGATTGCCGACACGCAATGCCTCGGCAGCGGCGAATAGCCTCACTACGCCCGATCGAGCGGTTTGCCATGCTTTCATGCAGGGCGGTACAATTTTACCCATCCGCTGGCGGCTGACGCGGCGGCTACGTATGCTCCCCCTTGCAAGCGCTTGATTCTGCATGTCAAAGGCAGGGAGCGATGCCATCCCCACCGGCCTTGGCAGCGCACCCGACACCTCACCGCCGCAGGTCCGGTCCCAGCTCATCAGCGTGGCTCGAACATGGCTCTCTTCCTGCTCATCTTTGCCGTTTGCTTGTTCATCATCGGCGGCATGGTGCTGGTGCTTCTCTTTTCCCGTACGCCCCGCTACCGCACCGAGCCGGAACATCTGCTGGAGCTGTTCGACAAGGCGCTCGCCAACCAGGTCGGGGAGACCGAGTGGAACGTAGTGATCAACTATCCGATCCGCCACGACGACTATCTCGACGGCGTAAGACGGCGCGCCCAGCATTTGATGCAGGAGCACGGTCGCCCCTGGCAAGTGGCCCAGGGCAAGCCCCTGCTCGACAAGACGGGCCACGCAGAGCTGACGGCACTACGCAACCACCTTGCCGCCCATCAGCGGCTGCGTGAAAGGCAACGCAACGAATCGTAGCGTTGACACAACATCGATATGGTAAGCTCTGTCACGACAGCCACATGCGGGAGGCCCTCATGTCCAGCGTCATACGCCAGATTCCGCTCGATACCGCCACTCAGCACCATTCACATGACTTTCATCAGATCGTGATTGGCCTGCAAGGCAGGGCGGAGTTCGAAATCGAAGGCCTGGGTGGCGCCATCTCTGCCCTTTCCGGCTGCATCGTTCCCGCCAATCACGTTCACTACTATGTCGGCCAGGGCAAGAACCGCCAGCTCATCCTCGACCTTCCGGCAGATGCCCCTTCGCTCACTGGCTATCATCATGAGCTCTCGCGCCTGTTCGACGCGCCGCGCTTCTTCGCCCTGGACAAGCCGCTGCAGCACTATCTCGACTTCCTGCTGCTCGAGCAGAGCAGTAGCCAGGACAGCTTGAGTGCGGCACAGAGCGACCGCCTGGCCGCGACCTTTCTCGGTTGCCTGCACGCCAGACTCGGCGGAGAAACGCCGCCACCGGCAAAGCGTCGCCTGAACCTTGCCAAGCTCGACCGTTTCATTGACCGGCATCTGGCGGCACCGATCTCCGTGGCCGACCTTGCCGGACAAGCCTGCCTCAGCGAAGCCCACTTCAGCAGCTGCTTTCGTGAGCAAACCGGCCTGTCGCCGTGGCAATACGTGCGCCGACGGCGCCTGGAAGCCGCCCGCCGGCTACTCGAGGAGAGTCGTATGCCACTGTCACAGATTGCGGTGAGTACCGGCTTTGCCCACCAGAGTGCGCTGTCGCATGCGTTTCGTAGTGCTTTCGGCTGCCCGCCGAGCCAGCTCCGGCGCGCCGTTCTGGAGCGCCCTTCTCCCCTCGACGCCACAAACCGACTACAACATACGACTTAAGTCTAAACTTCAATGCCGCTGCGGCATTCTGCCGCGAAATTCGTAAATCCTTCCCGGGTTTTGGCAAGCAGCCCCGCTCAACCGGCCCTACAGTCAAGGAAGACACACCCATGTTCGGGCAGAGCGCCACGCACATGGCGTTTTGCCGTTCTGGAACGGGCGACACCCGGGGGACTCCTATGCTCAATGCTGAAACCATGCTCGCTGCTGCTACCTGGCAGCAGGATCTCGACAGCCTGTTCTCGCGTATCAGCGAACACTATGTGGTGGACGAAGAAACCTTCGTCAAGGAGCTGGTCAACGTACTCAGCGCCAATCCCGAGGATTTCCGGCGCATCGCCGACAAAACCGCCGAGCTCGTTCGCGAAGTCCGCGATATGGACACCGCCGTCGATACGATCGATCAGCTGCTTCAGCAATACAGCCTCGATACCCATGAAGGGCTGATGCTGATGTGCCTGGCCGAAGCCATGCTGCGCATCCCCGACACGGCCACGGCCGACGCGCTGATCGAAGACAAGCTCGGCCCTGCCGACTGGAAAGCCCATGTCGGGCAGAGCGACTCCTGGCTGGTCAATGCCTCCACCTGGGGGCTGCTGATGACCGGACACGTGGTCACCCTCGACAAGCCTCGCGACGGCAAGCCTTCGGGCTTCATCAACCGTCTCGTCAATCGCATGGGCGAGCCGGTGATCCGCCGCGCCATGTACGAGGCGATGAAGATCATGGGCAAGCAGTTCGTGCTCGGTCGCGACATCGACGAGGCCCTGAAGCGCTCCCGTCCGCTGTTCGACAAGGGCTACACCTACTCCTATGACATGCTGGGCGAAGCGGCGCGCACGCGGGCCGACGCCAAGCGCTACTTCGACGACTATGCCAAGGCCATTCGGCAGGTCGGCTTGACCAGCACCAAGCTCACCGAGCGCACCCCGGCACCTTCTGTGTCGATCAAGCTCTCGGCACTGCACCCGCGCTACGAGTTCGGTCGTCGCGAGCAGATCCTGCGCGAGCTGGTAGGCAGCGTACGCGAGCTGGTGACCATGGCCCGCGAGCGTGACGTGGCGTTGACCATCGACGCCGAGGAAGTGGATCGCCTGGAACTGTCGCTGGAAGTGTTCCGCGCCGTCTACGAGAGCGAAGCCTGCAAGGGCTGGGGTCACTTCGGTTTGGTGGTGCAGGCCTACTCCAAGCGCGCCCTGCCGGTGCTGCACTATCTCAACCGCCTGGCCGACCGCCAGGGTGACGAGATTCCGGTACGTCTGGTCAAGGGCGCCTATTGGGACAGCGAGATCAAGGAGTCGCAGCAGCTCGGCGTCGAGGGCTATCCGGTCTATACCCGCAAGGCCTGCACCGACGTGGCCTACCTGGTCTGCGCGCGGTTCCTGCTCTCCGACCAGACCCGCGGTCGCATCTTCCCCCAGTTCGCGACGCATAACGCCCACACCATAAGCACCATCCTCGAGATGGCCGACGAAGCGACCCGGCCGTTCGAGTTCCAGCGTCTGCACGGCATGGGCGAGGCGCTCTACGATGCCGCCCTCAAGCGCGCCCCCAAGGGCACCTACTGCCGCATCTACGCGCCGGTAGGGGCACACAAGGATCTGCTGCCCTATCTGGTGCGCCGACTGCTGGAGAACGGTGCCAACTCCTCGTTCGTGCATCAGTTGGTCGACCCCAAGGTGCCGGTGGAAACCCTGTGCGTGCATCCGGTGGAGACGCTCGGCCAGTACCGCACCTTCTCCAACCCACGAATTCCACTGCCGAAGGACATCTACGGCGAAAGACGACGCAACTCAAGGGGAGTCAACCTCAACGTGCGCAGCCATTACGAACCGCTGATGAAGGCCATGTCGGGCTTCATGGAGCGCAGCTATGAGGTCGGGCCGCTGCTGGCCTTCGACGTGGAACGCATCGCGGGCAACGTGCATGAGGTCTTCAGCCCCTACGACCGCCGTCAGCGGGTCGGCAGCGTGCAGTGGACTACCCGCGACCAGGCCGCTCGCGCGGTGGATGCCGCCTGGGCCGCGTTCCCGCGCTGGGAAGCCACGCCGGTCGCCGAGCGTGCCGCCATCATTCGCCGCCTGGGCGACCTGATGGAGGAGAACCTGGCCGAGTTGATGACGCTGTGCTCCCGCGAGGGCGGCAAGCTGCTCACCGACGGCGTCGATGAAATTCGTGAAGCGGTGGATTTCTGCCGCTACTACGCCATGCGCGCCGAGGAGCAGTTCGGCGAGCCGCTCGAGCTGCCCGGTCCCACCGGCGAATCGAACCGCCTGATGCTGAGTGGCAAGGGCGTGTTCGCCGCCATCAGCCCGTGGAATTTCCCGGTCGCGATCTTCTGCGGTCAGGTGGTGGCCGCTGCCGTGGCCGGCAATAGCGTGCTGGCCAAGCCCGCCGAGCAGACCTCCATCGTGGCTCACCGTGTCATCGAGCTGCTCCACGAGGCCGGCATGCCTCGCGACGTGGTGCAGCTGCTACCGGGCGACGGCCCCACCGTGGGCAGCGTACTCACCTCCGACCCGCGCATCACCGGGGTGGCCTTCACCGGTGGCACCGACACCGCGCAGATCATCAACCGCGCGCTGGCCGCTCGCGAGAACGCCCCGCTGCCGGCGCTGGTCGCCGAGACCGGCGGCATGAATGCGCTGATCGTCGACTCCACCGCCCTGCCGGAGCAGGTCGTAGCCGACGTGATCCAGTCGGCATACCAGAGCGCCGGCCAGCGCTGCAGTGCACTGCGTGTGCTCTACCTGCAGGAAGATGTGGCCGACCGAGTCATCGAGATCCTGCGCGGCGCCATGGACGAGCTGCACGTCGGCGATCCCCGCGACCTGGGCACCGACGTGGGCCCGGTGATCGACGAGGATGCACGCAAGAATCTGCTGGCGCATATCGAGAAGCTCAAGGGCGAGGGACGCCTGCTGGCCGAAACCCGCCTGGATCCGGCACATACCGCCCATGGCACCTTCGTACCGCCGGTGGCGTTCAGCATCGACGCCATCGATGCCCTCGAGCGGGAACAGTTCGGCCCGGTGCTGCATGTGGTGCGCTACAAGGCCAGCGAGATCGAGCAGGTGCTCGATTCGATCAATGCCAGAGGATATGGGTTGACCTTCGGCGTTCACAGCCGCAATGAATCCTTTGCACAGCTCGTTGCGCAGAAAATTCGCGTTGGCAATGTGTACATAAACCGGAATATCATCGGCGCCGTCGTGGGTGTGCAGCCATTCGGCGGACAGGGGCTCTCCGGCACCGGCCCCAAGGCAGGCGGACCGCACTACCTGCTGCGTTTCGCCACGGAAAAGACCGTGACCGTCAATACCGCCGCGCTGGGCGGTAACGCGTCACTGCTTGCGCTGGGAGACGAGTAACCGCACTCGTCATTGACCACAACAACATTGAAGGAACCCCTTATGGTTCAGAACAACATGGCTATCGGCTTCACCTTCGTGGTGTATCTCTTGTTGATGCTCGGTATCGGTATCGTTGCCTACAAGCGCACGACCAACCTTTCCGACTACATCCTGGGTGGGCGCTCGCTGGGGCCCTGGACCTCGGCGATCTCCGCCGGTGCCTCCGACATGTCGGGCTGGCTGCTGCTCGGCCTGCCCGGCGCGGCCTACGTCAGCGGCATCTCCGCCAGTTGGATCGCCGTGGGCCTGCTGATCGGTACCTGGCTCAACTGGCTGATCGTGGCGCGCCGCCTGCGCCTCTACAGCTTCAAGGTCAGCGATGCATTGACGCTGCCCGAATACTTCGCCAATCGCTTCCGCGACAAGTCGCAGCTGCTGCGGGTGATCTCGGCGATCTTCATTCTGCTGTTCTTCCTCTTCTACACCAGCTCCGGCCTGGTCGCCGGCGGACGGCTGTTCGAGACGGTGTTCGGCTACGACTACACGCTGGCCGTCACCATCGGTACCATCGCGGTGATCTCCTACACCTTCTTCGGCGGCTTCCTGGCGGTCTCCTGGACCGACCTGATCCAGGGTCTGATGATGGCGGCAGCTCTGGCCATCGTGCCGATCATCGCCTTCGGCGACCTGGGCGGTACCGCCGGCGCCGCCGCGGCACTCGCCGACGAGAGCGCCTATATGCTGGCCTGGTTCCGCGACGCCTCCACCGGCGAGGCGCTGACCTTCATCGGCATCGTCAGCTCGCTGGCCTGGGGCCTGGGCTATTTCGGCCAGCCGCACATCCTGGCGCGCTTTGCCGCCATTCGCAGCGACCGCGACATCCCCGCCGCGCGCCGCATCGCCGTGACCTGGACCGCCATCGCCCTGATCAGCTCGGTGGCCGTGGGCCTGCTGGGTGTCGGCTTCGTGCAGCGTGATCTGGCCGACGGCGAGACCGTGTTCATGGTGATGGTCAATCTGATCTTCCACCCGGTGATCGCCGGCATCCTGCTCGCCGCCATCCTGGCCGCGATCATGTCCACCGCCGACTCGCAGCTGCTGGTCTCCTCCTCAGCGCTGACCGACGACTTCTACAAGGCGATCTTCCGCAAGGATGCCAGCCAGGCCGAGCTGGTGTGGGTGGGACGCTTCGCCGTCATCGCCATCGCCATCGTCGCCTACCTGCTGGCGCTCAACCCCGATGCCACCGTGCTCGACCTGGTCGCCTACGCCTGGGCCGGCTTCGGTGCAGCCTTCGGCCCGGCGCTGATCATGTCGCTCTACTGGCGCCGCATGAACAAGTGGGGTGCTCTGGCCGGTATCGTGACCGGCGGCGTGACCGTGGTGGTCTGGGCCGAGCTGTCCGGCGGCATCTTCGACCTCTACGAGATCGTGCCGGGTGTCATCCTGGCCTACATCGCCATCGTGGTGGCGAGCCTGGCCACGGAAGAGCCCGACCTGCGTGTCACCGCCGACTTCGACACCTTCGACGAAGCATGATCGACAGGCAGTAGCTCACCGCAAACGAAAGCCGCCTCCGGGCGGCTTTCTCGTGCTTGCTCAAGCAACCCCTCATGCCAGCCACAGCGCACGCACGACCACCAGCAGCGTGAAGGCAGCCAGCGCCGCCAGACTGATCGGTGGACTGGTGGCACGCCGCTGCCAGTGGCGCCGCAGCTCCAGCCCCAGCGGTTGCATGAACGCCGCCCCCAACGCCCATATGCCCAGCGCCATGGCCGGCAACCTCAGTGCCATGGGCAATCCGCTGATGAGCTCCGGACGCACGAGCAGCCACAGCGCAAGCGCCGCAGCCACCAGCATCGCGCCGAGATTGAGCCAGATGGGGGGATCCTGTACCTCGACTCGCATCGTCTGCCTCCTGCTTGTCCTGTTAAAGGCTTAGCTGCAAGCGCCTCGTCTCGCCATGATGCAGAACAGCAATAATTGTACAATCGCCACTACCAATCATCATATGCGTGCTTACGAAATTAGAGAGCCTTGGCATTACGACAATCAATCAGGCCAATGAGTGCCATAACAAATTTAAACAAGACTTTTAGAAACAGTGTTCGTATAGTTGAGAAACGTTCAACGACTGCCGGAACCTCCGGCTCGAGTGAAACCTGGAGGACGCTGTTATGAAACCGACTCGCCTGATTCCCGCGGTAGCTCTCGCTGCCGGCTTCACCTTCGCCAGCCAGGCAGCCCTGGCCTACAGCGCCGGCGACACCTTCGTGCGCGGCGGCGTCGCTCAGTCGGACGTGCGCTCGGACAACGGCCAAGCCGGCGGTGAGGATTTCGATCTCAATACCGCTCGCGGCTTTACCTTTGGTGCCGGTCATCTGTTCACCGACAACATCGGTATCGAGCTCAACAGCTCCGAGAAGTTCGAGCATGACATCGCCCTGGGTGGTACTAACCTCGGCACCATCGACCGTATGCCGGTGAACCTGCTGGTCAACTACTACCCGCTGGGCGGCTTCGATTCCCGCGTGCAGCCCTACGTGGGCGCGGGCCTCAACTACACCCGCTTCTCCGGAGAGCCCGAGGGCGTCGACGCCCGCCGCTCCTATGGCGCTGTGGGTCAGGTGGGGATCGATCTGGCCATCACCGACAACTTCATGCTCAACGGCTTCGCCAACTATGCCGATGTCGACGCACGCCTCTCCTCCGAGGGCGATGCCATCGGTACCGTCAAGGTGGATCCGATGACCATCGGCGGCGGCGTGACCTTCCGCTTCTAAGCGAGGCCGCACCATGCCAACCACGCCGGGCCCTGGGGCCCGGCGTTTTCGTAGGAGCGTCCTACACGGCATAAGAAATATTTGAAATACCTATTTTTGTCTCAACAGAAACTATTGCCCTGGATCAAGAATTGCCTCGCAGCCGCTGAGTAGACTCCTTTCATCATATGGCAGCTTCACAACTGCCCCTTTGAAACGACAGGAGTCGACCCATGCGCAATCACACCCTTCCCACGCTCGTCACTGCCGGCCTTGCCGCCACCGCCCTGCTGGCCAGCAGCCAGGCGCTCGCCTACAACCAGGGCGATTTCATCACCCGCGTGGGCGTTGCCCATGTCGACCCCAAGAGCAACAACGGCAGCCTGGCGGACGGCACCATCGACGTCGACGTTCGCAGCGACACCAACCTGGGTTTCACGCTGGGTTACCTGTTCCACGACAACTTCGGCGTCGAGCTGCTGGCGGCGCTGCCGTTCAAGCATGACATTCGGCTGAATGGTGAGGATCTTGCTTCCACCAAGCATCTGCCGCCGACCCTGACCGTGCAGTACTACCCCCTGGGCGGTACCGGCGCGCAGCTCCAGCCCTATGCCGGTATCGGCCTCAACTACACGCATTTCTTCAGTGAGAAGAGCGAGCTCGGCAATCTGGAACTCGACAGCTCCTGGGGTCTGGCAGGCCAGTTGGGTCTCGACGTGCGCCTGGATGACAACTGGGGCCTCAATGCTGCGGCCTGGTACATCGACATCGATACCGACGTCAGCCTGGACGGCAACGACCTGGGCAAGGTCAGCATCGACCCCTGGGTCTTCATGGCCGGCATCAGCTACCGCTTCTAAGGGTAGGCTCACGCAACGGGGCCCGCTGGTTGGCGGGCCCCGTTGCGTTTCGGCTCAATTCTCCGTGACCAGCCGGTCGATCTCCTCCACTGCCTTGCACAGTAGCAGGCGGTCGTTGGCACGTGTTCCCCGCTGCGTCAGGTAGGTCTCCAGTACCGGCGCCACATCGCACTTCTCCGGCATCGGCGCCTGTGCTTCGATCAGTGCATCGAGCCTGGCGATGAACACGAAGCGCAGCCACTGCGGCAGGTCCATGGTATCGATGCAGAAGGGTTGCTGGCTCTCGTACGCACCGGGCGCCGGAGCGTTCATGCGCCACATGTTGGTGGCTTTCATCGTGGCTTCGAGGCGGCGCAGGGCCACATCGAGCTCATCGTGGACCGTCATGTCAGGATACCTGAAGCGAATGTACCCTCATTATATCCCGTCAGCCCCTGCTGCTGGCCAGTGACGTCACCCGGACTGTTCACAGTTTCGCTGCAAGAGGCTGTGGAAAAGCTCTGGAAATGCAGCTGCGTAGCAGAGAAACCGGGGGGCCGCCAGGCATGGTCATAAATTGATCAACGCTTCTACCGCCTGCTTGAGGAGTGGCTGACAACGGACCAGTCTCCACGGTAGAGTGCACGCTCAAAAGGGAGCCGATATGCAGCCGATTCATTCGCTTCACGATTTTTTCCTCCGTACCGGGGCCGACGTCCATCTCTATCACATGGGGCGCCGGGTCGAACCGTGCTCCATGGCGACCCTGGCAAGCCTGGAGGACGATGGAGCCGCCTGGCCGCTGCCCTGGCAAGGTCAGGCGCGCCTGGGCATCGTCTTTCGTCTGGGTGACCTCAGCGATCCGCTGATCTGGTTTCTGGCGCTGCCGCTGGACGAGCAGGGGCAACTGGTGGCGGCGCCGCGGGATGCCTTCCTGCAGCGTCTGCTGGTCACCCTGGGGCGCAACGTGGAGCGCGCCGGTCGCGAGCCCGAACGGCAGGGGCAAATCGACAACCTGATGCACGACAACCCGCTGGCCTTCACCCCATCGCTGCCCTTTCAGGCCATGCTGCATGCACGTGCCACCTGCGATCTCGACAAGCCGGCGAGCCCCCACCTGGAGCCGGTGGAAGCCTATCTCAGCGGCCAACAGCCGGTAGATTGGCAGTTTCTCGGTTTGCAGGGGCTGGCCGATTTCGTCATCCGCCTGGACAGCGAATCGGCCCAGGTGTTGATCGATTCGCTGCCGCAGCTGCCCAATGAGGTGCTGGTGTCACTGTGCTATTGCCTCGAGCACGTGGCCATTGCCGATGAGCTCGCCACCGCGCTGCAACACCGGGGCGAGCAGGCCGCGCAAGCCGGCGATGTGGAAACCCTGTGCGCCTGCGTGCGCGCCGTGGGTGGCGCCAGCCCGGCACTGGCCGGCACCTGGTACGATGCCCTGCTGGACGACCCCGCGGCCTGCGGCCCCGACCTGCTGGCCGCCATTGCCGCGCGGGGCTGGAACCACCTGGAACATGGTGAGCGGCTGCCACGTTTCCTCGAGCGGCTGGCGCAGCAGCCAGGCGCCGACTTCGCCTCTGCCGCACGCGACCTGGCGCTGATTCCCCGTCTGCGCCTGCCCGTGCTGATGGTGCTGCGCGAATCGCGGCGTGACACCCCCATCGGCCAGCGCTTGGCCGAGCTGGGCCACTGAGTATGGATAGCGGGACATAATGTCATGAAGGAACTGCCCTATACTCCGAAAGCCGTCATCGGCCGCCTCGAGATGGCTACCCTGCCGACCATCGGCATGACCGTTTGCGCCAAGATCGATACCGGTGCCTATACCTCGGCGCTGCATGCGGAAGATATCGAGATCTTCGAGGAGGAGGGCCATCTGTGGGTCAGCTTCACGACGCGCAGCGGCGGGCTGGAGTCGCCACCGCACCAGCACCGCACCCATCTGCACGACCGTCGGCGGGTGACGAGCTCCAACGGTCACAAGGAGTGGCGTTACGTGATTCGCACGCCGATGCTGCTTGGCGAACTCGACATGATGGTGGAACTGACCCTGACCGACCGCAGTGACATGCGCTACCCCATGCTGCTGGGCCGACGCGCCCTGCGCCGGCTGCTGGTGGCGCCCGGCGTCACCTTCCTGCACGGCGAACCCTGACCCACTCGGCCATACGTCCGGAGCCCAAGATGCACATCGCGCTGCTGTCACGCAATCGCAACCTCTACTCCACGCGACGCCTGGTGGAAGCCGCCGAACAGCGCGGCCACAAGGTGCGGGTCATTGATACCCTGCGCTGCTACATGAGCATTGCCGCCCATCACCCCTCGATTCACTACAAGGGACAGGAGATCGAGCGCTTCGATGCGGTGATCCCCCGTATCGGGGCGTCGGTCACCTTCTACGGCTGCGCCGTGCTGCGCCAGTTCGAGATGATGGGCACTTACGTTCTCAACGACTCGGTCGCCATCACCCGCTCGCGGGACAAGCTGCGCTCGCTGCAGTTGCTTTCGCGCAAGGGCCTGGGCCTGCCGATCACCGGCTTCGCTCACTCGCCGGACGACATTCCCGACCTGATCACCATGGTCAAGGGCGCGCCGCTGGTCATCAAGCTGCTGGAGGGCACCCAGGGCATCGGCGTGGTGCTGGCCGAGACCAACCAGGCTGCCGAGTCGGTGATCCAGGCCTTCATGGGCATGAAGGCCAACATCATGGTGCAGGAGTACATCAAGGAGGCCCGCGGCGCCGACATCCGTTGCTTTGTCATCGGCGACAAGGTGGTCGCCTCGATGAAGCGCCAGGCGGCCGAAGGAGAGTTTCGCTCCAACCTGCATCGCGGCGGCACGGCCAGCCTGATTCGCATCACCCCGGAGGAGCGCTCCACGGCCATTCGTGCAGCCAAGGCGATGGGGCTGCGGGTCGCCGGCGTCGATCTGCTACGGGCCAATCACGGGCCGGTGATCATGGAGGTCAACTCCTCACCGGGGCTGCAGGGAATCGAGACGGCTACCGGCAAGGACATCGCCGGGCTGATCATCGAGCACATCGAGAAGAATGCCAGCGCCTCGCGCAAGGCACCGCCCAAGCCCAAAGGGTAATTGCGAGAAAAGCGCCTGTTTTTGTAGAAAGGCTACTTATTTCGCCTGCGGGGGTAGCAAAACAGTGTTTCCCCCGCCACAATCTGCGTCACCGGAGGAGGTGACCGCTCATGTTTCTCGACAATCGCCAGGTGGCGATGGACAGCGTATTGGAAGCGCTGGCTGACAGCATCGACTATTTCCAGGACAATCTCGAGCGCCTGCGCCCTTCCCTGCGTGAAACGCTCAAGCCGCACTACGAGGCACGCGCCAAGGCCCTGCAGAAGCTCCGTGAGCTGGCCAGACGGCACCTCAAGCTGCTCCCGCGCGATGCCGATGTCGAGCGCGACGACTACATGTGGCTGTGGAGCCGCCTGAAGAGCTTCGTCGGCAACGAGAGCCAGGTCGTCATCGGCGAACTGCTCGAGCAGGAGCGCGTGTTGATGCAGGCCCTGGCAACGCTTTATACCCACCCCCTGCCGAATCCCCTCGAGCCGGTCGTGGAGCAGTGCTGGAAGGAGTGCCGGGCGCTGATCCGCGAACTCTACCGGCTGCAGAAAGAGCGTCGCCGCTGATCCCAGAGGGCCGCTACTCGAAGTCGAAGTCCAGATCGGGCTCGAGATCCAGCAGTTGGCGCCAGGTCGGCGGGACGATCTGCAGCGGCTCCAGCGGCCCCAGGAAGTACGGCTCACGTCCCCATACGTAGAGATCCCCCACGGTGGCGGCACGCGCCATCCATTCCCTCGCCTGCAACCGCCAGAGCCCTGTCACCGGGCGTGAAGGCGCACTGCAGCCGCGAACTTCGAGCCCCAGCGCGTCGGCAATGAACAGCGCCCGGGGCAGATGCCACGACTGGGTGACGAGCAGCGCCTGCTCGACGCCGAAAACGTCACGCGCCCGCGCCAGCGTATCGAAGGTACTGAATCCGGCGTAATCGAGGGTCATGTCCTCGTCGCGCACGTACTGCCGGCGCAGGTCGCGCCACATGCTGATCGGTTCGTTGTACTGGCGGGTACGGTTGTCGCCGGAGAGCAGCAGATGCTCGACCCGACCCAGCCGCAGCAGACGGGAAGCGGCATTCATGCGCGCATCGAAATGCGGATTGCGTACGCCGCTGCGAGTCCAGCTCGAGGTGCCGAAGACGATGCCGACCCGCTCCGGGCCGCACAGCGGCAGCTCATGCTCGATGCGTGAATAGGTCTTGCCCAACACCCAGAGGTTGGCGGAGACGAACAGCAGCGCCGCCAGCAACAGCACGGCGCCGAGCGTCATCAGAAGGAACTTGAAGGTTTTCCACAACAGCGCCTGCATTCACCGTCACCGCTCGAGGAGATGGACGGCCCTCACCCATAGCGAGGGCCAGCCGCTAGAACATACCGAGTTCCAGCTTGGCCTCATCGCTCATCATCTCACGGCTCCAGGGCGGATCGAAGACGATTTCCGTATGCACCCGGCTGATTTGCGGGGCACCGAGGATCTTGTTGCGCGCATCGGCGGCAATCACGTCGCCCATGCCGCAGCCGGGCGCGGTCAGGGTCATGCGAATGGTGACGATACGCTCGCCGCTGATCAGCCGTTCGATGCGGCAACCATAGACCAGCCCCAGGTCGACGATGTTGACCGGGATCTCGGGGTCGAAGCAGGTGCGCAGCTGGTCCCACACGAACTGCTCGATCTCCTCGTCGCTGGCATTCTCGGGCAGCGTCGGTCGCGGCAGCGGCTCGAGGCCCAGGGCATCGAGATTGCTGCCCTCGATCAGGTAGAGGCGCCCTTCATAGCCCACGCTGACCGAGCTGCCCTTGGCCTGCATGACCGTGACCTCGCTATCCTCGGGCAGCGAGATGGTCTTGCCGAAGGGGATCGAGATGGCGTCCACGTCGCGTTGCAGCGGCAGCTTCTGACCTTTCTGCAGGCTCGCGATCTGTTCGATGCTGGTCATGCTCAACGCACCATTCCGATGACACGCTCCAGGGCGTCGGCGAAGGCATCGACCTCCTCCAGCGTGTTGTAGGCGGCAAAGGAGGCACGGCAGGTCGCCGTCACGCCGAAGTGCGCCAGCAGCGGCTGGGCGCAGTGGTTGCCGGTACGGATCGCCACCCCGAGCTGATCGATCAGCAAGGCGATGTCCTGCGAGTGCGCCCCATCGACGACGAAGGAGAGCACGCCGGCCTTGTGCGGCGCGGTGCCGAGAATGCGCAGCCCGTCGATGCGCGACACCGCCGCCGTGGCACGCTCCAGCAGCCTGGCCTCCCAGGCGCCGATGGCATCGAGCCCCACGCCGCGCACCCACTCCAGCGCCACGCCCAGGGCGATCACCTCGGCGATGGCCGGCGTGCCCGCCTCGAACTTGTGCGGCACGTCGGCGAAGGTAGTCGGCACCTCGAAGGAGACGCTCTTGATCATCTCGCCGCCGCCCTGCCACGGTGGCATCGCCTCGAGCAGCGCTGCCTTGCCGTAGAGCGCACCGGCCCCCGTGGGGCCGTAGACCTTGTGACCGGAAAAGGCGTAGAAGTCGGCGTCGATGGCGCGCACGTCCACCGTCTGGTGCGGCGTGGCCTGGGCGCCGTCGACCAGGATCAGGGCGCCGTGCTCATGGGCGATGGTCGCCATCTCGCCCACCGGATTGATGGTGCCGAAGGCGTTGGAAACGTGATTCACCGCCACCAGCCGGGTACGCTCAGTGAAGAGCGCACGGTAGGCGTCAAGGTCGAGCACGCCGCGCTCGTCCACCGGGATCACCTTGACCTTGATGCCGAGCTGGCTGGCCAGCAACTGCCACGGCACGATGTTGGAGTGGTGCTCCAGCAGCGACACCAGTACCTCGTCGCCGGCCTCGAGGTTGGCCCGACCCCAGCTGTTGGCCACCAGATTGATCGCCTCGGTGGTGCCGCGGGTGAAGACGATCTCGCGGCGGTCGGCGGCATTCAGAAAGCTGCGCACCGTCTCGCGGGTGGCCTCATAGGCCGCCGTCGCCTCATCGGCCAGGGTATGCAGGCCACGGTGAATGTTGGCGTTGTAGCGGCTGTAGTAGTCGCGAAACGTATCGATCACCGCCAGCGGCGTCTGGCTGGTGGCGGCATTGTCGAAATAGATCAGCGGCCGGCCGTGCACCTGCCGCTCGAGGATCGGGAACTGGGCGCGAATCCCGGCCACATCGAGGGCCGGAGTGTCGAGCTCGTGCTCGGTGGCCAGGTGATTCATCGCACTCTCCTCGCTCACTCGTCGTGCAGGGCCACGGCGGCTTCCACCAGCCCGGCCAGGTTGAAACGCTCCGGCAGCTTACCGGCCACCGCCAGCTCCACCCGTTCGGAGATGGCGTCCAGATCGACCAGCTCCATCACCTCGCCGGCGAAGGCCAGGGTCAGCAGGCCGCGGGCGGTCTGTTCGTCGATGCCGCGGGTGCGCAGGGCGTAGACCGCCTCTTCGTCGAGCTGCCCGGTGGTGGTGCCGTGGGAGCACTTGACGTCGTCGGCGTAGATCTCCAGCTCCGGCTTGGCGTCGATCTCGGCGCGGTCGGAGAGCAGCAGGTTGGCGTTGCTCTGGAAACCCTCGATCTTCTGGCTGTCGCGCTTGACCACCACCTTGCCGTTGAACACGCCGCGGGCGCGATCGTCGAGGATGCCCTTGTAGTTCTCGTTGGAGAAGGTACGTGGAGCGTTGTGGTTGGCCAGGGTGTGGTTGTCGATGTGCTGACGCCCCTGACCGTAGAACAGGCCGTAGAAGTTGGCCTCGGCCCCCTCGCCGTTGAGCTCGCCGATCAGGTCGTTGCGCACCAGTCCGCCGCCCAGGTTAAGGTTGAACGAGGTGTAGCGGCTGTCGCGGTTCTGCTCGACGTGAATGCTGGCCACGTGCAGATCGGCCAGCGGCGCCTCCTGCAGCTTGTAGTGGGTCAGGATCGCCCCGCGGTCGAGCATCAGCTCGGCCACCAGATTGGTGAAGTTGGCCGCCTCGCTCTCGCCGACGTGATGCTCGATCAGCGTGGCCTGGCTGCGCGCGCCGGCCTCGACCAGGATGCGCGGGTGGCTCATCACCGGCGCGGCATTGGCTCGGGACAGGAACTGCAGCAGGATCGGCTTCTCCACCACGCTGCCCGGCGCCAGACGCACCACGGCACCCTCCTCCATGAAGGCGGCATTCAGCGCCGAGAACGGCGAGAACTCGACGCCGGTCAGCCGCCCCAGGGGGCCGCCCACCGCCTCGTGATTGTCGGCCAGCGCCTGGGAAAGCGGCAGCACCGCCACCCCGCCGGGCAGCTCGCCCAGGTCGGAGAGTGCCGCCGAGAACACGCCGTCGACGAAGGTCAGCCGATGCGCCTCGATGGGCAGCGTGATCGCCGCTGCCGAGGCCGGCGAGAACTCGGCGCTGTCGCTCAGCGCGAAATCGCCCCGGGCGATGGCGCGTACGTCGGTGTACTTCCACGCCTCGTCGCGACGAGTGGGGAAGCCGAGTGCCTCGAAGCGGGCCGCGCCGGCCTGACGGCGGGCGGCGATCCAGGTCGGCTCCGCCCCCTGTGCGGCGCGGCGCGCGGCGCTGCGCTCCTCGAGGCGCGCCAGAAAGGTCGTCACTTCGCTGTTTACCTCACTCATGCAGCCGACTCCTCCACGACCCAGTCGTAACCGCGGGATTCCAGCTCCTTGGCCAGCTCGGCATCGCCGCTCTTGGCGATGCGGCCGTCGACCAGCACGTGCACGCGGTCGGGCACGATGTAGTCGAGCAGACGCTGGTAGTGGGTCACCAGCAGGATGGCGCGCTTCTCGTCGCGCAGCGAGTTGACGCCGTCGGCCACCACGCGCATGGCATCGATGTCGAGCCCCGAGTCGATCTCGTCGAGCATGGCCAGCTTGGGCTGCAGCACCAGCATCTGCAGGATCTCGTTGCGCTTCTTCTCGCCGCCGGAGAAACCCTCGTTGACGGCGCGCTGCAGGAAGCTGGCATCCATCTTCATCTGCGCCAGCTTCTCCTTGACCAGCTTCATGAACTCCGGCGCCGGGATCTCGCTCTCGCCGCGGGCCTCGCGCTGAGCGTTGAGCGCCGCCTTGAGCAGGTAGATGTTCTTCACGCCGGGGATCTCCACCGGGTACTGGAAGCCCAGCAGCAGGCCCGCCTGGGCGCGCTCCTCGACTTCCATCTCCAGCACGTCCTGGCCCTCGAAGGTGATCGAACCTTGAGTCACCTCATAGCCGTCCTTGCCCGCGATCACCGCCGAGAGGGTCGACTTGCCGGCCCCGTTGGGGCCCATGATGGCATGCACTTCCCCGGCGTTGATGGTCAGGGTGAGGCCCTTGAGGATGTTCTTGCCTTCCACCTTGACGTGCAGATCCTTGACTTCGAGCATCATGAGTACCTTTTCGATTCTGGCGAGCCGCCACCGCGACCCGAAAAAAATTTGTTTCCACCCCGCCTGCAAGCGCGTCATGAGCGAAGGTCAATCAAGGCGGAAGCCCGACGAGTGCAGCGGAGTTGTCTGCTGCTCAGTGAGCATGCCGAGTCGGGCTTCCAACACAGAGTGACCGAGCGCAATAGCGCTTTAACCGACGGCTCCCTCTAGCGTGACGTTGAGCAGCGCCTCGGCCTCCACGGCGAACTCCATCGGCAGCTCCTGGAACACGTCCTTGCAGAAGCCGTTGACGATCATGCTCACCGCGTCCTCCTCGGAGATGCCGCGACTCTGGCAATAGAACAGCTGGTCCTCGCCGATCTTCGAGGTGGTCGCCTCGTGCTCGATAGTGGCCGTGCTGTTGCCGATCTCCTGGTACGGGAAGGTATGCGCGCCGCACTTGTCGCCGATCAGCAGCGAGTCGCACTGAGTGAAGTTGCGCGCCCCCTTGGCCCGCGGGCCGATCTTGACCAGGCCGCGGTAGGACTGGTTGCTGCGGCCGGCGGAGATGCCCTTGGAGACGATGTAGGAGCGCGTGCCCTCGCCGATGTGGATCATCTTGGTGCCGGTATCGGCCTGCTGGCGGCCGTTGGTTACCGCCACCGAGTAAAACTCACCGATGCTGTCGCGACCGCGCAGTACGCAGGAGGGGTACTTCCAGGTGATGGCGGAACCGGTCTCGACCTGGGTCCAGCTGATGCGCGAGCGATCGCCGCGACAGTCGCCGCGCTTGGTGACGAAGTTGTAGATGCCGCCCTTGCCATCCTCGTCGCCGGGGTACCAGTTCTGCACCGTGGAGTACTTGATGTAGGCGTCGTCCAGCGCCACCAGCTCGACCACCGCGGCGTGAAGCTGATTCTCGTCGCGCATCGGCGCGGTACAGCCCTCCAGATACGAGACCTGGGCGCCCTCTTCGCAGATGATCAGGGTGCGCTCGAACTGGCCGGTGTTGGCGGCGTTGATGCGGAAGTAGGTGGAGAGCTCCATCGGACAGGTCACGCCCTTGGGCACGAAGACGAAGGAGCCGTCGGTGAACACCGCCGAATTGAGCGCGGCGAAGTAGTTGTCGGCCACCGGCACCACCGTGCCCAGGTACTGCTTGATCAGCTCCGGGTAGTCGCGGATCGCCTCGGAGATCGAGCAGAAGATCACTCCCGCCTCGTGCAGCTTCTCCTTGAAGGTGGTGGTCACCGAAACGGAGTCGAACACCGCGTCCACCGCCACCCCGGCCAGGGCGGCACGCTCGTGCAGCGGAATGCCCAGCTTCTCGTAGGTCTCGAGCAGCTTGGGGTCGACCTCGTCGAGGCTCTGGGGGCGGTCCTCGGGGCGCTTGGGCGCGCTGTAGTAGGAGATCGCCTGGTAGTCGATGGGCGGATAGTCCAGATGCGCCCAGGACGGCTCTTTCATCTTGAGCCACTGATGGTAGGCCTTGAGGCGCCACTCGAGCATCCACTCGGGCTCGCCCTTCTTGTTGGAAATGAAGGCGATCACGCTCTCGTCGAGCCCCGGCGGTACCGTCTCGCTCTCGATGTCCGTCACGAATCCCTCTTTGTATTCGCGGCGGACCAGCTGTTCCATTTCCTGACTTGCCATGGTCTCTCCCCTCCCGGGCGGTTGGGCCGGCGAGCGTACTCGCCTCGGGTAATGAATCCGGTTCGCTGGCTCAGGCCGTATCGGCGGCCAGGCTCACGCTCTGTATGGGCAGCTGCACCGGCAGCTTGATCGGTGCGCTGTCGGCCAGATGGGCCAGGGTCACGCTGTCGAGCAGAGTGCGCACGGCCAGCGACACGCGCTGCCAGTTGTCCGACACGCCGCAGGTGGCGAGCAGGTCGCAATCGCCCTCGGCGTGACTGCATTCGGTCATCGCCACCGGCCCCTCGATGGCGGTGATGATGTCGATGGCGGTGATACGCGATGCCGGGCGCGCCAGAGAGTAGCCCCCCTGGGCACCGCGGCGCGACTCCAGCAGCCCCGCCTTGACCAGCATCTTCAAGGTCTTGCTCACCGTGGGATGCGGTAACTGTACGGTCTCGGCCAGCTCCGTCGCCGCATGGGGCTGCTCGGGATGCCTGGCGATCTGTGCCAGGATCACGGCGGCGTAATCGGTCAGCCGGGAAAGCTTCAGCATGCCTGACTCCTGGGTCTCACGATGCGGAGTAGTGCCATCGCTCCATTTGGGACCATTTTAGTCCTGTATGGATTCGATGTGAAGTCCCAGTGACGAAAAGGGCCTCGCAGGCAGTGAGATAGCGGCACGTTCGGCGCCGATGTCATCAATAAATAGAATCATTCCTATTTGTGACGACTATCGACTGATGCCGAATGGGAACTTCCGAGGGAGGACCGTTCGCGCTCACGCTGCCAGGCCAGCACCTCCTCGGCGGGAAGCGCCTTGGCATAGAGAAAGCCCTGGGCCTGATCACAGCCCATCTCCTGCAGCAGCCGGTGCTGCTCCTGGGTCTCGACGCCCTCCGCGGTTACCTCGAGATCGAGCGCATGACCCACATCGATCAGACAGGCCATCAGCTTGCGCGCCCGTCGATCGTGCTCCAGACCTTCGACGAAGGCACGATCGATCTTGAGTCCCGTGAGAGGCAGGTGACGCAGGTACTCGAAGGAGGAAAAGCCGGTGCCGAAGTCGTCGATGCTGACCCGGATCCCGCAGCTGCGAATTCGCTCCAAGGCCCGCTTGGCGGCAAAAAGGTCATGCACCAGCGCGCTCTCGGTGATCTCCACTTCCAGCCGGGACGGCTCCATGCCCGACTGTCTGACATGCTCGCCCAGCTCTTCCAGCAGCGCATCGTCCATCAGATTGCGCACCGAGAAATTGATGCTGACCCGTTTCTCCTGGCGCATCGCGAAACGGCATGCCTCGGTGGCCACGAAGCGGGTGACGGGTGCGATCAAGGTGGTGTTTTCCACTTTGGGCATGAACATCCCGGGGGGAATCAGATTACCCTGCGCGTCTCGCCAGCGAATGAGCCCTTCGTAGCCCGTCAGCTCACCGTCGGCAAGACGCAGCTTGGGCTGATAATGAAGTTCGAACTCCCCCTTGGCCAAGCTGCGGCGCACCTGCGCAATCAACTTGACATTCTGCACGCCACGACGAGCGAAGGCAGGCTGGAAGTGGCAATAGGAGCGCTGCTTCTCCGTTGCGGCCAGCATGGCGATACGCGCCTCACGCACCAGGCCGCCAGGCGTATCGTCGGGAGACTTGTGCAAGGCACTACCCAACACCAGCTGAGCACGCAGGGGAACACCGAGGGCCACCAGATTGTCCTCACCCAGTTCCACCACGCGGGCAGCGATCCGATTGAGCTCATCGAGCCCGACTGGCCACAGCAGCAGAGCCAACTCGGCCCCGCTCACCCGATAACACCCCAGCAGGTTGGGTCCCAGCCGAGCCAGACGGCGGTCGATGGCCAGTACCAAGTCGTCACAGGCGTCCGCTCCCAGGGCCTCCATGATCTCGGTGATGTCCTCGATGCGCATCAGGATCACTCCCGTGCTGCGCCCATCCAGCCGCGCTGGGGCCTGCAACAAGCGTGACAGATCCGCCTCCAGGGCGATCTCGTTGGGCAAGCCAGCGCGCGGATCGGTTCGTGCGGCCCGCTCGAGGTTGAGATGACTCTGTCTAAGCCGCTCGAACAGAACGCCGGCAAAGGCACCGATAGCCAGGTACAGACACAGGCGGATCACCCAGTTGAGGGTGGCCTGGGCCTCCCCCGAGGCCACCGTCAGCGGCATCGCCGCCATCAGCAAGCCAGCCATCAGCGCGACGAGCAGCGAGCCACGCCAGGTATACCAGGCACCCGCCAGCAAAACCGGTATCAGCATCAGATAGGGGTAGGCATAGCGTGTCCCCCCAGTGACATAGACGATCAAGGTGCCCAAGGCCAGCAGTGCCACCAGGATCATGAGCCGACTGGTCTGACGTACGGCGGGCGGCCATGACTGCCACCGATGCTCCACGGCACGCCAGGCTCGCAGAGCGCTGCTCATGGCTGTCATGACGACCTCCTAACCAATTCGTCTGAACCACAGACTAACCCAATTGAGGCTACCTGCTATGTCTCATTAAAGTGTAAGCAAGATGAGCGAATGAGACTCTCAATGCCCTCAACGTTTCGTCCTGCCCTCCCACCTCATCGCGCCTCAGCGTCTTGCGTATGGTGAAAAAAGCCGCGGCTGCGTCTCGAATACGCCTGGAAACTGGCGAGCACGGGCCGCATTCGCCAGACTTGCAATGATGGTTAGCGGTATCGGCCAAGGAACCACTGAACGCCACATTGACGAGGCACCCCATGCGTAACCTCAAAATCGACCGCATTGACCGCATGCTGCTAGAAGCTCTGCAGCAGGACGCCCGTCTGACCACTGCCGAACTGGCAGAGTTGGTGAACCTCTCCCCTTCTCCATGCGCTCGCCGCATCCGCAGGCTAGAGCAGGCAGGACTGATCACGCGCTATCGCGCCGAGCTGGACAAGACACTCCTCGACCTGGCGGTAACCAGTTTCGTCCAGGTACGCCTCGACCAGCACCAGCGGGAACAGGTCGAGCACTTCGAACACGCCGTTGGTGCCATGCCGGAAGTGATTCAGTGCCATAGCGTTTCCGGCCACTTCGACTATCTGCTCCAGGTCATCACCACCGATATCGATACTTTCGAGCACTGGCTGAGACAGTTTCGTCAGCTGACGGCGGTCAGTGCCGTGGACAGCAGCTTCTCGATACGTACGATCAAGGAGAACGGCGCCCTGCCCATCCAGTGAGGCTTTCCTCGGCAAGGCGGTTCAAGCGGTAGGCGATGAATGGAGAAGACATGACGAAGGCCCCGATCACGGTGTTCGGCGGAACCGGCTTTCTGGGCACTCGGATCGTTCGCGAATTGTTCGAAGCGGGCCACAGGGTGCGTATAGCGGCCCGCCACCCGAGGCTGCCTGACTGGGCCGAACCCGGCGATCCGCTGGAGCCGCTGGTGACCGATGTGCGGAGTGAGGCCGAGGTCGGCCGTGCGCTCGAGGGAGCCGGTGGCGCGGTCAATGCCGTAAGCCTCTACGTGGAGAGCGCCGAGCTGAACTTCGATGACATTCATGTCGAGGGGGCCGGTCGCATGGCACGCCTGGCCCGGACGGCGGGGGTGGAAACCTTCGTCCAGCTTTCCGGCATTGGCGCAAGCCCGACGTCGCGCTCACGCTATGTCAGTGCGCGGGGACGCGGGGAAGCGAAGGTGGTCGAAGAGTACCCCAAGGCGGTGATCGTGCGCCCCAGCGTGATGTTCGGCGCCGGCGACGCCTTCATCTCCCGTCTGGCGGGCTTGACGCGGCTGCCGGTGATACCGCTGTTCGGCCACGGCCAGACCCGCCTGCAGCCGGTGCACGTGGTAGACGTCGCCCGTGCCATTGCCAGGCTGCTGGGCGCCAATCCGCCCCAGCGCCGCCTGTTCGAGCTGGGCGGCCCGGACGTGCTGCGCTATCGCGACGCGGTGAAGCTGTTGCAGGCGCAGCTGGAACGCGAGCGCCCTTTGCTGGCCATTCCCTTCCCGCTGTGGCACCTGGCCGCCCTGCTGGCAGCACCGCTGCCCGGCTCACCGCTGACCCGCGATCAGGTCTTCATGATGAGCGAAGACAATACGGTCGGCGAAGACGTTGGCACCTTCGCCGACCTGGATATCCTGCCGCGCTCGCTGCGCGACAGCCTGCCCGACTGCCTGACGACTCAGGCCTCGGATTCGTCCTCGTCGGAGTAGAAGTCGAGGTCCTCGAGGCGACCGAGAGCCGCAGTGGCGATGTTGGCCAGATGGGCCGCCACGCGCTTGTAGTGGCGCGCCAGCAGCGAGTAGGCCACGGCCTCGTGGAACTCCACCCTGTCCTCATCGCGGAACAGCTCCTCGATCAGCCGGTCGCAGTGCGGACGCACCTCACGAGCCAGCGCCAGGGCCTTGCGCGCACTGGCCTCGTCGGACTTGTGCGCCGACTTGATGACCATGCCGAACATCTCCGCCACCTGGGCGGCAATGCGGTCCAGCGGCTCCTGGTACTTGGTGACGTGAAAACCTTCGCGGTAGAAGTGTCCTACCTCGAAGACGTTCTTGCAGTAGTCGCCGATGCGTTCGGCGTCCTTGGCCACGCTCATCAAGGCCAGGCAGATCGCCACGTCGTGGCCCGGATTGACCGTCAGGTGGCGCAGCACCTTGCGCCGAATGGAGCGCTCGAGTTCATTGATGCTGCGGTCGCGCTCGTAGAGCGGCTGGCGCACTTCATCGGCGGGCACCGTGCTGTGCAGCACCTCGTTGGCCCGGTCGAACATCCAGGCGCCGTCACGCAGCATCTGGGTGAGATCCTCAAAGGCGAGATTGATGGTGTTTTCAGAGGTCAAGGCGCTGAATAGCTGACGAAACATCGAGGAAACTCCTGAAATACCGCGCTCAGCGCAGGCTCGTGAACAGTTCGACGGCACCGATTCCCAGCAGGGGGATCACCAGGAACACGCCAATCAGGAAAATGAAGGCATAGCGGGTCTGGCGAGCCGCCAGCTTGCCGTACCAAGTGGCCACCTTGAGCGGAATATAGCGCAGCGGCCACCAGATGGCGGTACCGGTCAGATTGAAGATGACATGGAACAGCGCCACGGTCATGGCCGCTGCCACCGGGTTGGCGGTGGCCGCCAGTACGCTGGTCACGGTCGTGCCCAGATTGGCCCCCATCATGAACGGCAGCACCCGACGCAGGCGCACCACACCGGCGCCGGCCAGGGGCACCATCAGGCTGCTGGTGATGGTGCTCGACTGCACCAGCACGGTGGAGACCAGACCGACGCCATAGGCGCGCAGGTCGCTGCGGAAGAAATAGGTGCGGAACAGGCCGTCCATGTGCCGCAGCAGCGCGCCGCGCAGGTTTTGCACCATGAAGATCAGGGCGATGAACATCAGCAGCAGCCCCAGCCCGGCCACCAGCAGCCCCTGAGCGGCCGGCGTGGGCGTCAGCCACCCACCGATCATGTTGAAGAGATCAACTACCGGCTGGGTAATGACCTTGATCGGGCTGTTGGGCCGGGCCACTTCGTCGAGGCCGATCAGATCGGCCAGCCAGCCCGCCAGCCGCGAGAAGATACCGCGCCCCGTCTCGTGAAACAGACCGCTGACGAACTCCAGCGGAAAGACCACCAGCACGGTGAGAATGTTGAAGAAGTCGTGCATCAGCGCCGCCGTGAAGGAGCGCCGGAAGTTGCGCTTGATGCGCATGTTGGCCAGCGCCACGATCACCCCGGTCACCGCGGTGCCGATGTTGGCGCCCATGATGGCGAAGACCGCGGTGCCGAGCGTCATCTCGCCGCTCGCCACCAGCGTCACGATCAGCGCCGAGGTGAACGAGGAGCTCTGCACGATCATGGTGACCAGCACGCCGGCCAGCAGCGCGATGAAGGGGTTCTCCCCGTAGGCGAAGAGCTGGGTCAGGAAGTCGCTGGCACGGCCGAAGGTACCGAGGCCCGCGCCAAGGACGTTCAGGGCCGCCAGAAAGAGATAGAGACAAAGGCCGGCATAGATGCCGCGCATCCAGGCCGGCACTTCACGAACCGGTTCACGAGCCAGTGCTGCGCGTTGCGTTCCGCTGGAAGAAGGAGGTGGTTTCGACATGAAAGGGCCACTTACTCTCTGCAGGAAATGTGACGGATGCGTGACACCCAGGTGACTGCTGGCGAACGGTAACCATCCTGTGTGACAGTTTCATGACAGCGACGCGCCTACTCGCCGATATCCTCGTTCCACAGTTCGGGAGACGCCTCGATGAAGTGCGTCATCAGCTCGATGCACTCTTCGAGCTGCAGCACTTCGACCGCCACGCCGCGAGAACGCAGCAGCTCTTCTTCACCGAGGAACGTGCGATTCTCGCCGATCACCACGCGGGGTATGCCATACAGCAGGATCGCCCCGCTGCACATGGGGCAAGGGGAGAGCGTCGTGTAGAGCGTGCAGTTGCGATAGACCGATGCCGGCAGCCTGCCGGCATTCTCCAGTGCATCCATCTCACCATGCAGCACCGTACTGCCCGCCTGCACTCGGCGGTTGTGCCCACGCCCGATGATCTCGCCCTGGTGCACCAGCACCGAGCCGATGGGAATGCCACCTTCGGCCAGCCCATTGCGGGCTTCATCGATTGCCGCTTGCATGTAATGGTCCATCTGAAACGCTCTCCTTTTGACAAGGCGTGCCCGGCGTTGCGGTGACCTTAGCAGATGCCGTGAAAGACTGCCCGTCAACACACCTCGGCGCAGGCAGCCTCGGTCACCGATACAACCCTGCACTCACACTGCATCATCATTGCCAGCGCCAGCCATGGCGCTCCCACCACGCCTGGGCGATCTCACGGTTGTCGGCATTGGCGCTCTCGCTGAGCGTTTCGCTCAGGCGCACGTAATCCCCGCCGGTCTGGGCCATGAGCTGCGGATCCTGGGTCGCCAGCTGCAGCGCATAGAGCACCAGCATCAGTTCGTACTGGTTGCGGGTGTCGATCAGCGCATACAGCATCGGCACCGCGGGCTCGCCGATCTGGCCCAGCCGCTCCGCGGCGATGTACCACACCCGCGGGTGCTCTTCGCCGCCATACACGTCGATGAAACGCCTGTCGGCCAGACGGCTGATGTAGTAGTGGATCTCATCGTCTTGCGAAGCAAAGTGCGGGGGAACCCAAAAGCGGTCTTCCCGCGTGGTGCCGCTCACTGCTGCGGGCGGCGGCGTGGTGGCCGGCTCGACCTGCTCGGGGGACGGAGCCTCCTGCGGGGCGGGCGCCCGAGAGGGGCCGGCGCACCCATACAGGAACAGCAGTAGGATCAAGGCACTGGCCAATGTTTTGTACGACATCTCGTTCTCCCTGAGCTTGCGATGGCATGCTGCGCTTTTTACGCGTTTGTCGAGCCGCTGGCTATACCTGGAGCCTGGATGATGGCTACCTCGAGGTTGCCGTGGTAATGAACTAAGTATCCACCGAACGAGAGATGACATGGCACGACGGCTCCCCCCAATGAACACGCTACGGCTTTTCGAAGCCGCAGCGCGACATGGCCAGCTCAAGGTGGCGGCAGAAGAATTGTCACTGACCCCAAGCGCGGTGAGCCACGGCGTTCGCACGCTCGAGCAATGGCTCGGCATCGCCTTATTCCAGCGCACCCCACAGGGCCTGCGGCTGACAGCCGAAGGCGAGCGCTATGCATCGCTGGTACGAGAGTCGCTGACGCTGCTGAGCGAGGGCACAGAGCGAATGTTAGGCGCTCAGGCACCACGCCGGCTAGCCATCAGCGTGCCGCCCTTCTTCGCCGTACGCTGGCTGCTGCCACGACTCGGCGAGTTTCGTACACTCTACCCGGACATCACGGTGCTGCTCGATACCTCACAGCAGCAGGTATCGCTGGAGAAAGGTGACGCGGACCTGGCGATCCGGATGGGTAGGGGTGACTGGCCAGCACTGGTCAGCGATCTCCTTTTCCGCGAGCGCCTAGTGCCGGTGTGTGCTCCCACCCTGGTGGAGCAGCTTCGTGTCAGCCCGATGGCAGTGTGCCATATCCACTTGCGTACCGTTAACGAGGAGTGGCAACGCTGGTGCGAAGCCACGGGTCACCCCCTGCCTGCCCCCGAGAGAGCGCTCTTCGTCGACACACTGCAATTGGCCTACGAGGCAGCCAGCAGCGGCTTCGGCGTCGCCATGGGCAGGCGTCCGTTGGTCGACACCGAGCTGGAACAGGGAAGATTGGTCCAGCCCTGGCAGGACAGCGTGGCCGTCGAAACCGGCTATTGGCTGGCGGTTCCACCACGCCGACAGCACGAGCCAGTGATTGCGCTGTTTCGTGACTGGCTACTCCAGCAGAAGCCTACCGCACAACAGCAGTGAGTCACCCCTGACGAATTTCTCTCAACCGGGAGCGAAAAGGTTTCGTTTGAGCCATCCGTTGCGCTCGGTTGCAATGCGGTCATGTTGTCGCCCTTGCTATGGAGGGTCTCAAAATGACCGCTTCCCCTGCCCCACCTTCCTTGGCATCCAACACACCGCCATTACTGGTGCTGGTTGGCTGTGCCTGTGCCATCTCTCTCATCACCTTCGGTGTGCGCTCTATCTTCGGGCTGTTCACCGATCCGGTCGTCGAAACGCATGGCTGGACACGGGAAACATTTGCCTTTGCCATCGCGCTGCAAAATCTCATGTGGGGCCTGACGCAGCCCTTTGCCGGTGCCCTGGTCGACCGCTACGGTCCCGTGCGGGTATTGGTTACCGGAGCTGTATGCTACACCGCCGGACTGGCCCTGATGGCGGTGAGCGCCTCGCCGCTGTCGCTGACTCTCAGCGCCGGGGTCCTGGTGGGTCTCGGCATGGGCGGTGCCTCCTTCGTCACAGTGCTGGGCGCGCTGGGCAAGCTGGTACCGGCTTCACATCGTGGATGGGCGCTAGGGATGGGCACGGCGGCAGGCTCGCTCGGTCAATTCTTGTTTGCCCCACTGGGACAGGCCTTCATCTCCGGCTATGGCTGGCAGACCGCCGCGCTACTGCTCGCCGTTGGCGTGGCGCTGGTCGTGGGGCTCGCATTTGGCGTGCGCGGCACACCGCAAGCGACCCTCGCCGAGCAGGGACCGCCATTGTCGCTGAGGCAAACGTTGCGTCTGGCACTTCATCACCCCAGCTACGTCTACCTGCTGCTGGGCTTCTCGGTTTGCGGCTTCCAGCTTGCCTTCATCACCGTCCACCTGCCTCCTTACCTCAACGACCAAGGCGTGGATGCCAGAGTGGCCAGCTGGGCCATCGGCGCCATCGGCCTGGCCAACGTGCTGGGCGCCTACGCCGCAGGCATACTCGGCACCCGGCTGAGCCAGCGCGGACTGCTCTCTTTCATTTACTTTGCTCGGGCTCTGGCTATCGTGCTGTTCATGACGCTGCCCATCACCTCCATTAGCGTACTGACGTTCGCCATTGCGATGGGGCTGCTGTGGCTTTCCACCGTCCCGTTGACATCCGGGCTGGTGGCGCTGATGTTCGGCACGCGCTTCATGGCCACGCTGTTCGGCTTGATTTTCCTGAGCCACCAGATCGGCTCCTTCTTCGGCGTCTGGCTGGGTGGCAGGCTGTTCGAAGCGACCGCAAGCTACGAACTCGTTTGGTGGCTCACCGCGGCGCTGGGCGTGGCGGCCGGCTTGGTACACCTGCCCATTCGCGAACGACCTGCTCTGAAGCCAGCCATGCTGGGCGCAGGAGAGTGAGCCATGCCCGCCCTCGCTCTGAGCCGCCACGTCTTTGCCCTTGGCTTCTTCTCGCTGGCCTTGGTGGTGAGCCTGGGTCTTGGCCTGACGGTCGCTCGCCAGGCTGCTCACGGCTTCACGGCACCGCAGACCATGGTAGCCATCTTTCCACCGGGAGCCTCCGCTCGTGCCAGCCGCGAGGCCATACGCGAGGCCATACGCGAGGCCGGCGCGCTACCGCGCCGGGAACTGCTCGGTGGCGTGCTGGTGAGCTTCGTTGTTTGGGATCCACAGCAGATCATGCAACTGGAGCGCAGCGGTGCCTTCAGCTTGGCCCTGTTTTCCCGGCCCAGTTTCACACTTGGCTGTGGTGCCAGTGTTCCGCCATGACATTGTTCAGGGCCGCTGCCAGCGCCGGTGCCAGGAGCACGGCATTGCTCTGGTGGGGAATGCTGTCGGTGCTCCAGACCTCTTCCACCCCGGCCTGACGAATCACACTCAGCGCGTCGCCGGCAAACAGAGCGTGCGTCACGGCCACGTCCACGCCGGCAGCACCGGCGGCCAGCACTCGTCTCGCCGCCTGGGCCAGGGTACGCCCCGAGCTGGCAATGTCGTCCAGCAGCACGACACGACGACCGGCAAGGGCCAGCTCCGGCAGCGCAATCTCGACCTCTCGGTCGCCATGGCGCTGCTTGGTGCACACGCCGTACGCCAGCCCCGTCGCCCGCGCGGCACTTTCCACCCACTGCGCCGACTCTGCGTCGGGCCCCAGCAGCAGCGCATCGCGGCGTCGTTCGGCGATGGCCTCGGCCAGTGCCGGGGCCGCGGAGAGCGCAACGGCCTGGCGCAACGGCACCGCCTGCTCGAGGCGCTCGATGCGATGCAGATGCGGATCGACGGTGATCAGCGCATCGAACAGCTCGGCAAGAAAGCCGCCGACCAGCCGCTGACTGACCAGCTCGCCCGGGCGGAAGGCGATGTCCTGGCGCATGTAGGCCAGATAGGGAGCCACCAGCACCAGGCGCCTGACGCCTCGCTCACGTGCGTGACGCGCCAGCAGCATCAGCTCGACCAGCTTGTCGTTGGGTCGATTCAGGCTGCGATAGACGACCAGACACTCTGGCAGCTCGGCGTCCGGCAGGCGCAGGCACAGCTCTTCATCGGGAAAGCGGTGGCGTTCCATGCGCAGCGCCTCGATGCCGACCGCCGCTGCCAAGCGCTGGGCGGCGGGAGATTCTTCGTCGAAATAGAGCAGACTCACTTGCATCAGAACTCCACGTTCAGGCGTTGTATCTCGTCAGGTTGGCCGATATCGAAGCCGCTGTCCCGCTCACTGCACTGAAGCGCGAAGCCGTGTTCGCTGCGATAGGCCGCATGGACCCGATAGAGCGGCTGGCCCTGCTCGACGCGATCGCCGATGCGGGCCAGCAGATCGACCCCCGCGCCCCTGGCCTTGGGCGCGCCGGCCAGGCGCGCGATCCTGGCCAGGCGCAGGTTGTCGATAGCGGTGACCACACCGGCCTGGGGCGCCAGCACTTCGAAGCGGTGCGGTGCCAGTTCGGGATCGTCGAGATCGAAGGGCTTCTCGCCCTGAGCGCGGATGATGGCCTGCATCTTCTCCAGGGCACGCCCGGAGTCGAGAATGTCGCGGGCGATACCGAAGCCGTCTCCGCCGCGGATGTCGGGATCGAACTCCAGCATTCTCCCCGCCAGACGCAGCGATTTCTGACGCAGGTCCATGGGCGCATCGGGATGGTTGGTGAGTACTCGCATCACGTCGCGGGCTTCCAGCACCGGGCCGATGCCGCGCCCGATCGGCTGGCTGCCGTCGGTGATCACTACGTCGAGGACCAGCCCCATGCGCCCTGCCACGAACTCGAACAGCTTTCGCAGCCGGCGCGCCTCCGGCATGCTGCGCACCTTGGCGTGCGGCCCTACCGGGATGTCGAGCAGCAGGTGGGTGGAGCCCGCCGCGATCTTCTTGGAGAGGATTGAGGCCACCATCTGCCCCGGCGAATCGATGGAGAGCGGACGCTCCACCGCGATGAGCACGTCGTCGGCCGGCGACAGCTCGCTGGTGCCGCCCCAGGCCACGCAGCCGCGGTGAGTACGCACTAACTCACCCAGCTCGTCGAACGGGACTTCGACCTTGGCCAGGACCTCCATCGTATCGGCGGTGCCGGACGGCGAGGTGATCGCCCGCGACGAGGTCTTGGGACACAGCAACCCATGAGCGGCCACGATGGGCACCACCAGCATGGAGGTGCGATTGCCCGGAATTCCACCGATGCAATGCTTGTCCACCACCGGATGCTCGTGCCAGTCGAGGCGTCGCCCCACCCTGCCCATGGCGTCGCTGAGATAGAAGACCTCCTCGCGATCCAACTCGCCCAGCTCGCAGGCCACCACGAAGGCCGTCAGCTCGATCTTCGAATAGCGCAGCTCGGCAATGTCCTGCACGATCTCGCGAAAGTCCTGACGCGAAAGGCGCTCGCCGGCGATCTTGCGCCGCAGGGCCGGGATCGATGCGGGCGGCTCCGCCTGCGAAACGCTGACCGGATGCCCCTCCGCCACCCCGAGCAGGGCGAAGGCATCCTCGGAAAGGCCGAGCTGGGTATGGCCGACGATGGCCACGTCATCCACCACGTTCAGCGTGGCCAGTATCCGCTTGCCGTTGGCACGGACCTCCACCTTGGAAAGCGCTTGAAACCCCTCGGCGCGGTACAGGTCGCACTCGCGGTGCAGGTAGGCGACGTTTTCGCGATAGGTGTCGATCGCCACGCGGCACAGCGCCAGAGGCAATCCCGTTTCTGCGCCAGTCACGTCGCTGGCCGCGTTAGTGGGTCGAGTGTCGTTCATGTGGCGCCCGCCTTCGGCTGGTCGATGCGTTTCAGTCTGCCTCATTTGCCTCAACCTGTGCAGCGCCATGATGAGCGCTCATGATCCAGGACAAGCTCCACAGCAGGAGCTGGAGATCACCAAATCGCTGCTTTGCCGCTATGCTCCGAGTAACACCATTCGCAACACCTGTAAGGAAAGGAGACAGCATGAAGTTCGCCATCATGGGTAGCGGCGGTGTCGGCGGCTATTTCGGTGCACGCCTGGCCGAAGCCGGCGAGAACGTCACTTTCATTGCCCGCGGTCGGCATCTGGCCGCCATGCAGCGCGACGGACTTCACGTGAGCAGCATCAAGGGCGATGTGGTGGTAAAGCCTGTCAAGGCCACCGACGATCCTGCCACGCTGGGAGAGGTGGATTGTGTGATCGTGGCCGTCAAGGCATGGCAGGTGCGCGAGGCAGCGGAAACCATCCGTCCGCTGGTCGGGCCCGACACCTTGGTCCTGCCACTGGAAAACGGTGTCGAGGCCGCCGATATCCTGGCCGAGGTACTCGGCGAGGCGCCGGTCCTCGAAGGGCTGTGCGGTATCCTGGCCTGGCGTGAATCGCCGGGCCACATTCGTCATGCCGGCGTAGACCCCTTCGTGCGCTTCGGCGAACGCGACAATCGCACCAGCGAGCGCACGGCCCGTCTCAAGGCGACATTCGACAAGGCACATGGCGTCAGTGCGGAGATACCCGACGACATCGTCGTCGCGCAATGGAGCAAGTTTCTCTTCATTTGCGCCATGAGCGGGATCGGCAGCCTGTGCCGGGCGCCCATCGGCATCACCCGCCAGCTGCCCGAAACGCGCGCCCTGATCCAGGGCATGCTGGAGGAGATCCATCAGGTGGCCCATGGTCATGGCGTTGCCTTCCCCGGCGACGCCGTGTCGCGAGCCATGCAGTTCATCGATGCCATGCCGGCGGACAGCACCTCCTCCATGCAGCGCGACATCCTGGCCGGTGAACCCTCCGAGCTGGAGTCACAGAATGGCGCCGTGGTGCGCCTGGGCCGGGCGGTCGGCGTCGAAACGCCGATCCATGCCGCCGTCTATGCGGCGCTGTTGCCTCAGGAGTTGGCCGCCCGAGGGGAGCTCTCCTTCTGACGCCGAATGCAGCTGTCACGGCATACGGTCGGCTATGCCGACAACCTCGGGGTGGAGTAAGCTTGAAGTGAGGCCCGAGACCAGAGAGAGGCATACCATGACCGAAGCTCCGCATAACGCCCCGGGCCAGCACTGGAACGCTGCCGACTACAGGCACAATGCCGATTTCGTCTCTGCCTTGGGCCATGAGGTGGCGAAACTGCTCGCCCCCCGTCCCGGCGAGCGCATTCTCGACGTGGGCTGCGGCGACGGCTCCCTGACGGAGACGTTGGTGAAAGCGGGCGCCACCGTGGTCGGCATCGACACCTCCCCCGACATGGTTGCCGCCGCCAAGGCGCGAGGCCTCGACGCTCGCGTCATGGATGCCCACAACCTGCCCTTCGAGCATGAGTTCGATGCGATATTCAGCAACGCCGCCCTGCACTGGATGCTCAACCACGAGGCCGTCCTGGCCAGCCTCCACCGTGCGCTGAAGCCGAATGGGCGTTTCGTCGCCGAGTTTGGCGGGCACGGCAACGTGGCGGCCATCTGCACCGCCATGCTGGCGGCGCTGCAGGCGCGGGGAATCAGCGGCAGAGCCCGCTTTCCGTGGTTCTTTCCCACCGTCGAAGAGTACACCGAAAGCTTGGAAGCGGTAGGCTTCACGGTCGAGAGCATCGAACTGATTCCACGCCCGACGCGCCTGCCAACGGGTATGACCGGCTGGCTCGAGACCTTTGCCGCTCCCTTCCTGCACGGCCTGGACGAGTACTTGCGCGAGGCGATACTCAACGACGCCCTGGCCCTGCTGGCGCCGAGCCTGCGCGACAGCCATGGCAACTGGACGGCCGACTACGTTCGCCTGCGCGTCAAGGCGCTGTGCTGAAGGATTCGCCCCGCAGCCGGGGCGAATGTCGTGAGAGATGCGAGCGAACGATATCTGCGGTGTGCCCAGGGCGGGCGCGGCTCAGCCGACCGGCTCCAGCGGATTCCAGTCGGTGCGATTGGCCAGGAATTCAGGACGCGGGCGGTTGCCGCAGAATGGATTCATCAGCCCGTTCTCGACGCTGTTGTAGACGAAGAAGAGATTGCTGCGTGGCCAGCACGACATGTTGATGTTGGAGCCGTGCATGGTATTGCACTCGAACATCACCAGTGTACCCGCCGGCCCCTTGGGCGCCTCGATATCGCCCTTGAGCATCAGTTCGCGCAGGCTGGCATTGTCGGGCACCCCGACATCCTGGCTCTTGAGCGACTCCTTGTAGTTGTCCGTTGGCGTGCGACCTACGCAGGGCACGAAATAGCGGTGAGAGCCGGGAATCAGCATCAATGGCCCATTGAATTCACCGTTGTCGGTCAGAATGATGGAGCAGCTCAGCGAACGCATCCGGGGCATGCCATCCTCGCTGTGCCACGTCTCGAAATCGGAGTGCCAATCGAAGCCCTTGCCCTTGAAGCCGGGCTTGTAGTTGATCCGTGACTGGTGAATGTATACACCCTTGCCGAGCAGTTGCTCGACCATCGCCAGCAGTCGCGGATCCCGTGTCAGGCGACTGAAGCGCTCGGAGATTTCATGAATGCCGAAGATCGAGCGGATCTCCTCACGGCCCGGCTCCAGAATGGTGCCCTCCGAGAGCTTGAGGTCTTCATCCTGCTCGTACTCGCGCAGCTCCTGTATGAAGGCTTCCATCTCTTCGCGGTCGAAAAAGCCCTCGAACGACAGGAATCCCTTCTCTTCATACTCACGAACCTGAGCTTCGCTCAGCGGCCCATCGCTACGCTCCGCCTCATCGGTGAAAACCACGGGGTCGATACGCTCGAACATTCCCAACTTGCGCTCCAATCGCGTCGGGAACAGGTCCTGGACATCGTTCTTCATCGCATGCTCCTCCTTGATCCAAGCGAAACGCCAGTCATCCGAACTGGTAATGATTCAACCTAGACCTGGAAACGTTTGCATGCAAAGCGAGTTTGTATCGGCCTATTGCGCAAAGAAAATTAACCGTAAGCGCGGATCGAGCGGAACATTCCACTGACAACCTTCCACTGACAGGCCGTCAGGTGCGGGATGGGTGCAGCGAGGAAAAGTCATCCTTGTCGTTCAACTGCACGATCTCCCGGCACAGACGCTTGCGCTGCCACCAAGACGACAGGCGCTTGGTATCCCAGGTCGCCGGTACCAGGCCGCAGCTCGGCTGGCGGTCGATGAATTCGAAACACCGCTCAGCCCCGACCGGCAGATCTTCGGAGCCATAGATGCAGATGATGCGAATGGTCAGCGAGTGGAACACCACCCCCTGTTGGGGTTGGTAGCCTTCCATCTCGAAGCCGCCATCTTGCGCCAGACGGCGCGTCAGATCGCCGAAGCTGTCGATATGGACGAAATCGCCCGGCCCCACAGGCCCCTGGTGGGAGCCGTCCCGCACGCTGGGCGACTGTTCCGAGGCCGGACCAGAGGCATCTGCATCGCGGTTATCGTCGCCATCGCTGTAGCTCTCGGTGCGATCGGTCACATCGACGCGCACCACACCATGGGACGTCTCCAGTTCCGCCACGACGTGCTGGATGAAGACGGGTTCCGCGCTCATGTTGCTGATGATGCACAGCGCATCGATGTCCTTCTTCCTGCCCCGATTGATCAGCAGGCGAGGCCGGCGTTGACGGCGAAAGCTGAAGTAGAGCAGTTGGGCATAGACGACCCAGACGATCAACGTGCCGATGTCGGTCAGCACGGAGACATTGTCTCCGTGCTCGAAAAGCCAGTCGAACATCGCAATCCTCCCTGATTGCCATGAACGTCATGAATATCAGCCGCGCTGGTAGGTGCCGATCAGACGGTTCATGCCGAGCAGGTGCGGCTCGAGCTGCTTGAGCAGCTCACCGAGCCCCAGCCCTTCGGGCAGGTCGGTGGGCTTGTCCAGCGCCAGCACCCAGAAGTAGTAGTGGTGCACGCCGTGCCCTTCCGGCGGCATGGGGCCGGCATAACCCACCTTGCCGAAATCGTTCTTGCCACGGGTGCCGTCACTGCTGCCTTCGCCAAGCGACGTGGTCGAGCCCGGCAGGTTGTAGAGCAGCCAGTGCACGAAGCCGTAGCTGCCATGCTGGACGAGAGGGGCATCGGGATCATGGCAGACGATCGCATAGCCCTTGGTGCCCTCCGGGGCATCGCGCCAGCTCAGCGGTGGCGAAAGGTCATCCCCCTCTCCGGTATGTCGTGTCGGGATGGCTCCATGTGCCTCGAAGGCCGAGCTTTCCACCTGCATGTTCGAGAGTGCAAAGGCCATGTGCGTGTTTCCTCCTGTCTGACGAATACGGAAGGTGCCGAAACAGCGTCGGAAAAAGCCGTTAGACTGTCAAACATGAAACGTCTGCTGATCGTGGCCCATGCGCCCTCGCCCAATACCCATCGACTGCGGGACGCCGCCATGCGCGGCGCATGCCACCCGGATATCGACGCCGTCGAGGCGATGGTGAAAGCGCCGCTCGAAGCCGGCCCGGATGACGTGCTGAACTGCGATGCCATTCTGCTCGGTACCACCGAGAACCTCGGCTACATGAGCGGCGCGCTGAAGGACTTCTTCGACCGCAGCTACTACCCCGTGCTGGAGCAGAAACAGGGCCTGCCCTGCGCACTCTACGTTCGCGCCGGCCATGACGGCACCGGTACACGCCGCGCGGTGGAGAGCATCGTCACCGGGCTACGCTGGCGCTGGGTGCAGGAGCCGCTGATCCTGCACGGCGAGTGGCAGGACGACTTCATCGAGCAGGTCGAGGAGCTTGGCCTCTACCTGGCGGCAGGACTCGAGGCCGGCGTGCTGTAGCGCACCGGCCAAACTTGGCCTTCAGGTGCAAAAAGGGTGTGTCCCAGGGCACACCCGTTTGACGTGGCTAGCGGCCGTCGGGCGGGGGTCAGTTGCTGCATGATCCGCAGCAGGTACCGGGTTGCCCGTGCTTTGCCTTCTTGGCTGCGTCGACACCGTGGCTTCCGTCCACGTTGGCATCCGTGGCAGGTGCCGCCGGTGCTCCAGGCTCGAAAGCCTGAACGGCTTGCTTGTCTTGCGCCTTGTCTTTCTTGAACAGTTTCTTGAGCCGCTCCACGGAAGTCACCTCGCAGCAGTTAAAATAAGCATACAAAATGAATCTTATTGTTCGCACATCAAAACGTCAACGCAACAAACGCCGACGGCCCCGTCCGGCAAGGACGGGGCCGTCGGTCACACAGGCACTTACTTCAGGCGTTCGAAAACGGTCGCCACACCCTGCCCCATGCCGATACACATGGTGGCGAGCCCCAGGGTGGTGTCCTGCTGGCGCATCACGTTGAGCAGCGTGGTACAGATACGCGACCCGGAGCAGCCCAGCGGGTGGCCCAGGGCGATGGCACCGCCGTTGAGGTTGACCTTCTCGTCCATGGCCTCGAGGAAACCCAAGTCCTTGAGTACCGGGATCGCCTGGGCGGCGAAGGCCTCGTTGAGCTCGACGGTCTGGATGTCCTGGGCAGAGAGACCGGCGGCCTTGAGCGCCTTCTTCGAGGCCGGCACCGGGCCGTAGCCCATGATCGAGGCATCGCAGCCGGCCACGCCGGTGGAGAGCACCCGGGCAATGGGCTCGAGCCCCAGCGCACGGGCACGCTCGTAGCTCATGATCGCCATGGCGGAAGCGCCGACCGAGAGCGCCGAGGAAGTACCGGCCGAGACGGTACCGCCGCGCGGATCGAACACCGGCTTGAGCTTGGCCATCTCCTCCAGGCTGGCGTCGATGCGGATGACTTCATCGCGCTTGACCAGCTGGCGGAAGCCACGTTCGTCGTGGCCTTCGACCCCGACGATCTCGTTGTCGAAATAGCCCTTGTCGCTGGCCGCGGCGGCGCGCTGGTGCGAACGCACGCCGAACTTGTCCTGATCCTCACGGGTGACGCCGTGCATCTTGCCCAGCAGCTCGGCGGTCAGGCCCATCATCATGGCGGCCTTGGCGGCGTACTTGCTGGCCGCCGGGTTGACGTCGACGCCGTGAGCCATGGGCACGTGCTCCATGTGCTCGACGCCGCCAATGACGTAGAAGTCGCCCATACCGGCCTTGATGTTGGCCGCCGCGATGTGCAGCGCGGTCATCGAGGAGCCGCACAGGCGGTTGACCGTCTGGGCCGGTACCGTGCGCGGGATGCCGGTCATGATCGCCGCGTTGCGGGCGATGTTCATCGACTGCTCGAGGGTCTGGTTGACGCAGCCCCAGATCACGTCGTCGACTTCGGCCGGGTCGAGGTTGGCATTGCGATCGAACAGTGCCTGCATCACCGCGGCGGAGAGGTTCTCGGCGCGCACGTTGCGGAAGGCGCCGTTCTTGGCCTTGGCCATGGCAGTGCGGACGCCGTCGACCACCACGATGTCTCTCGGATTCAAACTCATTTCAACTTACCTCCTGCTCGTGGTGGGTTCAGCCCTGGGCCTGGCTGGGATAGAAACGCTCGCCGGATTCGGCCATCTTGCGCAGCTTGTCGGTGGGGGCGTAGAGCGGCCCCAGCTCCTCGGCAAGGCCGTCGGCCAGCTTGACGAACTCGGCCACGCCCATGGCATCGATGTAGCGCAGCGCGCCACCACGGAACGGCGGGAAGCCGATGCCGTAGATCAGCGCCATATCGGCCTCGGCCGGCGTCTCGACGATGTCGTCCTCGAGACAGCGCACCGTCTCCAGGCACAGCGGCACCATCATGCGCGCGATGATCTCCTCGTCGGAGAACTCCTTCTCGCTGACCACTACCTGCTTGACCAGTTCGTAGGCCTTGTCGTCGCTGACCTTCTTCGGCTTGCCCTTCTTGTCTTCCTCGTAGGCGTAGAAGCCCTTGTCGTTCTTCTGCCCCAGGCGCTCGTTCTCGTACATCACCTGGATCGCCGTCTTGCCGTCGCGTGCCATGCGCTCCGGGAAGCCTTCCGCCATTACTTCGTTGGCGTGCACGGCGGTATCCATGCCCACCACGTCGAGCAGGTAAGCGGGGCCCATGGGCCAGCCGAACTTCTCCATCACCTTGTCGACGCGCTGGAAGTCGGCGCCCTGCTCCACTAGCAGGCTGAAACCGCCGAAGTAGGGAAACAGCACGCGGTTGACGAGGAAGCCGGGGCAGTCGTTGACCACGATCGGCGTCTTGCCCATGGCCCGGGCGTAGGCCACGGTGGCGGCCACGGCGGCGTCGCCGGTCTTCTCGCCACGGATGACTTCGACCAGCGGCATGCGGTGCACCGGGTTGAAGAAGTGCATACCGCAGAAGTTCTCGGGACGCTTGAGGTTCTGCGCCAGGCGGGTGATCGAGATGGTCGAGGTGTTGGAGGTGAGGATGGTGTCCTCGCTCACCAGGCCTTCCACTTCGGTCAGCACCGCGTCCTTGACCTTGGGGTTCTCCACTACCGCCTCGACGACCAGGTCGACGTGGCCGAAGTCGCCGTAGGAGAGCGTCGGACGGATCAGGGTCAGTTTCTCGGCCATCTGCTCGGTGGTCAGCTTACCCCGCTCCACCTGCTTGGCGAACAGCTTGCGCGACTCCTTGAGCCCCAGCTCGACGGCCTCCTCCTTGATGTCCTTCATCAGGATCGGGGTGCCCTTGGAAGCGCTCTGGTAGGCGATACCGCCGCCCATGATGCCGGCGCCCAGCACGGCCGTCTGTTTGACCGCCTTGGCCTGCTTCTCGAACTTGCCGGCCTTCTTCTTGACCACCTGGTCGTTCATGAACAGGCCGACCAGATTGAAGGCCACATCGGTCATGGCCAGCTTGGCGAAGGCCTTGGCCTCGATGGCCTGGGCCCGGGCACGCTCTTCGCCGGCGCCCTTCTGAATCGCCTTGATCGCCTCGATGGGCGCCGGGTAGTGCGGCCCGGCCTTGCCGGCCACGTAGCCCTTGGCGGTCTCGAAGGCCATCATCTGCTCGATGGCGTTGAGCTTGAGTGGGCCGGTCTTCTCGGCGCGGCGCGCCTGGTAGTCGAGCTCGCCGGCATTGGCACGCGCCAGGATGTCCAGCGCCGCCGCCTCGAGCTGATCGTTCGGCACCACGGCATCCACCGCTCCCACCTTGAGTGCGGCATCGGCACGATTCTCGGTGCCGCCGGCAATCCATTCGACGGCATTGTCCGAGCCGATCATGCGCGGCAGGCGCACGCAGCCACCCCAGCCGGGCAGGATCCCCAGCTTGGTCTCGGGCAGGCCGATCTTGGCCTTGTCGCCCATCACCCGGAAATCGGTGGTCAGCGTGACCTCGCAGCCGCCGCCCAGCGCCAGGCCGTTGATCGCCGTCACCGTGGGGAACGGCAGGTCTTCGATGGCATTGAAGATGTCGTGCACCTTCATCAGCATCGACTCGAGGAACTCGGCGCCCTTGCCGAACATGGTCTGGAATTCGGTGATGTCGGCACCGACGATGAACGACTCCTTGGCGCTGCCGATCACCAGCCCCTTGAGACCGCTCTCGGCGCGAATCGCCTGGACGGCTTCGTCGAGTTCGGCGATCACGGCGCTGGACAGCTTGTTGATGGATTCATCCTTCAGATCGAAGGTGAGCATGGCGACATCGTCGCCCCCGTTCTTGGTACCGCGGGCCACCGTGATGGCATTGCCTTGATAGATCATCCACGAATCTCCACACAGAGGTTGGCGTTGGCGGAGTGCCAGATTTCATACGGCCGTTTGATTTGGGAAAGCTTGGTCCACTCCAGCCGGCACGTCAAGCCCCTGGAGATGCTTTGTTGGCCGTACCGATCGGCACGGTTGGTCATGGAAGTCAACGAACTGGCTGACAGCATAGTTGCTTCAGTGGCAAGAGCTGCACTGGACGGAGCCGCGTCGGCCGCGAAGCGGTGGCCTGCCGCCATGCCGCTCCACATGCGTTTTCGCCAGACAAGTTGCATTACACGCAAGGGGTCCGGACAATTCGACAAATTCAACGATATTATTGCGGAGTCCCATGCATCAGAACATCGGCTTCCGACTGTCCCGCCTGCCCCGGCTGTGGCGCGCCATCATCGATCGACGCCTGGCGCCGCTGGGCCTGACCCAAACCCGCTGGATCACGCTCTACCACCTATGGCGGCTAGGTGACGGACAGCCCCAATGCGACCTGGCACGGGCAATAGGTGTGGAAGCGCCTTCCCTGGTCCGCACCCTCGATCAACTCTCCGAGCAGGGGCTGATCGAACGCTGCCCCTGCGATCAGGACCGGCGTACCAAACGTGTGTTTCTGACACAGGCGGCCACGCCGCTGCTGGAGAAGATCGACGACGTCGTGAATCAGGCGCGGCGCGAAATGCTGGCAGGCCTCAGCGAGGCGGAGATCCGGCAGCTCGACTCCCTGTTGGAGCACATCGAGAACAATGGCCTGGCGATCCAGGCCAGAGAGAGCGACGGCTGAGGTCAGTTGCCCGGCGAGCCGAAGGCACGCTTGGCCCCGGGCCGGTCGGCATGCCCTGCCAGGGCGTCACGCAGTCGCTTGAAGTCCTCGACGTAGCTGAGGAAGCGCTCGGCCGTCTGCGACTCCCACCACCACAGGGTGATGGCGAACTCGGAGGACTCGACGACCAGCGCATCCTGCGGCAGGCGCATCAACAGCGCCTCGAGAGGTTGGCGAGCCGCCTCCGGCAGGGGCCGGAGAGGCTCGATGCGCCAGCGCCAGTCGGCCACGCAGGGCTCGAGCACGTCGCTGGCCTCGCTTGCCCTCACCAGCACGAAGCGCGGGCCCGGGGCATCGCTCGGGTAGCTCCAGCGATAGCCCGGCATGGGCGTGCCGATACCGTGCAGCGGCGGCTTCTCCATGACGACCTTGACCCCGGCTTTCATCGCCGCGCTACGCAGCGGCGCCAGCCGGCGCTGCCTTGCACTGGGCTTGAGCCACATCACCGGCGAGATCATAAGCAAAAGCGCCGCCACGATTACTACCCAGACCATCGCTATCTCCGTTTCTTGACGCAAGTCGTTGTCTTGACTCGTCAGGCGTCCTAGAGTTAAGGCATATCAATCATATCGTGCCGCTTCGCAGGAGTCTGACATGAGCAATGAGTACCGCCACATCCTGGTCGCCGTGGACCTGACCAAGGATTCCCACAAGGTGCTCGAACGCGCCTTGCAGATCGCCGAGCGCAACCAGGCCAAACTGTCGATCATGCATACTCTCGAACCGCTGGGCTTCGCCTACGGCGGCGACATTCCCATGGATCTGACCAGCATCCAGGATCAGCTCGACGAGCATGCCAAGCAGCGCCTGGCCGAGATTGCCGATCCGCACGTGGCCAAGGAGAACCAGCACGTCCTGGTGGGCATGCCGGATACCGAGATCCACCGCTTCGCCGAGGAGCACGGTGTCGACCTGATCGTGGTCGGTTCTCACGGCCGGCACGGCTTCGCCCTGCTGCTCGGCTCCACCTCCACCGGGGTACTGCACGGCGCCCAGTGCGACGTGCTCGCCGTCAGGGTAGGAAAAAAGGGCGAGAGCGCCGAGTAGCGGAAACCCTGTTTATCTACTGCGCTCGACGACCCACAGGGATGTGGGAAGTGCGTTGGTTCGTCGGGAACGAACCTAGCCATTCTGGCCGCCGGCGGTGCCGATACGTCGGACCGTCGCTATCCTCATGTAGCAGGCTACACTGCGGTAGCTCCGCTCCGGCGGCAGCCAGCCTATCTTCGCTCGTAACGATAAACAGCGCTTCCTGTCGAGTTTCTTTTTATTGTTCCCCTGCGGCGAGGGCTTCAAGCTCCATCCACCGCTCCATGGCAGCGTCGAGTTCGGCCTGCTTGTCGCTCATGGCCTGCAGCACCTCGGACACCGTCCCCGCCTCCTGCTGATAGAACGCCGGGTCGCCCACCCTGGCTTCGTACTCCGCCACCTCGGCCTCGAGCCGCTCGATCTCGGCCGGCAGCGCATCGAGCTCGCGCTGCAGCTTGTAGGAGAGCTTGACGGGCTTCTTGGCCGGCGGCGCTGAGGGGGCCGGGCTGGCGGGCGCCTTCTCCACCGCCTTGGCCGTGGGCTCCACCTGCTGACGCGCCGCCCCCTCCCACGGTGCCGGCGGCAGTTTTCCGCCCTGGCGCACCCAGTCGCTGTAGCCGCCCACGTACTCGCGCACCACGCCGTCGCCCTCGAAGGCCAGCACGCCGGTCACCACGTTGTCCATGAAGGCGCGATCGTGGGAGACCAGCAGCAGCGTGCCGTCGAAGTCGAGCAGCAGCTCCTCGAGCAGCTCCAGGGTCTCGACGTCGAGATCGTTGGTCGGCTCGTCGAGCACCAGCACGTTGGCCGGCTGGGTGAACAGCTTGGCCAGCAGCAGCCGGTTGGACTCGCCGCCGGAGAGCGCCTTGACCGGCTGGCGCGCCCGCTCCGGGGTGAACAGGAAGTCCTGCAGGTAGCTGATGACGTGCTTGTCCTTGCCGCCCACGGCGATCCTGTCGCTGCCCTGGGCGACGTTATCGTAGACGCTCTTCTCCGGTTCGAGGCCGGCGCGCAGCTGGTCGAAGTAGGCCACCTTGATGTTGGTACCCAGCCTTACCGTGCCCTCGCTGGGCTCTAGCTCGCCGAGCAGGATCTTGAGCAGGGTGGTCTTGCCGGCACCGTTGCGCCCGATCAGGCCGATGCGGTCGCCGCGCTGGATCTCGAGCGAAAGGTCGCGAACGATCGTCTCGTCGCCGAATCGGTGGGTCACGCCGACGAGTTCGACCACCCGCTTGCCGCTGCGCTCGCCGCTGTCGATGCCGAAACTGGCGCGGCCCTGCACCTCGCGGCGCTGGCTGCGCTCGCGGCGCAGCTGCTCCAGCGCCCTCACGCGGCCCTCGTTGCGGGTGCGTCGCGCCTTGATGCCCTGGCGGATCCAGGCTTCCTCCTGGGCCAGCTTCTTGTCGAACTCGGCGTTCTCCCGCGCCTCGACCTCGAGCTCGTGGGCCTTCTGCTGCTGGTACTTGGCGTAATCGCCCGGGTAGCGCCCCAGCCGCCCGCGATCGAGCTCGAGGATGGTCGTGGCCAGCTTCGACAGGAAGGCCCGGTCGTGGGTGATGAACAGCACCGCACCGTTGAAATCGAGCAGTTGCTCCTCGAGCCAGGCGATGGTGTCGAGGTCCAGGTGGTTGGTGGGCTCGTCGAGCAGCAGCAGGTCGGGCTCGGCCACTAGCGCCCGGGCCAGCGCCACGCGCCGCCGCCAGCCACCGGAGAGCGAGCTCATGAGGTCGTCGGCGGGCAGCCCGAGCCGGGTCAGCACCACGTCGATGCGCTGATGAAAGGACCAGCCGTCGATGGCCTCGAGACGGCTCTGCAGGGTCGCCATGCGCTTCATGTCGGGCTCGGCCGCCTGCACCAGGTGGTGGTACTCGGCCAGCAGCTCGCCGGCCTGGGGCAGGCCCTGGGCCACCACGTCGAAGATCGTTTCCCCCGAAGCGGACGGCAGGTCCTGCTCCAGCACGCCGATCTTCAGCCCCGGCGCGCGCCAGATGCTGCCGTCATCAGGCAGGATCTCCCCTGCCACCAGCTTGAGCAGAGTCGATTTGCCGGTACCGTTGCGCCCGACCAGTGCCAGACGTTCGCCCTTCTCCAGCACCAGGTCGGCGCCGTCGAGCAGCACATGGGTACCATAGGCCAGTTGCAGGCCTTCCAGACGTAGCAGGGTCACACGCTCACCTCATCGTTCATCAAGGCGGCTAGTGTAACGCATGGCTGGCTCGCCGTGGCTTTGGTTACAATGCGCGAAAGCTGCAAAGGAGCGCTTCCCATTGGCTGATACCGACGCCGCCTTCGACGATTTTCTGCCCGAGGCACTGCGCTTTCGTTCGCCCGCCCCGTTGGTGGACATCGGCGCCAACCTGACCCATGACAGCTTCGCCCGCGATCTCGAAGCGGTCGTGCAGCGTTCGCGAGCCGCCAACGTCACGACGCTGATCGTGACCGGCACCGATCTCGCTCACGCCGAGCAGGCCGTGGCGCTGGCCCAGCGCTTCCCGGGCGTGTATGCCACCGCCGGCGTGCACCCCCACGATGCCAGCCACTGGAATACCGACCTGGCGGCAGGCATGGCCGAGCTGCACCGACGCCCCGAGGTGGTGGCCGTGGGCGAGTGCGGCCTCGACTTCAACCGCAATTTCTCCACGCCGCTGGAGCAGGAACGCGCCTTCGAGGCCCAGTTGGGGCTGGCCGCGGAGAGCGGCAAGCCGCTGTTCATCCACGAGCGCGACGCCGGCCGACGCATGCGCGAGATGCTCAAGGCCTGGCGCGACGACATCGCCGATGCAGTCGTTCACTGCTTCACCGCCGATCGCGACACCCTGCACGGCTATCTCGATCTGGATCTGCATATCGGCCTGACCGGCTGGATCTGCGACGAGCGTCGCGGCCATCACCTGCGCGAGCTGGTCCAGGAGATCCCGCTCGAGCGCCTGATGGTGGAAACCGACTGCCCCTACCTGCTACCGCGCGATTTACCTGCCAAACTCAAGGGCAGGCGCAACGAGCCTGCCCTGCTGCCGTGGATCGTGCGCGAGATCGCTCACTGGCGCGGCAACGACGAAGCCGAGCTGGGTCGGGCAACCAGCGCGACGGCAAGACGCTTCTTTCGCCTTCCCTTGACCGGCGAACCCCAGGACAATGGCCGCCCCCCACAGGAGTCGTAACATGGCCGACATACCCGGATTCATCGCCGTGGAAACCGGCGCCGACAGCGATCTGCCCCTGGCCATTGCCTGGGTACTGACCGACGGCAGGATCAAGCACACGCTGATCCAGCCCGACGACGACTGGCTCGACGACGAGTTCAACGAGCTCAACGGCTACAGCCTGGAGGAGCTGCACAGCTTCGGCGCGAGTCCGCTCGATGTGATCCGGGAGCTGGAGAGCGATCACTTCAACGCCACCCTGTTTACCGCCGGTGTCAGCGGCGACGAAGCCGCCCTGGCTCGGCTGTTCGACACCTATGGCATCGACCCCTTCGTCGAGCTGGCCCCGGCCGACAGCCTCTACCCCGACCTCTCGGCCGGCGAGTGGAGCCGCGCCCGCAACGAGCTGTTCGGCGAGATGGGGCTCGAGCCGATGCGGCCCGAGCACGAAGTGGAAGTGATGCTGCGGCTGCACGAGCGCCTAGGCGGGGAGTGACGCCCGTCGAGACAGCAGCCACTCGCGCTGCTCCGCCAGGCCCATGCACAGCAGCCTGGGCTCCTCGGCCTGGCCTCGCTGAAAAGCGGTCTTGTCCGCCCAACCCTGCCAGCCGAGCTGGATCAGCGCCTGGGCGGTGACCCCGCCCAGGGTCGCTCCCGGGCCGGGGATCACGATGCGATCCGGCGCGAATTCCCGCACGCCGACCCGGATCGCCGCCGTGAAGTCGTAGGGCGCGACCAGTTGCTCGCCCAGGGTGTAATCCCATAGCGCCTGCGGGTCGGTGCTCCAGGGCGTCCAGACATGGCCGCGGCCATCGATCATCGGCACCTCGGGTGAGCGCAGCGGCAGGTTCGCCAGCGCGCGGCGCGCCTCGCGCTTCACCCCCTCCTGCAGCGGCGTATGGAAGGCGGCGTGCTGGTGCAGCCGCAGCGGGAAGCGCTCGCGCGGTGGCAGGCTCTCGGTCAGCCGCGCCAGCCCCGCCTCGTTGCCACCGAAGACCAGCATACCGCCCAGGTCGATGGAGAGATGGAGCTCCGCCTCGTCCCGGCCGTGGATGCGCTCGAGCAGCACCAGCAGCTCACGCCGCAGCGACCAGTCCGGGCGCCAGTTCTCGTCGACCCAGGGGTAGATGACCTGCCCACCGGCCAGGGTCTCCTGCATGCGCAGCCCCATGCTGCCGATCAGGTGCAGCGCCTCGTCGGGCCCCAGCGCACCTGCCGCCGCCAGGGCGATGTACCAGCCCATGGAGTTGCCGGTCACCGCCACCACCTCGTAGCGTTCGCGGTCGATGGCCAGCAGATCGGCCCAGGCGCAGGCATAGATCAGCGGGGCAGCGTGTTCACCGCGCCCATGCAGGCTCTGGCGAAAGGGCATCTCACCGTCCAGCGCCGTGAGCGTCGGCATGCCGGCCTCGCGGCGCCTGGCATCGAAGCGTGCCAGCCACTCGCTGCCGCCCGCCAACCGGTTCAGGGTGCCCCACTCGGCGGCGTTGTAGGTGCCGCGACCGGGGCACACGATCAGCAGCCGTTCGCGGCCAGCGCTCCGGGGCTCGTTAGCGTGCCGTTGGCTCATGGGTTGTCGCTCCCTGCCGTCGCCTGGCGCGGCGTCTCGGTCGTTGCTTCATCCTTCGCGCTGGGTGCAGCCAGGCGCAGCCCTTGCTCGACGATCGCCGCCACCGAAGGCAGCGTGACCGTGGCCGCCCGCCCCAGCGGGATGAAGCTGTCTTCGGCGGTCAGCCGGTGCAGCCTGTCGCTCGGCATGCCGCGCTCCACCAGCGCGGTGATCAGCTCCTCGCTGAGCGAGCCGCTGCGCCGGCATTCGTCGACGATCAGCACCTGGCCGCATTCGGCGACGCGACGGTGCACGGCATCATGGTCGATGGCGGTCAGCCAGCGCAGGTCGACGATGCGCAGGTGCACGCCCTGAGCCTCCAACCTTGCCGCCGCCTGTCGCGAGAGGTAGACCCCGTTGCCGTAGGTGACGATGGCAAGCTCGCGCCCCTCGCCCCATTGGCCGAGTGCCCCCTGCGCCAGGCGATGCTCGGGCCCCGGGTCGGCGAAGCACCACTGCTGATCGCCCTCTTCATGCAGATCGCGGGTGTGGTAGAGCGCGATGGGTTCGATCACCACCACCACCCGCTGCTCCTCGTCGGCCAGGCGCACCGCCTCCTGCAACAGACCCACGGCATCGGCGGCGTTCGACGGACAGGCCACCAGCAGGCCGGGGATGTCGCGCAGCACGGCAATGGCATTGTCGTTGTGGAAGTGGCCGCCGAAGCCCTTCTGGTAACCGAGCCCGGCGATGCGCACCACCATGGGGTTGGTGTACTGGCCATTGGAGAAGAAACTGAGCGTGGCCGCCTCGCCGCGCAGCTGATCCTCGGCGTTGTGCAGGTAGGCCAGGAACTGGATCTCGAGAATCGGCACCAGGCCGTTCTGCCCCAGCCCGATGCCGAGCCCGAGGATGCTCTGCTCGTCGAGCAGGGTGTCGATCACCCGGTGCGGCCCGAACTGGGCCTGCAGGCGCTGGGTGACGCCGTAGACGCCGCCCTTGCGACCGATGTCCTCGCCCGCCATCACCAGATGGGGATAGCGCTCCATCAGACGGGCGAGCGATTGATTCAGCAGCTTGGCCATGGGCGCCGGCGTGGGCTCCACCTCACCCTGCCACGGCCGTTCACGACTGGCTCGTGGCGGCGGCACGATGCTGGCCATGACCTGAGCGGCCGTCTCCAGTTTGGGCCGACGGATCGCCTCCTCGGCGACATGCGCGACCCGCTCGGCCACCGAGCGGTAGAGCGCCTCGATGGCATCGCGCCCGAGGACGCCGTGACGCTCGAGCAGCCCGGCCGTGACCAGCAGCGGGTCGCGGGTCTCGTCGGCCTTGATCCGCGCGGGAGAGAGATAGGCCTGCTGCGCATCGGAGCCGGCATGGCCGTAGAGCCGCACACAGCGCATGTGCAGGAACACCGGCTGCCTGCGCCGCCGGGCGATGCGTTCGGCCTCCCTGGCCGCCCGCCAGGTGTCGAGCAGGTCGAGGCCGTCGCAGGCCAGGTAGTGAAAGCCGGGGCGCGAACGCATGCTGGCTTCGATCCAGCCGTTTGGCGTGGGCGTGGAGATGCCGATGCCGTTGTCCTCGCACACCATCACCAGCGGCAGCGGCGCCCCTTGATAGGCCGCCCAGCCGGCGGCGTTGAGCGCGCCTTGGGCAGTGGAGTGGTTGAACGAGGCGTCACCGAAGCTGCAGATCGCCACGCCGTCGGCGGGCCACTCGCCGCCGCCGCCCAACCGCCGCCACAGGCCGAAGCTGTAGGCGGCTCCCACGGCCTTGGGCAGGTGCGAGGCGATGGTGCTGGTCTGCGGTGGCACGTGCAGCGACTTCGAGCCCAGCACCTTGTGCCGCCCGCCCGAGACCGGCTCCTCCGCCGAGGCGGCGAAGCTCAGCAGCAGATCCCACAGCGGGGTCTGCCCCGGCACACCGCGACTGCGCTGGATCAGAAAGGCCGCATCGCGATAGTGCAGAAAGGCAGGATCGGTGGCACGAAAGGCGCGGGCGATGGCGGCATTGCCCTCATGACCGGCGCTGCCGATGGTGTAGAAGGCCTCGCCGCGAGCCTGCAGGCGCCGGGCGTGCAGGTCCAGGTGGCGGCTCATCAGTTGGGTTTCGAACAGCTCGGCGAGACCCGCGGCAGAGAGCCCGACCTCATCGAACGACCAGTCGCGCTCGGGGGTTGGCCAGTCGCCGCTGCGCAGGGCGGTGTAGAAACGCTGCTCTTGAGGTAGGGGTTCGAACGCCATGCTGACTCCGCAGGCAGAAGTAGATGCCTCTAGCCTAGCGCGCCCGGGAGGCAAAGCGATAATATCGATCTTCTGCCCCAGATATAGGTCATGCCTATGGATATTCGCAGCCTGCGCTACTTCATCGCCGCCTATGAGGGCGGCTCGATCAGTGCCGCCGCCCGACGCTGTCACGTGGCGCAGCCCTCGATCTCGACGGCGCTGGCTCAGTTGGAGGAGCGCCTGGGTACGCCGCTGTTCGAACGCCATCGGCGCGGCATCACGCCGACCGAAGAGGGCCACCGGCTCTACCCCCTGGCACGTCAGGTCAGTGAAGACCTCAATGCCATCGGCCGGTTGTTTCGCACGCCGGCGCCATCGACGCCGGTGCGCCTGGGCCTGATGCGCTCGCTCGGCGCCAGCCGCATGACGGCACTGCTCAAGGAGTACATCGGTCAGGGCGACAACCTGGCCCTGACCCTGGTCAACCCCGAGGAGCGCTGCGACGCCCGCATCATCGGCGAACAGGACCTGGCAGCCGGCGAGGCGTTTCAGCCCATCTGGCACGACAGCTACCTGTTGGCGCTACCCGGCGGCCACCCATTGGGGCTGAAAGCGACGGTGACCTTGAGCGAGCTCGACGGCCTGCCGTTCATCTGGCGCCACCCCTGCGCCGCCATGGAGCAGCTGGCATCGGCGTTGAGCGATGCCGGCGTACGCTGTCAGGTCCGCGCTCGCCTGCGCACCATCGAATACACCCTGGGGCTGGTGGCGGCCGGCGTCGGTGCTTCGCTGGTGCCGGCCTGGCCGGAGATCCTCGATCGTCCGGACGTGCAGTGCCGGCCGCTCAGTGGCCTTGCCATTCGCCAGACCGTCGGCGTGGCCTACCCGTCGCGCCAGGCCATGCCCGCCCTCGAGCCGCTGCTTCAGCTCGGCAGGCAGGCATGGGAGTCGGCCGGCTCTGCCTGAGCCAAGCGATCGAGACCGCTGGCCACGGCACGCTCGATGGAGAGCCCCTGCCGGTAGAAGCCCTGCAGCGCGGCATGAAAGGCCGCCGCCCGGGCGGGGAGCCCTTCTCGCTCGTAGCGCGCCGCACGGGCCGTGACACGGGCCGCGAAGGCTTCGCGGTCGACCTCCACGTCTCCGCCCAGGTTGTCGACGCTGACGTGAAAGCGCAGCCCGCAGGCGTGTGAAAAAAGCATCTCCAGCGCCTGAGGCGCCACTTCCGCCGCCTCGAAGCGGCGCTGCTGCTCGGCATCGCGCCCATCGGGCAGATACCAGTAGCCGTAGTCCTCGAGCTGGCGACGCCGCTCGCCGGCGATGCACCAATGGCTGATCTCGTGCAGAGCGCTGGCGTAGAAGCCACGGGCGAAGATGACACGGTGGTGGGGACAGGCCGTATCGGCAGGCAGATAGAGCGGCTCGTTGCCGCCGCGCACCAGCCGGGTGTTGAAGCGCGGCACGAAGAGCCCGTCGAACAGGGCGATCACGTCCTCGAGGCGATGCGTCACGCTGGCGTCCTGTGTGGCTGAACGGCGGGACAGTATAGGCGAGTCGAGCACGCAGCGAAATTCACCGGATATTGCTAACATATTCGGTTCTCCTGACGCATTGGTCAGGCTTTCGACACGCATGGAGCCTTCTGCCTTGGCAACGTTCTTCTCCGACCTGCTGAGCGTCAGCCGCACGGAAACGCGGCCGCTGATTCGTCTCGCCCTGCCCATTTGCGGCGCCCAGCTGGCCCAGGCCGGCATGAGTGTGGCCGACGTGATGATGACGGGGCGACTCAGCGCCACCGACCTGGCCGCGGTCTCGGTGGGCTCAAGCCTGTGGCTGCCGCTGATGCTGTTCATGACCGGCACCTTGATGGGGCTCACGCCCATCGTCGCTCATCTGCTCGGCGCCGGCACCACGGAGCGCATCCGCCCCAGCGTGCACCAGGCGCTGTGGGTGGCCCTCGCCCTGGGCGTGGTGGCGGCACTGCTGCTGTGGTTCACGGTAATGCCGATCTTCCGTGTGATGGACGTTCCCCCCGAGGTGGCACGCCGCTCGGCGGCCTATCTCTCGGCCGTGGCCTTCGGCATGCCGGGCATCGCACTGTTCCAGGCGCTGCGCGCCTTCTCCGACGGCATGAACCACACCCGCCCCTCGCTGTGGATCAGCCTGGTAGGGCTCGGGGTGAACATTCCCAGCAACTACGTGTTGATATACGGCGGCGACGGACTCACGGCGCTTTTCGGCGGCTGGCTGCCCGGCTGGATACAAGGCCTGCCGGCGCTGGGCGCACTGGGCTGCGGCATCGCCACCGCACTCTCCATGTGGGTCATGTGCCTGACCATGATCGCCTACACGCGGCGCTCGCGGGCCTACGGCAACGTCTCGCTGTGGCACTCACCCACCCCGCCGCGCTGGCGTCTGATCGGCGAGCTGCTCTACGTGGGCGTGCCCATCGGCGTGGCGATCTTCGTCGAGGTGACGCTGTTCACGCTGATCTCGCTGTTCATCGCCAGTCTGGGTGAAGTGACGGTGGCGGCGCACCAGGTCGCGCTGAACTACACCTCGATTCTATTCATGCTGCCGCTGGCCCTGGGCATGGCACTGACCGTCAGGGTCGGCAACACCCTGGGCCAGGGCAAGGCCGAACGGGCACGCATGGTGGCCTGGAACGGCATACTGGTCTCGGTGCTGATCGCATTGCTCAACAGCACCTTGCTGTGGTTCACGGCAGAGCCGGTCATGGCCCTCTACACTCACGATACGGCCGTGCAACGCCTGGCCCTGTCGCTGGTCCTGCTGGCCATGCTGTATCAGGTGTCCGACTCACTGCAGGTCAATCTGGCCGGTGCGCTCAGAGGCTACAAGGACACCCGGATCATCATGGTCATCACCCTGTTCGCCTACTGGGCGGTAGGGCTGGCTGGCGGCCACTGGCTGGGTACCCGCGGCCTGCCCGGCTGGAGCGAACCGCTGGGAGTGCATGGCTACTGGATCGGCCTGATCGCTGGGCTCACCGTGGCGGCGCTGCTGCTCGGCGAGCGGCTGCGGCGCAGAGCCAAGGGAGTCGCGCATGGCAAGCAGGAGATACCGCTGGAGTGAAGCGAAACGCCTGCTGACGGCAGGCATGATGGCATTGCTGGTGACAGGCTGCGGCAACGGCGAACAGGGCGATGCCAAGCTCATCGAGTACCAAAGGGCGCTCGCCGAAGCCCTGGGACAACCGGCGCCGGAGAGGACGGCGCCACCCAACATCGGCGCCTTTCCCGAACGCGATGAGCGCCTCTTCGAGGTTGCCGAAACCCGCGAGGGCATACTCAACGTCTACGCCTTGCGCGATTGCCACATCACCCAGCTGGTCGCCGCCCGCAACAACCAGCTCGGGCGCGTGGCGCCACCCAGTCAGCAATGGATATACGAACTGGAACTGTGGCGCCGCCTGCACGCCTGCTGGCACAGCGACGTGCCCGATAGCTTGTCGGACGCCAACCGCGAGCGCCTCGAACGACTCACGCTGATCAAGACCGAGCAACTGCCGAAGGTGAGCTGGAACAGCCTGTTCGACTCCGACGAGTGGGTGCGCAGCTTCTCGCGCGCCAGCTCCCCCCTGGCACCGGACGATACGCGCGGCATCGAGGCACAGTTCGAGGCCCTCGCGTGGCTGCATCAAGCCACCGTCAACCAGTTCAATCCCGCATGGCAGCACCAGTCGAGCACGCTGGAGAATCATCTCAATTCGCTGCGCAGCCGCCCCCTGACCGCCGAGCTGCTGCGCGCCCTGATGCTCGCCGAAAGGCGCCTGAACGAGGCAAACGCACTGCTCGCCGCCAACCTCGAGTCGCAGCGCGGCTGTACCGCGCTTGCCTCACCCGCCGGTGAGCTGAGCGAAGAGATGGCCGACATGGCGGCATTCGCCTGGCTGGACCGGTTGGAGAGCCTGGCGACACGTTGGCTCGAAGCGATCGACTCCCTCCTCGCAAGCCATGTGCCTCCGCCCGAGGCGATTGATGACTATCGCCATGCCTGGCTGTCGCTGGAAAACCCCGAGGCCCCTCTGCCCGCCCTGCGCCAGGCTCGCAGCGAGCATCGGCAGCATTGGCAAGCCCTGGTCAGACGCTGCACGTGAAACCCGGCACTGCACGAAAAAGGTGCCGACAGGCTTAACTTGGATGCCAACTCTGTGATATTGGTGATTGCGAGAAGGTAGGAGTCGATCCCGTCAGCCTTGCCGCAGCCGTGACCTTGCCGCTCGGCCCATGCAGAATCTGGAGGGAGGAACATGGGTATGACACTGTCACCCCGACCTGCCCGGGTCATCGACCTGGAAACGATGCGCCAGAAGCTCCAGGCCAAGCGGCGCTTGGTGCGCCTCTCCCCCGAGCTCGACGGCCTTGAAATGGTCTACAGCCTGGCCTCGGACCCGGACTCCCTCTACGGCATGCCCATTCTGGCCTGGGGCCTGCGTGAAGATGGCGATGTCGTGGGCCTGGTGCCCTGGATGGAGACGTTGACCTCCTGCCATCAGCTCGACGATGCCGAGCATGGCCGTTTCGTCGGCTATCGCGACCCCGAAACCGAAGAGCTGCTCGAATACCCCCCACCCCACAAGGCCTGTGAGCTGGAACATGCCGCCGCCTACTTCGACTACGAAGAGACGCGCGACATTACCCTCATCCAGCAGATTCCCGACACTCAGGGCACCCATGCTCTGTGCATCGATGACGACGACCGTCCCTGGCAGCTCAAGCAAGTGTTCGGCTGGCGTCTCTACAGCGACGGTAACGTGGAAGCCCTGCTGGCCGATGAGTCGCTCATCGAATCGACGCCGATCCTGCCCGGCGACGCCTGCCTCTATCCGGGCCGAAGCCGTCACAGGATGGTCTACTTCTTCCAGCGCAGCATCGCCAATCGAATCCGTGAGCAGGACCCTGGCACCCTGGAAGCTCTGGCGTTGATGGTCATGCCCAATACCGCCGTGAGGGCCGACGGCTAGGCTCTGCCCGAAAACTGGCTGCGCTCGCCGACTTTTCAAACAGAGCCTTGGCACGCAGCAGGGGCTGGCAGTACATCAGCCCAAGCGGATAAAGTAGAGATAGTGGCCGTCCGACTCCTCCTGCGCCACCAGCTCGTGGCCCAGGAAGCTGCAGAACTTGGGGATGTCACGGGTGGTGGCGGGATCCGTCGCCACCACCTTGAGTATTTCGCCGGGACGCATGTCACGCACCTTGTTGTGCATGAGCATGATGGGCTCCGGGCAGTAAAGACCGGTCGTGTCCAGCTCGACCTGGTGGACGGGCTGCGAGTCGGCGGTATTCGTCATCGATCGACCTCGTTGGGAACTGCTAGATGATAAAGATCATAATCGAACGTCGCATCATGCCTGGCCTGGAAGAGGAATACGAGGAAGCCGCCCGTGAGGCGATGCGTTTCTCACTCGGTGCCAGAGGGTTCGTCGGCGGCGAAACCCTGGTCGAACGCGGCCGCAGCGACCGACGCCTGATGATCGTCAAGTGGCGGGATCTGAACGCCTGGAACGAATGGTACACCAGCGAGGAACGCGCCAGGGTGATGCAGCGCATCCTGCCGCTGCTCACCGAGGACGAAACCATCCGCGTCTACGAGCCGTCCTACTGACCTCTGTACCTGACCTCAGTACCTGGCCGCCGCAGCGGGCCCGGTATCAGTCCAGCAGCCTGACATGCACCGTGACCTCTTCACGATCATGATAGAGATGCCGGCAGCGCAGCGTAGCGCGAACGCCGGCATCCTCCAGCCCCTCTTCCAACAGCGCCAGGCAGCGCTGCACCTCCTCCCAGCGTCGCTTCATCGGTAGCTTGAGATTGAAGATCGCCTCCCGGCACCAGCGCCGAATCAGCCAACGTTGAACCATGGCAGTGACCCGGGCGGGCTTGTCGACGATGTCGCAAACCAGCCAGTCCAACCGATAGGGCGGCTCCCAGACGAAACCGTCTTCGCGCAGATGCTCGACCATGCCCGTGGCCATCAGGTCGCCTTTCATGGGGCCATTGTCGATGGCATAGACATGCATGCCCCGAGCGACCAGTTGCCAGGTCCACCCGCCGGGTGCCGCCCCCAGATCCGCCGCCTGCATTCCCTCGGAAAGGCGCACGTCCCACTCTTCGCGCGGAATGAACTCGTGCCAGGCCTCCTCGAGCTTCAGCGTCGAGCGGCTGGGCGCCGCCGCGGGGAAGCGCAACCGGCGAATACCGCCGGGCAGTTCGCTGCGGTTACCCGGAAAGCTCATGCCCAACTGCACGAGATCGCCATCCATCCAGAACAGATGCAAACGACGCCCGCCGCCCTTGCGCCGGAGCGCCCCCCGCTTGCGCAGTGCCGACTCGAGCGGGCGCGTCAACGCCTTGATCAACCCCGCCAACGCCTTGCCCTCGTTGGTATCGGGCGTCTCATGCCAGATCGAATCGAAACTCCAGCCGCTCTCCACCACCTGCTTGAGGATGGGAGACAGCCTGTCGTCACGCTCCAGCTGCAGTGACGGCAGCGCCACCAGGCTCTGACGCGCGAAGATGAGCCGCTCGAACGCCAGCTGACGATGCAGCTCATTGGCCGGCCGCTCATCGTCGACGACCAAGTTCACGAACCCGGACTGATCGATGAACTCGGCCCTGCCCTGCCAGCCGAGTCGCTCGACGTTTGCCGCCACTTCGGCCGCCACATCGGCTTCGAAACCAGGACGACAGTAGAAGAGCAGCTGATCGGGCACCATGCGTTCTGCCAGGCTGGACATCGGCGTTTCTCTCACGGATTCGTTGGTGACGCATGGTACCAGCCCTGGCCTTCGCTGTCGGCCATCTCGATATCGTTAAAAAATCGTCCTTTAAAATTACCTAATGCTCGATATTGGTGCGCAAAAAACGGCAATTTGAAAGCGATTTCGACTCATATCAATGTCTAATTCCGACATAGCCTATGCAATTGCTGCATATTGGTGCATTGAATTATAGTGAGCGCACCTATTTACCATCAGGACACAGCCATGACTTACGTGCACGACACCCTCGAAGGGCTGAGAAAGAGCAGCCCTGCCCAGAGCGAGTTCTATCAGGCGGCCGAGGAGGTCCTCGAGTGCCTGCGCCCGCTGCTCGAAACGGTGCCGCGCTACCACCAGCACAGCATCATCGAGCGCATCGTCGAGCCTGAGCGTCAGATCATGTTCCGTGTCAGTTGGGTCGACGATGCCGGCAAGGTACAGGTCAACAAAGGCTATCGCGTCCAGTTCAATTCGGCCCTGGGTCCCTACAAGGGCGGCCTGCGCTTCCACCCCAGCGTCAACGCCAGCATCATCAAGTTCCTGGGCTTCGAGCAGATCTTCAAGAATGCTCTGACCGGGCTGCCCATCGGCGGCGGCAAGGGCGGCTCCAACTTCGACCCCAAGGGCAAGTCCGACGGCGAAATCATGCGTTTCTGCCAGTCGTTCATGAACGAGCTGTATCGCCATATCGGCGCGACCATCGATGTACCGGCCGGCGACATCGGCGTAGGTGCCCGAGAGATCGGCTACATGTATGGCCAGTACAAGCGTCTCACCGGCAGCTATGAGGGCGTCTTCACCGGCAAAGGGCTGAACTGGGGCGGTTCGCTCGGCCGCAAGGAAGCCACCGGTTACGGTGCAGTCTACTTTGCGCAGAACATGCTCGAGGCGCGCGGCGACAGCATCACCGGCAAGACCTGCCTGGTATCCGGCGCCGGCAACGTGGCCATCTACACCATCGAGAAGCTCTACCAACTCGGCGCCCGCCCCATTACTTGCTCGGACTCCCGCGGCACGATTCACCACCCGGAAGGCATCGACCTCGAGACGCTGAAGCTGCTCAAGGAGGTCAAGCGGACCACATTGCGCGAGTATGTGGAGTACCATCCCGAGGCGACGTATATCGATGCTCAGGACTACCCGAGCGACGGCCATGCCGTATGGCGCATCAAGGGCGAGGTTGCCTTCCCCAGCGCCACTCAGAACGAAGTGACCGAGGCCGACGCCATGGCGCTGCTCGGCAACGGCGTCCACTGCATCAGCGAAGGCTCCAACATGGCCTCCACCGCCACTGCGGTGGACCGCTTCCTCGAAGCCAGGATCGCCTATGGGCCCGGCAAGGCAGCCAACGCCGGCGGCGTGGCCACCAGCCAGCTCGAGATGGCGCAGAACAGCAGTATGCAGCAGTGGTCGTTGAAGAAGGTCGATACCAAGCTGCAGGCGATCATGGCAGGGATTCATAGGCAGTGTGCGGGCACCGCCGAGGAGTTCGGCGAGCCCACCAACCTGGTGCTGGGCGCCAACATCGCCGGCTTCCGCAAGGTGGCCGATGCCATGATCGATCAAGGCGTCGTATAAGCCGCCCCGTCCGGGTCGTCGGACTCCCGACGGCCGAACACGACAAAGCCCTGGCCTTCACGGCCAGGGCTTTGCTTCATACGGGTACTTTCTTGCCTATCAATTGTTAAGCAGCCAGCTTCAAACCCACCAGGCCGGCCAGGATCAACACCAGGCTGAGCAGCCGCAGCGGCGAAGCGCTGTCGCCATAGAGCAGAATGCCCAGCAAGACCGTACCCACCGCACCAATGCCTACCCAGATGGCGTAGGCGGTACCCACGGGCAGCACCTTCATTGCCTGTGCCAGCAGGTAGAAGCTGGCCACCATGGCGATGACGGTCAGTACACTGGGGAGCGGCCGGGTAAAGCCGTGTGACGCTTTCAGGCCCAACGCCCACGCCACTTCGAGAAGACCGGCCACGACCAACAACAACCAGGCCATTGAGATTTCCTTCTTGAGGGTCCGAGGCCGTCCCCGGGTTGGCAAGCACACCATCGGGTCGTCCCGCTGGCGATCAGGGGGACGTTTTGGGACCCCCAAACGGCGAAACCCAGCCTCTCTCGAAGCTGGGTTTCTGAA
>NZ_FNVC01000022.1:0-87545 GCF_900108215.1 Billgrantia desiderata | reverse complement strand
TTAGCCGTTCTTCATGAACCGCCGTATACCGAACGGTACGTACGGTGGTGTGGGAGGGCGCCGGGGGTGACCCCGGCCCCTACCCGATCCTGTCATTTCTGCTCGTATAGCTCGATTGGGGCGCCGTCCGGGTCGCTCAAAAAAGTGAAGCGCGAGCCCGTCAGGGCATCGACTCGGATGGGCTCGGGCCTTGCGCCGCGCGCCTCGAGCAGCTTCACACAGGCATCCAGGTCGGCAGTGGCCAGGGCCAGGTGACGCCAACCGCAGGCTTCGGGGTAGCTGGGGCGCGCCGGCGGCGCGGGAAAGGAGAAGAGTTCCAACTGGATGCCGCCGGGGAGGCGCAGGTCGAGCTTGTAGCTGTCACGCTCGACGCGGTAGCTCTCGTTGAGCACCTCGGCGCCCAGTACATCGAGATAGAAGCGCTTGGCTCGAGAGTAGTCGGCGGTGATCAGGGCGACATGATGGACCCCGGAAACCGGCAGGGGCGGAGTGGGCATGGCGAGATTCCTGAACGCAACGGGCGCCTGGCGGCGCCCGTGGGGTGGCTCAGCGGCAGAGCAGTTCGAAGGCTTCGATCAGGCTGTCCATTTCGTCATCGGTGCCGATCGAGATGCGCAGGAAGTCGCGCAGCGCTTCGGTGTTGAAGTGGCGCACCAGAATGCCCCGTTCGCGCAGGCCGACGAAGAGTTGTGCAGCGTCGTGCTCGGGATGACGAGCGAGGACGAAATTGGCCTGGGAGGGCAGGACCTCGAAGCCCAGTTCGCCGAGGCGCCTGACGGTGCGCTCGCGGGTGGTGACGACGCGCTCACGGCAGGCATCGAAATGCTCGCGGTCCTCGAGCGAGGCAATGGCAAGTGCGCTTGCCAGGCTGTCGATGGGGTAGGAGTTGAAGGAGTCCTTGACCCGTACCAGCCCTTCGATCAGCTCGCTTGAGCCGATGGCATAGCCCAGGCGCAGGCCGGCCAGGCTGCGGGACTTGGAGAAGGTACCGGTCACCAGCAGATTGGGGAAGCGCTCGATCAGGGGCACCACGCTCTCGCCACCGAAGTCGACGTAGGCTTCGTCGACCAGCACGACCTGATCGGTCAGGCGCTCGAGCAGGCCGGCAATGGCATCGCGCGGATGCCCATGGGCCGTGGGGGCGTTGGGGTTGGCGAAGATGGCGCCGCCGCTGTCGGCAGTGAAGGCGTCGAGATCGACCCGCCACCGGTCGTCCAGGGGCAGGCTGCGCCGCTCGATGCCGTACAGCTTGCAGTAGACCGGGTAGAAGCTGTAGGTGATGTCGGGCATCTCGAGCGGACGCTCGTGACAGAAGAAGGCCTGAAAGGCCAGGGCCAGCACTTCATCGGAGCCGTTACCGACGAACACCTGTTCCACCGCGACGCCATGCTCGTGAGCAAGCGCCTGGCGCAGGGCGAGAGACTGCGGGTCGGGATAGAGCCGCAGATGATCGACGGGGTATTCGCGCAGCGCCGCCTCGACGCCGGGCGCCGGCGGGTAGGGGTTCTCGTTGGTGTTCAGCTTGATCAGCTTCTCGCGCGGCTGCTCGCCCGGTACGTAGGGCGTCAGCTCGCGTACCGCCGGGCTCCAGAACTGGCTCATGGTGTCTCGTTTCTCACAGGGACGGAACTTTAGGCCAATGTTGACCGCTGTGGCCTGACCGCGCAAGCCGACAGCATGCTAGCCTAGGCGCTTTCGTCTGGATCCTGGAACCCTTCATGACCGCCCAGATCATCGCCACTCTGCTGCCGGTTTTCCTGATTGCCGGTTGTGGCACGCTGTATGGCCGCTTCCGCACGCCTGACATTCGTAGCCTCAATACGCTCAACATGGAAATCTTCGTTCCCATGCTGGTGTTTGCCGTGCTGGCCGACGGCCAGGCGCCGCTGGAGGAGTATGCCGGCCTGGCGTTGGCGGCTGCGGTGGTGGTGTTGGGCTCGGGGGTGGTGCTGTGGCCGCTGGTCAAGCTGCTCAGGCTCGAGCCCAAGACCTTCTTGCCGCCGATGATGTTCAACAATTCCGGCAACATGGGGGTCCCGCTGCTGGTGCTGGCCTTCGGCGAGGCGGCGCTGCCTGCCGCCGTGGTGGTGTTCATCGTCGAGATGCTGCTGCATTTCTCGGTGGGGCTCTACATGCTCAGCCCGCGCACGCCGCTGTGGCGGCTGCTGCGCATGCCCATCGTGCTGGCCAGCCTGGCGGGGCTGGGGGTGAATCTGGGCGGCGTGCCGCTGCCGGGCTGGCTGCTCGAGGCGCTGCACATGCTGGGCGGCGTGTGCATTCCGCTGATGCTGTTCGCCCTCGGGGTGCGCATGCTCGACATCGACTTTCGTGACTGGAAGACCGGCATGCTGGGGGCGGTGCTGTGTCCTCTATCGGGGCTGATTCTGGCGCTGCCCATGATCCTGTGGCTGGAGCTGACGGGACTGCAGGCCGCGGTGCTGTGGGTGTTTGCGGCGCTGCCGCCGGCGGTGCTCAATTATCTGGTCGCCGAGCAGTATCGACAGGAGCCGCAAAAGGTCGCTTCGCTGGTGTTGATCGGCAACCTGGGCAGCCTGGTGGTGATGCCCGTCGTGCTGGCACTGGTGTTCATGCACGTCTATCCGGGGGCGGCGTGAGCCGTGGCTGCAGTCGAAAAGCCGAGACTGTCTGCGAGCGCTCTTAAGGGTTATGCTGTCACATATGATGACACACCCTACAAGGCGACAAACCCATAGGTTAGGAGTGAGCAAATGCAAGTGAGGACCCTGCTGGCTGGCTCGGCCATGCTGGCCTTCCTGGCCGGTTGTGCAGCCCCTGCGGTTGACGATCGTGCCGATGTGGCAATGGACGATGCCGTGGCATATCAAGGGACGCTGCCCTGCCGCAACTGCGCGGGCATCGACCTGACGGTGAACCTGCGTGGCAGCGAACAGGCGTCACTGGAGGAGAGAACCTTCGACCTGCGCGCCAGCTATCGCGAACACCCCCAGGATCCGCCCGATGAAGAGTATGCCGGTAACTGGGAAGTGCTCAGCGGTACCGCAGTCGACCCCGATGCCACCGTCTATGAGCTGACACCGGACGGCGAAGGCCAGATCTACTACTTCCTGCGTATCGATGACCAGACCCTGGAACTGATCGACCCTCAGCGTCGTCGCTTCCAGAACAACGAAGCCCTGCAGCTGCAGCGCATGTAAGTACGCGTTGCGGGCATCAGCGAAGGCGGCCTGCGGGCCGCCTTCGCGCGTCTGATACGTTCAACGGTCCTGAGGGGCCGACGAGAAGCGGGGAGAGGCCCACATGGCCAAAGCGAAGAGCGCCTTCGTCTGTACCGAGTGCGGGGCCGAGTACCGCAAGTGGCAGGGGCAGTGTTCGAGCTGTCTGGAGTGGAACACGCTCAGCGAGGTGCGCCTGGCCGCCGCCCGGCCGGGGGCGGCCGCCAGCAGCGGGGCCGGGCGCGCGGGCTACGCCGGCGGCCTGTCGAAGGAGGTGGTCGACCTTGGCAGCGTCGACCTCACCGAGGTGCCGCGGCTTTCTTCAACCTTCGGCGAGTTCGACCGTGTGCTGGGCGGTGGCCTGGTACCGGGCTCGGCGGTCTTGCTGGGTGGCAACCCCGGTGCCGGCAAGTCGACCCTGCTGCTGCAGACCGCCTGCAAGCTGGCCCAGGCGCGTCGAGTGCTCTACGTCACCGGCGAGGAGTCGCTCTCCCAGGTGGCAATGCGAGCCCACCGGCTGCAGCTGCCCACCCAGGGGTTGAAGATGCTGGCCGAGACCAGCGTCGAGACGGTGCTGGCGGTGGCCGAGCGCGAGCGCCCCGAGATTCTGGTGATCGACTCGATCCAGACCATGCACCTGGAGGATATCGCCTCGGCGCCCGGCGGGGTGGCCCAGGTGCGCGAGTCAGCCGCGGTGCTGACACGCTTCGCCAAGCAGTCCAACACCGTACTGCTGCTGGTGGGGCACGTGACCAAGGACGGCACCCTGGCCGGTCCCAAGGTGCTGGAGCACATGATCGATGCTTCGCTGCTGCTCGAAGGCGGTGCCGATTCGCGCTTCCGCACGCTGCGCGGCCAGAAGAACCGCTTCGGCGCGGTCAACGAGCTGGGGGTGTTCGCCATGCTCGAGCATGGGCTCAAGGAGGTGAAGAACCCCAGTGCGATCTTCCTCTCGCGCAGCGAGGAGCAGGCCGCCGGCAGCCTGGTAATGGTGGTTTGGGAGGGCACGCGGCCTCTGCTGGTGGAGGTGCAGGCGCTGCTCGACGAGTCGGCGCTGGGCAACCCGCGGCGGGTCGCGGTGGGCCTCGATCAGAACCGCCTGGCCATGCTGCTGGCGGTGCTGCATCGCCACGGGGGGCTGTTCACCGGCGACCAGGACGTCTTCCTCAACGTGGTCGGCGGGGTCAAGGTGCTGGAGACCAGCGCCGACCTGGCGGTGCTGCTCGCCGTGGTGTCGAGCCTGCAGAACCGCTCCCTGCCGCGCGAGCTGGTGGTTTTCGGTGAAGTGGGGCTTTCCGGTGAGATTCGCCCCGTGCCCAGCGGCCAGGAGCGCATCGTGGAGGCGGCCAAGCATGGTTTCACCCGCGCCATCGTGCCGCGGGCCAATGCGCCCAAGCGCGCCCCGGAGGGGATGGAGGTGGTGGCCGTGGACAAGCTGGCCGATGCCCTCGAAGCGCTGTGAGGCAAGCATGCGTCGCTGCGGTAGAATGGGAATTGAACTGCCAAGGAGAACGAGATGAGCGCGATTCGACTGACCCAGTACAGCCACGGTGCCGGCTGTGGCTGCAAGATTGCCCCCGACGTACTCGACGGCATCCTGGCCAAGGCCGGCCCGGGGGCGACCCATTCGCGACTGATCGTAGGCAATCAGGGCCGTGAGGATGCGGCCGTCTATGACCTCGGCGATGGCCGTGGCATGATCGCCACCACCGACTTCTTCATGCCCATAGTCGACGACCCCTTCGATTTCGGCCGTATCGCCGCCACCAACGCCATCAGCGACGTCTATGCCATGGGCGGCAAGCCGGTCATGGCGCTGGGCATCCTCGGCTGGCCGCTGGACAAGCTGGGGCCGGAGATCGCCGGCGACGTGGTGGCGGGAGCCCAGGGCGTCTGCCGTGAGCTAGGCCTGGCGCTGGCCGGCGGGCACTCCATCGACTCCCCCGAGCCGATCTTCGGCCTGGCGGTCAACGGCCTGGTCGATCTCGAACACCTGAAGCTCAACAAGGGCGCCCAGGTGGGCGACCTGTTGTACCTGACCAAGCCGCTGGGCGTGGGGTTTCTCACCACCGCCGAGAAGCAGGGGCTGCTGGAGTCGGGCCATCAGAACCTGGCCCGGGAGACCATGCTGCAGCCCAATCATATCGGCATGGCGCTGGCCCGGGTGAAGGGGGTGAACGCCATGACCGACGTCACCGGGTTCGGCCTGGCCGGTCACCTCACCGAAGTGTGTCAGGCCAGCGGCGTGGCGGCGCGCATCGATTTCCGCCGCCTGCCGCGGCTGGCCGAGGCCGAGGCCTATCGTCGCCGCGGCGCGGTGCCTGGCGGCACCCTGCGCAATCGCAAGGCGCTGGGTGCGGCGCTCAAGGAGATGGACGAGCCGCACTGGCAGTGGCTGTGCGACCCGCAGACCTCCGGCGGCCTGCTGATTTCCGTGCACCCCTCCTGGCAGGACGACGTCGAGCGCATCGGGCGTGAGCACGGCATCGAGCTGGTGCCCTTCGGCGAGGTGGCCAAGGCCGAGGGGCAGGCCCTGATCGAGGTGCTGGGGTGAAGACGCTGCCGCTGGTCGATGCCGACCTCGGCCTGTTACGTCAGGGCGTGCCGCTGATCGACGTGCGCGCGCCGGTGGAGTTCGCCCAGGGCGGGTTGCCCGGGGCGATCAATCTACCGCTGATGGACGACGAGGAGCGGCGCCTGGTCGGCATCGAGTACAAGCAGCGCGGCCAGCAGGCCGCCATCGTGCTGGGTCAGCGGCTGGTCAGCGGGGGGATTCGGCAGGCACGCATCGCGGCCTGGCAGCGCACGGTAGAGGTCCATCCCGAGGCGATCATTTACTGCTATCGCGGTGGGCTGCGTTCGCAGATCGCCCAGCAGTGGCTGGCCGAGGCCGGTGTTGAGCGGCCACGCATTCGCGGCGGCTGGAAGGCCATGCGCCAGGCGCTGTGCGCGCGTATCGACGCCGCGGCCGAGCAACCGCTGCTGGTGGTGGGAGGTCTCACCGGCTGCGCCAAGACGACACTGGTGCAGCAGCTGGCCAACGGGCTCGACCTCGAGGGCTGCGCCCGCCACAAGGGCTCGGCCTTCGGTCGCCACCCCTTGCCGGCGCCCAGTCAGATCGACTTCGAGCACGCCATGGGGCTGCGTCTGCTGGCACTGTCAGGACCGCTGGTGGTGGAGGACGAGTCGCGCCACATCGGCACGGCCAATGTGCCGCTCGCCTTCTGGCGGGCGATGGAGGGTGCGCCAAGGGTGCGGGTGGAGATGCCCCTGGATTGGCGTCTGGCGCAGATTCACAAGGATTACATCGACGATCTGTGGGCGATCTATCGCCAGCAGTTCGGCGAGTGGCTGGGCTGGGCGCTGATGCGCAAGCAGCTCTCCAGCGCGCTGGCGCGGCTGAAGAAACGCCTGGGCCATGCCCGGCTGGCGCGTCTGCAGCGGCTTCAGCAGCTCGCCTTTCGCGAGCACGAGCGCGGCAATCGCCAGGCCCATGAGGCCTGGCTGGCACCGCTGCTCACCGAATACTACGACCCCATGTACCGCTACCAGTTGGAGAAGCGCAACGCCGAGCGCTTCCTGCATGTCGGCGACTGGGACAGCTGCCTGGCGGCGGCGCGAGCCTGGTCGCAGGAGCGCTCGCGGCAGCTCGATACGCAGCCGCAGCCGGCGTGAGATTCCTTACGCCGGGGCGCTGCGCATCCACTGGCTCAGCAGGCGGTCGAGCAGCGGGGCCAGGCGGTCGAAGCGCCGGTCATCGGCGAGAATGGCCTCGTCAGGCTGGGCGTGGGGGCTGGCGTCGCTGCCTTCCGGCCTTTCCCCTTCGGCAAGCAGGGCGTCGACCCCGGCGCGCGTGACCTCCAGATGGCAGAGCAGGCCGAGCGCCCGGCCGGCATCCCAGGCGAAGCCCTGCACCGGGCTGCCGGAACTGCCGCCCAGCGGCAGCGCCTCGTCGGGCAGGGCGAAGACGTCGCGATGCCACATGAAGGCGGTGAAGCGCTCCGGCAGGTCGAAGGGGCTCTCGGGGGCCAGGGTCACCTCGTGCCAGCCCACTTCGGCGAAGGTGCCGCGGCCCACCGTGGCGCCGAGCTCGGCGGCGATCAGCCTGGCACCCAGGCCGATGCCGAGCAGCGGCTTGTTGCCGTCCAGCGCGCGAGCGATCAGCTTGCGCTCGCGCTTGAGCCAGGGGTGCTGCGCATCGTCGAGGACATGCATCGGGCCGTCGAGGAGTATCAATGCATCGCCATCGGCGAGGCTGGGCGGTGCCTCCCCGGCGTAGAGATGGAACACGGTATGGCTGTGCCCCATGCTGGACAGCCAGTCGGCGATGCGGCCCGGTCCGTGGTGCGGGCTGTGTTGAAGCAGATGCAGGTGCATGGAATCCTCGCCATTGAAGGGTGACACGAAGCAGGGGAGCGGAGCGTACATGAAACCGGCGCTGCGGGAACAGATACTGACCATCCTGGCGGCAATACCGCCAGGGCGGGTGACCACCTACGGTCGCATCGCCGCCATGACCGAGGGCGGCACGCCGCGGCTCGTCGCCCGGGCGCTGCGCGAGCTGCCCGACGACCACGGGCTGCCGTGGTTCCGCGTGATCACCGCATCGCGCCGGGTGGCCGAGCATCCCGGTGCCATCGAGCAGCGCGAGCGGCTGGTCGCCGAGGGTGTGCTCTTCGATAGCCGGGGACGCGTGCCGCCCGAAGCCATGTGGCCATGAGCCATCCGCTTCCTGATCCTTTCTTCTGACCGTCGAAACACGAGGAGAATCCATGAGCCAGCCAAAAGGGGGCTTCCATGAGCGACTGCAGGCACTCTCGCCGCGTCAGCAACAGGCCTTCATGGCGGCGCTGTGCGAGCGGATGCTGCCCAACTATTCGCTCTATGCCCAGATGACGGGGACCGGCAATCCGGCCGGCCTGCGTGTGATGCTCGATCTGGTGTGGGAGCAGCTCGCCGTACGCGAGGCGCGTATCGACTTCGAGCGTCAGGCGGAAAAGCTGGCCGAGCTCGAACCGCCGGAGGACGACGACAGCTTCGGTGCCCGGCGCGCGGTGGAGGTGGTCGTGGCAGTGTCCTCGCTGTTCGATACGCTGCGGGGGGAGTCCCCCGAGGCCGTGCTCGAGGTCAGCCGCATCTCCAAGGGAGGCGTGCGCGCCTTCGTCGAGCTGACCGAAGGCGAGGAGGATGCCAGCAAGCTGGCCAAGCTGGTACGTGAGCACCCACTCATGGCCGACGAGAACGACTTTCAGGATGCGGTGCTGGAAGCGGCGGAAGGTCCGCTCGACCGGGACTCGCTCAAGGCGCTGCGCCGGCTGGGGCGCAACGATGGCGTGAGCAATCTCGGCCTGGCGCTGGAGTGATGGGGGGCGAAGCGGGCGCCCGCGCCCGTTTCGCCAGGTTTCCTTCGCAGCCTAGCCTAAGCTGTGTCTAGAAGCGGATGCCGCCTATGATCATCGCCCCGGCAGTGCCGAACACGATCAGGTCGGTCTCGAAGCGCCCCCACTGCACACCCACGCTGGGCAAGGCCGCCGGGGCAGTGCCGTAGCGGTTGAACGGAATGTTGTCCTGATATTCGCCGCGGTAGCCGTGCAGCAGTCCGGCGGTGAGCTTGGCGCGCACGGTGACGTTGTCGCTCGGCTCCCAGAAGGGAAACTCGCGCCCGGCGTAGAGGTAGATGGCTTCCTGATCGAAGGAGTTGAGGAAGCGGGCGCCGCCCACCAGCCAGCGCTGCGGATTGTGCAGCTCGAGGCTGATCAGCTCTTGGGTATTGTTGTGGTCGGGCTGGGGGTTGAAGTGTCGTGTGTAGAGACTGGTCTGTAACAGCACATGCTCGACCTCGATAACCGGTGGCCAGATCGGCTCCCGAGCTTCGGCGGCAAGCGTAGCCGGTGCCGTCAGCAGGGCCAAGGCAAGTGCTGCCACGGCCCGACATTCACTCTTCCATGAATACCGCACGCTCACGCTCCTTGTTCGCCTCACAGGCGCATCTCGATACCGCGCTCGGCCATGTAGCGTTTGGCCTCGGGAATGGTGTATTCGCCGAAGTGGAAGATGCTGGCGGCCAGCACCGCATCGGCACCGCCCTCGAGTACGCCAGCCACCAGATGGTCGAGATTGCCGACGCCGCCGGAAGCGATCACCGGCACCGTCACGGCATCGCTGATGGCCCGGGTCACGCCCAGGTCGAAGCCGGCCTTGGTGCCGTCGCGGTCCATGCTGGTCAACAGCAGCTCGCCGGCACCGTATTCAACCATCTTCTTCGCCCACTCCACGGCATCGAGTCCGGTGGGGCGGCGCCCGCCGTGGGTGAAGATCTCCCAACGCGGCGTCTCGCCCTCGGTCGAGACCCGCTTGGCGTCGATGGCCACCACGATGCACTGGCTGCCGAAGCGCTCGGCGGCCTCGCGCACGAAGTCGGGGTTGGTCACCGCCGCGGTATTGATCGAGACCTTGTCGGCGCCGGCGTTGAGCATGGTGCGGATATCGTCGCAGGTGCGGATGCCGCCGCCCACGGTCAGGGGGATGAACACCTCGCCAGCGATGCGCTCGACCATTTCCACCGTGGTGTCACGGTCCTCGTGGCTGGCGGTGATGTCGAGGAAGGTGATCTCGTCGGCGCCCTGCAGGTTGTAGCGCTGGGCGATCTCCACCGGGTCGCCGGCGTCGCGGATGCCGATGAAGTTGACGCCCTTGACCACGCGGCCGGCGTCGACGTCGAGACAGGGAATGATGCGCTTGGCCAGGCCCATGTCAGCCTCCCGTTCGGTTGCCGGTGAGTTCGTCGCACAGGCGCTGGCCTTCGGCGACGTCCAGGGTGCCCTCGTAGATCGCCCGGCCGGTGATGGCGCCGAGAATGCCCGGCTCGCCTGCGGCGACCAGTGCGCGCAGGTCGTCGAGATTGGTCACCCCGCCGGAAGCGATCACCGGCAGGCCGCCTTCGCGGGCCAGCTCGGCGGTGGCCTCGACGTTGACCCCGTTCATCATGCCGTCGCGGGCGATGTCGGTGTAGACGATGCTGGAGACGCCGTCGTCGGCGAAGCGCTTGGCCAGGTCCACCGCCTTGACCTGAGAGACCTCGGCCCAGCCGTCGGTGGCGACGAAGCCGTCACGGGCGTCGAGGCCGACGATCACGTGACCGGGGAAGGCGCGGCACACCTCGCCGACGAACGCCGGCTCCTTGACCGCCTTGGTGCCGATGATGACGTAGGAGACGCCGGCGGCCAGGTAGTGTTCGATGGTCTCGGCCGAGCGAATGCCACCGCCGATCTGAATGGGCAGCTCGGGCCAGCGCCGGGCGATGGCGGTCACTGCCTCGCCGTTGATCGGCTTGCCCTCGAAGGCGCCGTTGAGATCGACCAGGTGCAGGCGGCGGGCGCCGGCCTCGACCCAGCGCGCCGCCATGGCCACCGGGTCGTCGCCGTAGGTGGTGGCGTCGTCCATCCGGCCCTGCTTGAGACGGACGCACTTGCCGTCCTTGAGATCGATGGCGGGAATTACCAGCATGTCATGTCCTCTCGGGTGCGCGTGCGCACCGGGTTGTCATCGCGGCGCGGCTCAGGGTGCCCAGTTGACCAGGCGCGGTTCAGGGCGCCCAGTTGACGAAGTTTTCCAACAGCTTGAGACCGGCACGGGAGCTCTTCTCCGGGTGGAACTGCACGGCGAAGGTGGCATCGCGGCCGACGGCCACGTGCGCCTCGATGCGGCCGTAGCGGGTGGTGCCGAGCACGCAGGCGTCGTCTTCAGCAGCGACATAGTAGCTGTGCACGAAATAGAAGTGCTCGTCCTGATCGATGCCTTCCCACAACGGGTGCTCATGATGCTGATGCACCAGGTTCCAGCCCATGTGGGGCACCTTGAGGCGCTGCCCGTGGTCGTCGACCATGTCGACGGGAAAACGCTTCACCTTGCCGGAGAGAAAGCCCAGGCAGGGAATGCCGCCGCTCTCCTCGCTGTGATCGAGCAGCATCTGCTGACCCACGCAGATCCCCAGCAGCGGCTTGCTCTGGCTGGCCAGCAGTTCCTGCACCAGGCCGCGCAGCTCGGTGCGCTCGAGCTCGCCCATGCAGTCGCGGATCGCCCCCTGGCCGGGCAGCACCAGGCGAGTGGCACCCTGGATGCGGCGCGGGTCGCGGGTGATGACCACATGCTCGTGGGTGACGTGCTCGAGCGCCTTGGCAACCGAGTGCAGATTGCCCATTCCGTAGTCGATGACGGCAATGGTCATGAAGGCTCCTCTCAGGTTCGGTCGTCTGCGTTACAGGCAGCCCTTGGTGGACGGCATCTGGCCGGCCATGCGCGGGTCCGGCTCCACGGCCATGCGCAGGGCGCGGCCGAAGGCCTTGAAGATGGTCTCCGCCTGATGGTGAGCATTGAAGCCCTTCAGGTTGTCGATATGCAGCGTGACCCGGGCATGATTGACGAAGCCCTGGAAGAACTCCCAGAACAGCTGGGTGTCGAGGCGGCCGATGCTGGCGCGGGTGAACTCGACGTCCATGAACAGCCCGGGGCGACCCGAGAAGTCTATCACGACTCGCGACAACGCCTCGTCCAGCGGCACGTAGGCGTGGCCATAGCGGTATATGCCGCGCTTGTCGCCGATGGCCTGGTCGAAGGCCTGGCCGAGGGTGATACCGAGGTCCTCGACGGTATGATGGTCGTCGATGTGCAGATCGCCCACTGCCTTGATGTCGAGGTCGATCAGACCGTGGCGAGCCACCTGATCGAGCATGTGGTCGAGGAAGGGCACGCCGGTCTCGCAGTTCAGCCGGCCCTCGCCATCGAGGTTTACGGTCACCGTGATCTGGGTTTCCTTGGTGTCACGGGTTACCGTGGCGATTCGCTCGGACATGTCGGGTCTCTCTCGCGCTCTGGCGCGTCGCATGGTGTGGGCCCGGTGTGCCTGCGGTCGGCTTCCGGGCGGGCAAGTCGCTGGGCTTGCCGTCATGGGCCATCCATTATAGAGAATCGCCCCGCCCATCCGCTACAATGCGCCCATCACAGCGGCGGCCCGAGCCGCGGCCAGGGAGACCGCCATGCCGGTAACGCTTCATCTCGTCGACAACAGCGTCTGGCGCTCGGACCGCCAGGTGCAGCTCGATCTGCAGCGAATCTATACCGACGCGCCGGCCGAACGGCTCAGCGTGCCGGTGGACACCTTCATTCGCGAACATCTCGATGCCGGCCATTTCTTCGCCTGCGCCCGCTTCAACGATCGGCTGCTGGGCGCCGTGGCGGTGATGACCGACGAACAGGCGTGGTGGCTGTCGGAGCTCTGCGTACGCAAGGCCACCCGGCGGCGCGGGGTCGGTTCGCGACTCCTCGCTCTGATCAGCGATGCGGCACGTAGCGAAGGCCGCGAACTGCGTGCATCGGCCTCGCGACTGCCCGTCGCCGACCAACTGTTGCTCAATCGTCTGGGGTATCGCTTGCATGCCACCGGCGACTATTACGAATTGGCCCCACCGCTGTAAGGAGGCGGTAACACATGAAGCGATTGTTACAGACGCTGCTGGCCGCCATCGGCGTTCTCGGGGTAGTGGTGGTGGCTGCCGTGGTCTATGTCACCACCTTTCTCGACCCGGAAGACTTCAAGCCGCGGCTGATCGAGGTGGTGCGTGAGCAAAGCGGCCTCGAGCTGACCCTGGATGGACCGCTCACCTGGTCCTTCTATCCGCGCCTCGGTGTGAGCGTGGAGCAGGCGCAAGGCCGTTTGCCGGAGCAGAGCAACGACGAACCGCCGTTCGTGGCATTTGCCCACGGCGAGGTCAGTCTCGCCTTCGCCCCGCTGCTGCGCGGCGAGATCGCCATCGAAGGCCTGACGCTGGAAGGCATGCAGTTGCGCCTGGTACGCGACGAAGAGGGGCGTGGCAACTGGGAAACCCTGCTGCAGCGCCTCGATGAGCGCCGCGAAGGCGCCGAGTCGGCGCTGGCCCCGGCCAGTGCCGGGCCCAGCCTCGAGGGCAGCAATCTGGCCGTGGCGCTGAATATCGCCAGCGTCCAGGTGCGCAACGGCGCGGCAATCTATCGCGACCTGGCCGCCGGCTCGGAGTGGCTGGTCGACGAGATCAACGTTTCCGGCACCAATGTCAATCCTCAGCGTGCCTTCCCGCTCAAGTCCTCCTTCCAGGTCAGGTCGTATCCTGCGTTGGATTGGCGGGAACTGGAGCGTAGCCCGACACTGGCGAGCGAGGTCTCGCTGGAAGGGCGGATGCGCCTCGCTCTCGCCGAGCGCCGTTACGTGCTCGAAGGCATGCGGCTGACCACACTGAGCCGGCTGGCTGGCGCCGAGAACCGCCAGCAGCTCGATCTGAGCGGTCAGCAGCTCGTTCTCGACCTGTCTCAGCAGCGTCTGCAGCTCCAGGAAGGCCGTCTGGACGCCGGGCTGCGGCATCCCGCCCTGGGCGAGCGCGCGCTGCCCCTGTCACTGACCATGGCCGTGGATGCCGACCTGGCGGAGAACACCGCGCAGTTGCGCGACCTGCAGCTCACCGGACCCGACGATCTGCGCCTGAGCGGGCACCTCAACCTGGCGGGCCTCGACCAGTCGCCCAGCTACAGCGGTCAGGTCAGCCTGGCGCCCTTCTCGCTGCGCCCGTGGCTCGAGCGCATGAACCAGATGCCGACCATGGCCAACCCTCAGGCGCTCTCCGACGTGGCATTGACCAGCCCCGTGCGCGGCAATCTCGAGCGTCTCGAGCTGCCGGGGCTGACCCTGGTGCTGGATGGCAGCACCTTCACCGGACGTCTGGCCGCGGGCCTCACGGGGCAGCTGCTGGACTTCGAGCTGCAGGGCGATCACCTCAACCTGGACGGCTACCTGCCGCCTGCCGAACCCACGGGCCAGAGCGCCTCCCGCCCCGGCCTGCTGGGGATCCGCAAGGCCCACGCCGACGACACCGCCACGCTGGTGCCCGCCGAGTGGCTGGCCCAGCTGACCCTGAACGGGGCGCTCGACCTGGCGCAACTGCGTCTCTCCGGGCTCGACTTCACCGAGGTGTCGCTGGCCCTGGCGGGTGCCGACGGCCAGCAGCGCCTCGAACGCTTCAGCTCAGTGTTCTATGACGGCGAGCTGAGCGCCAGCGGTGGGCTCGACCTCACGCGTGAGCCGATCCTGTGGCAACTGCGTCCGTCGCTGTCGCGGGTGCGTCTGGCGCCGCTGCTCGAGGCGTTGTCCGACGACGACTCTCCGGCACCGCTGCGCGGTCGTTTGACCCTCGGTGGCGAACTCGAGACGCGCGCCAACACTTGGCCAGCGCTCAAGCGCAATCTCAACGGGCGTCTGGAGGGGCGTATCGACGAAGGGGCCGTGCTCGACGTCAACGTGTCTCAGGAGCTGTGCTCGCTGGCCGCCATGGTCGAAGGTCGCGAGACTACCCGGGACTGGAGTGCCGATACGCGCTTCGACCGCGCCGAAGCCCGCCTGCGCATCTCGGACGGAGTCGTGCAGAGTGACGATATCCTGGTGACGATTCCGGGCATCGACATGAGCGGGACGGGAGAGCTCGATCTGACCAGCGAGCGCTTCGACCTGCGTGCCGCCGCACGCTTCGTCGACGGTGCCGATGCTGCCTGTCCGGTCAACCCGCGCCTGGAGCGCGTGCCGCTGCCGGTGCGCTGCAGCGGAGAGCTCTCCGGCGACAGCGGCGACTGGTGCAGCTTCGACCGCGAGGCCTTCCAGGTCACCCTGGCCGAGCTGCTGCGCGACGAAGTGTCCGGTCGCGCCAGAGAAGAGCTGGAGCGTCGCCTGGAGCGGCCGCTGGAGCGTCTCGAAGAACGTCTCGGCGAAGGTGGCGGTCGGGAACTTCGTGACGCCCTGCGTGGTCTGTTGAACTGACGACCCAAAGCCAGTCCCTGCGCCGACTCCCAGTCGGCGCTTTTTTTCGCCATGCATTTTTCGACAGGCATCTTTGAGGTTGATCCATGAGCGAAATGCCTACACCGGTGCTTGAGCCTACGGTCTTCCAGCAGCGTCTGCTGGCGTGGTACGACCGCGCCGGCCGCCATGACTTGCCCTGGCAGCGCCAGCGCACGCCCTACCGGGTGTGGGTCTCCGAGATCATGCTGCAGCAGACCCAGGTCACCACGGTGATTCCTTACTTCGAGCGCTTCATGGCGCGCTTCCCCACTCTCGAGGCGTTGGCCGAGGCCACCCAGGACGAAGTGCTGCACCTGTGGACCGGGCTTGGCTACTACGCCCGTGGGCGCAACCTGCACAAGGCGGCCCGTCAGGTCGTGGCCGAGCACGGTGGCGAGCTGCCGGTGGCGAGCCTCGAGGCCATGGCGGCGCTGCCCGGCATCGGCCGCTCCACCGCGGGCGCGATCATCGCCCAGAGTACCGGGCGACGCGCCGTGATCCTCGACGGCAACGTCAAGCGCAGCCTGGCCCGGCTGCACGCCGTGGAGGGCTGGCCGGGGCGGCCGGCGGTGGAACGCAGGCTGTGGGCGCTGGCCGAGCACTACACGCCGGAGCAGCGCGTGGCCGACTACACCCAGGCGGTGATGGACCTCGGCGCTACCCTGTGCCGGCGCGGCACCCCCGACTGCTCGCGCTGTCCGTTCGCCGACGTCTGCGTGGCCCATGCCCGCGGTGAGGAGCGCCGCTTCCCCGAGTCGAAGCCGAAAAAGGCGCTGCCGACGCGTACCACGCTGATGCTGGTGCTGCGTGATGCCGAGGGGCGGGTGCTGCTCGAACAGCGCCCTGCCAGCGGGCTGTGGGGCGGACTGTGGGGGCTGCCTCAGTTCGACGACCTGGCCGCGCTGCGGGGCTGGCTCGACGTGCACGCTCCGGGGGCCGCCATCGACCCGGCCTGGCCGGCCTTCAGCCACACCTTCAGTCACTTCCGCCTCGACATCACGCCGCAGCCGGCGCGGATCGGCAGGCTGGATGCGGTGGGCGAGGCACGATGCTGGTACGATCCAGGCAACCCCGAGCGCATCGGGCTGGCGGCGCCGGTCAAGGCGCTGCTGGCCTCGCTGGCACCGTTCGCTCTGGCCGCCCCCGCGGGGCCCTGAACACTGCCATCACCAACAGCAAGGAGACCGCCATGAGCCGCACCGTGTTCTGTCGCAAGTATCAGCAGGAGCTCGAGGCACTGCCCTTCCCGCCGCTGCCGGGCAAGAAGGGCCAGGAGATCCAGGCCAGCGTGTCGAAGCAGGCCTGGGAGGAGTGGCAGGCGCTGCAGACCCGGCTGATCAACGAGAAGCACCTCAACATGCTCGATCCCGAGGCGCGGGCCTACCTCAACGAGCAGATGGAGCGCTTTCTCGACAACCGTGAAACCGACCAGGCGGAAGGCTACGTGCCGCCCGAGCGCTAGGCGTATGGCTTTGAAACGACAGCGGCATCTGCATGAAACGAAAGGCTTGACGCTGCCGATCTGATCTTGTTTAATACGCACCGTTGGCAGCGGCCAGATAGCTCAGTCGGTAGAGCAGGGGATTGAAAATCCCCGTGTCGGCGGTTCGATTCCGTCTCTGGCCACCACACTGCTGGGGTATCGCCAAGTGGTAAGGCACCGGTTTTTGGTATCGGCATTCCCAGGTTCGAATCCTGGTACCCCAGCCACGCCAACCCTTTTCCGACTCTGCAGTTCGCACGCGTCGGTCCCGAGCCGGCATAGCTCAGTTGGTAGAGCAACTGACTTGTAATCAGTAGGTCCCGGGTTCGACTCCTGGTGCCGGCACCATCTGCACTGTCCGCGCTCTGATACAGATCGTGAATAGCCTGCTCTGGGTTTCCTGCTAGTGCAGGATCTTCGGGGCCGTCCTCCGCAATACTCGTAGCCATCTGCTTGGTTTCAACCAACGCAGGGGCAACGACAATGCGTGTAATCAGCATCATTTGCAGCAAGGGTGGGGTGGGTAAGACCACCACTACTGCTAACTTAGGCGGTCTACTTGCTGATGCTGGGCTCCATGTCCTTCTTGTCGACTTGGATGTCCAACCCTCCCTATCCAGCTACTACCTTCTCTCCGAGACAGCCTCTGGTGGCATCTATGAGCTGATCGCCCAGAGCGACACTCGCCCAGAGCGCATCATCTCGCGCACAGTCATCGACGGGCTGGACATCGTCCTATCCAACGACCACCAGGGACAACTACAGCAGCTACTCCTGAATGCGCCCGACGGGCGATTCAGACTCGCTCACCTGCTCAGCGATCCTATGTTCGATTGCTACGACGTGATCCTGATCGATACCCAGGGCGCACGATCGGTCATGCTCGAGTCAGCCATCCTCGCTGCTGATCAGTGCCTCTCGCCAATACCGCCCGACATGCTCAGTGCCCGTGAGTTTGCCCGTGGGACAGCGGGTCTGCTCGACGATCTTGAAACGCTTACTCGCTACACGACGCTGACCGTGCCGCGTCTATCACTGATGTTCAATCGAGTCGACGAGACTCGCGATGGGCGCGACATCGTCCAGCAGATGCGTGAACTCTACAGCGATGATGAGCGTATATGGGTGATGGATAGTCAGCTCAGAATGTTGGCTGCATTCAAACAAGCATCCTCCGCAGGAGAGCCCATACACCGTTTCGAGCCGGTCAAACCGTACGCGCGGAAAACGCCTGCGGGGGCAGATCTCATGAAAGCGGTTGCCAAGGAGCTCAATCCGCAGTGGGCGCCGGTCATCGATGCCATGCAGTGCCCAGGCACTGAGCAAGGAGATGACCGCCATGTTAGCCATTGAGCATGCTCAAGATGTCGGTGTGCCATTCCTTGGCAACCTCCCACCACACAGTATCGAAGCAGAATGCTCTGTCCTCGGCGCCCTTATGCTCGACAACGACGCATGGGATGAAGTTGCGGACAGAGTAGCAGCAGACAATTTCTACCACCCGGCACATCGTCGCATCTTCGCTGCTATTCAGGATCTTGTTGCCACTGGCAAGCCCATGGATGTCGTGACTGTCTCTGAGCATCTCGGAGATGAGGCGTTAGGGGAGATAGGCGGTATCGCCTATCTTGCCGAGCTAGTACGCAATACCCCCTCAGCGGCAAACATCGTGGCTTACGCAGACGTAGTGCGGGATCGAGCACAACTCAGGGGAATAGCTCAGCTTTGCAACGATGCCTCTCGTCGAGTTTATGATCGAGAGGCGCGCCAGGGTCGGTCCGCGGTCGAACTCATCAATGAGATCGAGCAAGGCCTGTTCGTGCTGGGTGACGACCGCAGCCATGAGCTCAGCTCAATCGGCGAGATATTGAGTCGAACGATCGACATCATCGACCATGCATTCAATAGCGATGACTCTGTCACCGGCGTTCCCACAGGATTCGACGATCTAGATGAGCTGACCGCTGGTTGGCAGCCGTCCGATCTCATCATTATTGCGGGACGGCCCTCTATGGGTAAAACCGCAATGGGCCTACGGTTTGTCGAGTCTGCATTGTTCTCGAATGCTACCGCGGCAGCAGGACCAGTACTGGTATTCAGCTTGGAGATGCCCGAAGAACAGCTAATGCTGCGACTTCTGGCTAGTCGTGGGCGTATCTCTCTTCAAAAACTGCGTACCGGCAAGCTAGAAGATGATGACTGGCCTCGCCTGACCGCTGCCGTCACGCTCATCAAGGAGCAGCTCGATGGCAAGCTGTTCATTGACGATCAGGCGGGGATATCGGCTTCTCAGCTGAAGGCACGAGCTCGACGCTTGGCGCGCCGGCATGGCCGTCCATCAATGATTCTTATCGATTATCTACAACTGCTACACGAATCCGGGGGTGAGAACCGCAATCTCGAGGTTTCATCGATCTCCCGAATCCTGAAGGAAGTCGCTAAAGAGCTGCGTTGCCCTGTCATCGCGCTATCGCAGCTCAACCGGGGGGTGGAGAGCCGCCCCAACAAGCGCCCCGGTATGGCTGACCTACGCGACTCGGGGGCAATCGAGCAGGACGCTGATGTGATTGGCTTCGTGTATCGAGACGAGGTCTATCACCCCGACAACCCCGAGTCGAAGGGAATTGCCGAGCTGATTATCGGCAAGCAGAGAAATGGCCCGATTGGTACCGTCCACATGGCCTTCCTGGAAGAGCAAGCCACATTCGGTTCGTTGGAGTGGCGACACAGTGGGGAGGCGTGGGCATGAACATGAAAGCCAAGATAAGTTCGCTTGTTGAGTACCGTGAAATAAGGCACTTCCAACTGTTCTGCGGGCTGGGTGGCGGCGGGCGAGGCTTCAACCGTGGGAACGCGCGTATCGGCAACATGGTGGCCCGCTATCGCTGTGTTGGTGGGATCGACATCGATGCCGGCGCGATTGCTGACTTCCAGCGCCTGACCGGTGCCCCGGGCACGGTCATGGACCTGTTTTCACGCGAGCAGTACGTCGCCTTCCACGGCCAAGAGCCACCACCGGACTGGCGTGAGGCAACCCCTGCCGATCTGCGGCGCGCGGCTGGTGGCGAGCGGCCACACATCGGGTTCACTAGCAGTCCATGCAAAGGCCTGTCGGGGCTGCTGAACGAGACGCTCAGCAAGACCGCTAAATATCAGGCATTGAACGAGTTGACGCTTCGTGGGATCTGGCTGCTATGCGAGGCTTGGGCCGACGATCCGCTCGAGTTCATCCTGTTCGAGAACGTGCCGCGTATCGCTAGCCGCGGCCGCCATCTGCTTGACCAGATCTGTGCCCTGCTGGAGAGCTACGGCTATGCCGTGGCAGAAACCACACATGATTGCGGTGAGCTGGGAGGTCTGGCGCAGTCTCGCAAGCGCTTCCTGCTGGTAGCTCGTCATCAGGCGAAGGTCCCGCCTTTTCTCTACGAGCCTCAGAAGCGACCACTTCGCGCCGTGGGCGACGTCCTCGAAAAGCTTCCATTGCCGGGCGACATCGAGCTAGGCGGTCCGATGCATCGGGTCCCATCTCTACAGTGGCGCACCTGGGTTCGTCTGGCCATGGTTGAGGCGGGCAAGGATTGGCGCTCACTTGAACGGCTGCGCGTCGAAGATGGGATGCTGGCTGACTACGGCATCGTGCCTGGACGCGGCTGGCACAGCGGCATAATGGGTGTGAATCGCTGGAATGAAACCTGCGGTACCGTCACCAGTAGCGCCAGGCCCACTAATGGCGCATTTTCCATAGCCGACCCACGAATTGATGGTCACCCACGCTCCGTTCAGCACGGCGTTCGTCGCTGGGATCAGCCGGCCCCAGTGGTAACCGGCAAGATGTTCGTTGGTGGTGGTCCACACTCGGTTGCAGATCCCCGCCTGCAATGGCACCACGCAGCCAGTCGCAATAAGTACCGTGTCGTCCGCTGGGACCAGCGCTCAGGCACCGTAATAAGTGCCCGTGGTCCGGCAGATGGAGCTGGCTGTATTGCTGATCCGCGTGTGGGCTTCGGTGGGCAGAGGCAGCACTACCAAACCGGCGGACACTACGGTGTCGTGGCCTGGGATGCCGCCACCGGCGCTGTCAGCGGCGCTGCACGGCATGATAGCGGACGCTTCTCAGTCGCAGACCCTAGAGCCACAGCTGCTCATGCCATTGCTGATGCACTGCCAGCCCAGACAGATAGAGGTGTCTACATCATCGTGTCAGAGGATGGCACTTGGCACCGTCCGTTCACCACGCTCGAGCTCGCGTCGTTGCAAAGTCTCGTCGATCCAGAGGAGTACCTCGAGCTGGAAGGCCTGAGCGACAGCGCTTGGCGCGAGCGCATTGGCAACGCAGTACCACCCGATGCCGCTAAGGCGATCGCCGACGTCATGGGTACCACTTTGCTGCTGGCGTGGGCTGGCGAGACGTTCGCTTTGGGCAGTACCCCGATATGGGTTCGCCAAGTCGCTGTGGGACTGACGGTAGCTGCCTCGAATGCGGAGGAGGGCCGAGCATGAGTACAGATAACCATGCGTATGTCGAGTTTGCAGTGTCGTGGCAACTACAGCAGCGCATCAATGAGGCAATGCGTGAGCGAGGGCCGAGAACGATAAACGAAGAAATCCACCGTCTACTTTGTAAGCACTTCGGATTAGATGTCGCAGACACACCAATACCGCTGGAGTGGCAAGTGGGCATGATTTCCCGCCCAACATGGGAGGCATGCAGTGGTGGGTGGGTTTTTACCATTACACGCAATCCCAAGCCGAGTGGCGATCGTGATTGGTTCGTATTAACTATCGTCGAAAAGGAAACCGGCACGCAGCTCTCCCAAACCCCTCACGCCACCCTTCCTGTTGCTCAGGCATATGCGGATGAATGGGAGGGGCCATGACAACCTCATCGATACCTCATCCATCATTCAAGCGAGGCGTGCCACCGGTGATGCGTTATCACGGCGGCAAGCACAAGCTGGCGGATTGGATTACCAGTCATTTCCCGCCTCATGATGTTTATCTTGAGCCGTTCGGTGGTGCAGCCGGCGTGCTGTTCAACAAAACTCCGTCAAGAATCGAGATTTACAACGATTTGGATTCGGAGATCGTCAATGTATTCCGAGTTCTGCGTAACCCTCGCCGCGCGCTTCGGCTGCGTGAGATGTGCGAGCTGACACCTTATGCCAGGGATGAATACGCCCTGGCACAAGAGCCATGTGAAGATCCTGTCGAGCAGGCACGGCGCACGATCTTTAGGGCTTGGGCTTCGTTCGGCTCCGCCGGCGCGACACGCGGAACGTCAGGAATGCGCATGTCGAGTGGTAGCGGCACCAATCATTACAGCGTTGCCGTGGCCTGGCGGCGCATCCCTGAAGCCATGGTGCGATTTACGGATCGGCTACGCGACGTGCTGATCGAAAATCGTCCTGCCATTGAGGTGATGCTGTCTCACGATGGACGGCAAACGCTGCACTACATAGATCCACCCTATGTACCAGAGACACGTAGTCTCGACTCGAGCCGCTATTACCGGCACGAAATGACGCTTGTAGAGCATGAGCAACTACTCAAGGTTTGCCTCCAGCTTGAGGGATACGTGGTTCTGAGTGGTTATGACAATGCGCTCTACCGGGACATGCTCAGCGGCTGGATGAGAGTCAGTCGTTCCTCGGCGGTATCAGGGAATGGGGGTTCGCTGACACGCATGGAACATCTTTGGCTAAATCCGCGTGCGGCCGAGCACGAGCGTCAACAGGATATGTTTGGGGGCGCCTCATGAACGCAAACCAAGCAGCGCGCCCCAAGGGGGGCGCGGTAGCGCGGCAGGCAGCCATGCTCTGCCAGGATCCCTGGTTCGCCCTGTATCTCGACCGGCGCCGCCGCTACAAGTATGGGCTCTCAGAGCGTGAACTCCCCGATGGTACCCACAATACCCAGGACGCGCGGGACTGGCTCGTCGCCGCGTGCGGCATTACGAGCCGTGCCGAGTTGGATCATTTTCCTATAGCCCGGCAGCGTTTTCTCGGGATTCGACAGCGTTTCATGAACTGGAAGCGCCGCCAGTTGGCGATCCGTTGCCAGTGGCAACAGGAGGCACGCCATGGCTAGTAAACCATTACGTTGCTCTCCTGCGATGAGGGGCGTCATTCACTATGCCCGTGATAACGGCTGGCATGTGGCACGCACTCGCGGTGGACATCTCCAGCTCACAAAGCAGGGGTGCCCCTGCATATTCACCGCATCAACACCCAGTGATTACCGTGCGGCACGTAATGTGCTATCCCGGCTGCGCCGTGAGGATCGCAATCATGGCTAGCATGATGCTCCCCATGCGATATGCGCCGGTGGAACACTCTTCTATCGAAAACGCCCGGGCCAACTTCGAACGATGGCTGGACTGTGTGCCTCAGCGCCGATGCCGGCAGAACGCTCAGTTGCTGACACTGTTGGATGACAGCGGTTTGCTTTTCCATTCGATCACACGTGGCCTGCTGCCCACCCAGCGACGCCGATTGCAGCAGCTCGGCCTGGCAGGACTTTCAGAACGAGAGCGCCTGCTCATCGTCGCAGACAACCTGTGCGTGATCTGCTCCGCCATCAGTGCCCTATGTGAGCAGTCGGATGTTGATGAGTGCGGTGAGCACCTACTGGATCGCGTCAATGCCGCCCTGATACGCACTCGCAACCATATACGCCAGCTGCTCCAGCAGCTGTCACCGGAGGATCACTAATGAGCAAGAAAGCACTGTCTCGGGATCAACTGAAAGAGCGGCTGACTGCCGCTGCTCCACAGCATCGCCAAGCACAGGTCCGCGAGCTCGGGCCACCGCTGCGTGAGCAAGGGATGGAGCTGACGCTGGACCAGCTCAGGTCTTACGAGCACAACCCGCGTACCGAGCGAAATCCCAAGTACGACGAGATCAAAGAGAGTATTCGAGAGGTCGGGCTGCAACAGCCACCGGTGGTGTCTCAACGCCCCGGCGATGACAAGTGGGTCATCCTATCGGGCGGTAACACGCGGTTGAGCATCCTGCAGGAGCTCTACGAAGAAACCGGTGATGCCCGATATTTCACACATTGGTGCATCTATAAACCCTGGCCTGGGGAGGCCGAGGCTCTCGCAGGGCATCTCAGCGAGAACGAGACCCGAGGCGATTTGTCGTGGATCGAGAAGGCCCTGGGTGTAGTGCAACTTCGGAGATTTATCGAGGAGACCGAAGGGGCTCTTAGCCAAGCTGCATTTGCGGAACGTGCTCGTGAGCTAGGTTTCGCGATCGGCCCCGGACACATCAGCCGGATGACGTATACCGTAGAGCATATTTGGCCGGCACTGCCCCAGACCCTGCGTGCAGGAATGGGGCGACCGCAGGTCGAGCGGCTAATTACGTTCCGCGAAGTGACGTTGCAAATATGGCAGAGAGCCGAGCTCGATGCCGCCGAGTTTGGCGTGCTCTGGAATGATGCTGTCTCCCAATTCGATCAAGATGGACAGACTCAACTGCCGTGGGATGTCCTTGAAGACCGGGTATTCGGAGCACTCTCCGATGAGTCCGGCATCCATTTCTCGGTGATCGAGCACACCTTCAACACGATTATCGACTACCGGCGGCGGCGCTGGTCAATCGACGACCCTGAGCATCAACAAGATGTGTGGAGCGTCCTCGACGCCGAGCTCGGTCGCCTACGTGGCGATCCCGAGGCGCCGCAAATCCTTTTTGGCGAGCCGCACCAGGCACCTGGCTCGCAACCTGAGCGCACTACAGAGCCTGCGTCTGAGACTCTTGTGATATCGGACGAGAAGCCTGATGAAGAAGAGGAGGATCTCCTAGAGCCGCCGAAGGCTCTATCGGCATCCGTTGCCACTGGCAACGCGTCGAAAACGACGTCCCCAACCGGCACACCCTCATCTAGGAATGCGGCGGCGGATGATGACTCCTCACTCAAGGAGGAGTTGTCGCGCTTGCGTGAGCAGTTGCGTGAACGTGAGGCCACTATCCGGCACTTGGAGACAGCAACAGTGTCTCCCGACGCTCCGGCAACAGAGCAGGCGGGGGGAGCTGAGGATGATGCCGAACGCCTGGCTGAGCTGACAGTGGGCGGCGTAGTGACTGAGAGCGACGCACAGCGCGCACTGCGCGAACAGCTCGCCAGGGATGCCGGCGAGGAAGCTGCGAATTTCCAGCGCGATGCGCTTCACGCGGTACCGCTCATGTCCGCGGGGCCGATGCACCCGATTACAGATCTGTGGCGCATTGAGCCCCAGTATCGCACTCCGCGCGAGCTGCGCATGCAGATCGGGCAGTTCGCGCAGGCTCTCGCCCGCTGGGCGGAATTCGCCATGCCTACTGAGGACCTAGACGATCGCGCCCTGCAATTGAGTGACGAGGGTATTGGCTTCACCCTCCTGCCCCTCGGCGAGAAGCACGAGGCTAGTTATCGGGCTCAGCTCATTTGGCAATTCCTCGCAGGGCTCAGCGGCGAAACGCACCCTGGCTATCCCAGTGAGCCGACGCTACTCGGTGAGTTGTTCGGCACATGCGATCCGTTGCCACTGGCAACGGATCACGATACCGGCGACGTAGCCATGCCAGATGAAATTCTTGTGAGAGCGTTCCGACTCGTTCGCCTGATCCGCGTGCTGCGCACGCATCCGGATTACCAATAGAGCAATAACCAATACACACGCAGAGGAATATCTCGATGTCCACATCAATCTCCCAGGCGGTCATCTGGACCGCCATCCAGCACCTGCGCGACGGCAATGTTCGTCGCGCCAAAGCACTGGGATTTACCGACGACGAGTTGCGCGAACTGCGGCGCATGTCAGCGACGGAGCTCGATGAACTCGCCCACGATGCACACGCGGTATGTCGGATCGCGCTCGATCACACGATGCTCCTCGCAAAAATTCGCCGCATCACGGCGGATAAAAACCGTGAGGCGCAGATCGAGCGAGCACTGCGGCTAGACGCCAGCACCGAGATGATGACCAGGTGGTTTGGCATGTCTGGCAATGATTGTGCGACGCGACGCATCCTGCTCGGACTCGTCGCCAAGCAGGGGCGTCGCCCAGAGCCCACCGAGTCGGAAGAGCATGATGCGTGGCAGCGCTGGCAGGGGATCACACCGCAGCCGGACGATCTGGAGCGATCGCTCGCTGACATTAGTGGCATGATGACGCTGGCAGATGAAACCGGGCTGTCACTGTCGGTGCTGTATGGGCTGATCAAGCGTTGGCATCAGCCGGCGGCGGAAGGGGCGCGGCAATGGGCCGTCTAGACGACTACCAAATACTGGTAGGGAGAGCTGCCTCCAAAATGACACGCCGCCGAGGAATGCAGTCCTCGGCGGCGCAAAAGGCTGAGCCCTGTGATGGAGACTCAAACAGCACTTCTAACGATAGCAGCAGTGGGCTGCTATTTCTAGGCAATCCGCATCAATCAGTGCCGGTTGCGTTGTTGCGGGATCCTCGTTTGGGTGCTGTCGATAAAATCGGCTGGCAGATGATGCGATTGTGCACAACCGATGACCAGTGCACGGCGTTTCCCTCATATGACGATCTGCAGCCAATGCTATCCAGTGGCATAGGCAAAATTGCGTCGCGTGGCACCGTCGCCAGAGTAGTCGCCGTGTTGCGCCTCACTCGTTGGCTATCGCTCTGCCACCGCGCGCGGAACACGCTCAACGGACGAGTCGTGGGCAACGTGTACGTGTTGCACGACGAGCCACTATCTCCGGTCGAGGGCGCAATGCTGGATCGCGAGTACATAGACCTGGTCGCTAAATGTCGCGAGCACAAGGACCGGGTTGTGCGCGAGGTTGCTGGCTCAGTCTATCAGGAGATGACCGACGCTGGTGTCTGGATCAGACCGAAACCCTTGGATCGCCTTAACCAGCGTGCCAAGCGCTTCCAGGAGATGCATGGCCAGCAGGGACAGCCATCCGTTGCCACTGGCAACGAAAATACGCGAACTGAGGCAGGGGTTGGCGATACCTCTCAGTTCGCGTCGCGAACTAAGTCTAGAAACAATAACTTAGACCTCAGTTCGCGTCGCGAACTCAGTGAAGAGCAATCGCGAACCAACCTGAGTTCTCATAGCGAACTAAGTCTAAAATCAAACACTTATCGCTTAGTTCGCGTTGCGAACTCAGACCCTACAGTAGTACGTAGTAGTAATAAACATACGTACTGTACTACCCCACCTAGCGATGAGCGCGAACTGTTCTGGCCGGGGAACCTCGAGTTCGGCCCTGGTGAACGAGACGATATCGCTATGAAACTCGGCCCGCTGCCCATCGACATGCGGCAGGCTGTGCTGGACGAAACAGCTGGGCAGGTTGCTGCTGGCAAGGCTCAGAATGCTCCAGGGCTGCTCCACGGACTTGTGAAACGGGCTTTGACAGGGCAGTTCCGGCCTACGCGGTATGCTCAGAGCATTGCGGACAGGCGGGGTGAGCGTTATGTGGCGGAGCCGCCACCATCTGCGCCGGCAGGCGCGGGTGCTTCGGTGAACACCGGGGCGGTGGTGCGTAGCGGCCATGAGGGCAGGACATCCGCATCCGTTGCCAGTGGCAACGCCGAAGGACAGGGCAAGTGCCGCTTGGAGTCGCTGTCAGCGGAAGGGGCTGAGGCGCGGCGTCAGATGCTCACGATGTTGGGACTGAACTGATTGGGGAAAAGCACGATGGCCGTGATCGAGTACCTGGAAGGGGCCCACCCAGCCGGCTTTATCGGCATACGGGTCGCTACGACCCTTGGGTCGAGCAGTGAGTATCGGCAGGCCTACTTCTCCTACAGCGATTACTCGCCAAGGAGAGCTAAGGAGCTAGCGGACGCACTCAACGAACAATGGCGCGAGCAGGCATTTTCTCAGAGGCAAGAGGACTGGCTCAATCGGCCCAATGCTCGAGCCGGTCAGGGCTGGCTCGCGACGGGGCTCCGAGCAGACTTGTTACGCGAGTACAAGATCCGACGCGGGGAGCGGCGAATGTACTATGCGCCGGCATTTATCGCTGATAAGTGGCCCCGGCGCGGTGAGGGTAGCCACCGATGCTTTCGGGTTAACGTCTCTACAGGCAGATCTCTTGAGCAAGCTTTCCGGACGGCGGTCAGCCACTATGCCTCAGTGCGTCAGCTGGGCATCCAGGCGCAGGCGGCTCTGTTGTCGCGGCAGCCGGCTCCACAACTCTTTGTGAAGTTGGCGATCATGCTAGGCATGAAGGGTTACACGATCGACATAAATGCCATACGACAGAAAGTTGGTGTGCCGGAACTGTGAGCCCACCAACCAATTATTCGTTGCCACTGGCAACGTGTATGTCGTCTGTCACCGGAAAACCTATATCACGAGGATCACCTTTCCACTAGCGCCGCCTTGCCTATCTTGGTTGCCTTGTACCTCACTAAACACATGCCCAGAGAGATAGAGGAATGGCGACAGACTTAGATTCGATGGGGAAGCTGCGCGGCAAAATCGAGCTGACCCTGCATTCGTACCACGCTACCCGACTGTGGTACGGGAGGGGAGTGTCTACTGGCAAGCCCCAGATCATCGGCTGTCGGCAGTTCCTCCTCCTGGCCGGCAGGATCCAGCAGTCCGCAGCGCGCGACGATCCGTATGCGGATTATTGGATGTTGCGCATTGATGAGCGAGCGGATAAGGCGAAAGAGGCATTGGACGAGCGGCAAGCCGATGTCAAACACCTGCTTCACGCGATCCCGCCAGAGCTGAGCATCGCGGAGAATATCAATCAGCAACCCTTGGTCACGCCGGTTTACACCGGAGGCCCTCAGGGCTGGCAAGCCGTGATGCTGCTGATTGGGTTCGACCGGCTTGTACGCGATGTGTTGATGCTGCAGCACATTGCGATGATGTCTCGTGATACAGGGGCTGCGGCGATCGAGTCAGTACGAAAGCGGCTCCTTGGCCTGTTTAGCGAGCCCAAACGCTATCCCGGACACTCCGGTTCGACACGAGATGATCATGCCGCAAACAATGCACGGGCTCGAGATGCAGTGGCGAAATATGGTGAGCTACCGGAGGACGTGCTGCGCGGAGAGCGGCGCTCCCCCTGGGCACCGGTGATTCGCCAGCGGTCGGGCTCCGACGCGCTGGAGCAGCAGAGTGGGCCCGTGACAGCACAGGTTGAAGGCGGATCTGTTGCCACTGGCAACGGAACCGACGATTCCACTGCGGACTCCTAAGAAGAGCCATCCTTGGGCGTTGCCAGTGGCAACGCTCAACCCCATCCCTACCTGGACTACCTTCATGTGCTGTTGCACGTCATCCGAGGAGATATTTGCGATGATACAGTCACCCGATTGCTACCCAAATGAGTCACTCGACCGTGACATGTCGCAGTCACCCACCTCCTACCCTAAAGGGTTTAAACCCTTTAAGGGTAAGGGGGGCGCTGCCAGAGGCAACGAGTCCATGGGTGTATTGCTGAGGGAACTCGAGAGGGTCGAGACAGAGATTGCACAGCTCGGTCGAGAGGCGCGTCGGATCGAAGTTGAGGTAAATGATTTACCTGAAACCCATGCGGCCGGAATCAGAATTCGAATACATCGCCGAAATGCCTCCGGGCTTCCGGTGCTTCGCTGGCGAGAGGCGTATCATGAGGGTATGAGGACGCGGGGCACCTCGCCGCGAACTGGCGATCACGTGTGGCGGGAGGCTCTGGAGCAAGGGCGGCTCTCAGAGCCAGTGCGGCATGATCTCTACCAACATGAGGTGCGGCGGCTTATGCACAACACTCAGGCGTCACTGCTCAATGAGCAGCGACGCTGGATGGCGTCGGCAATCCAGCGACTCAAGCGCGCCCAGGCAGTACTTGAGCGCCGGTGGCAGGATGCCGATGCGCTGGAGCAGTGACCTTAATCCGTTGCCACTGGCAACGGTGAGAAGTGAGAGAAGAAACATATTCCAGCACGGTTAGGGTTTTCCGCTGACCCAGGTGCTCCGCTGGGTGATCGTGGCGCAAACCCACTGCAGCAGGGAATCTCTATGGCTACTCACGTTCAGCACATCGGTAATATCGCCAGTGACCCCCAAGTTCGGATTTTTCCGCCGTCGAGTGGCAACAACCAAGAGCCTCGCGGCATCATGCGGCTGAATTGCCGCTTCGAAAATCCGTATCGGGACCGCGAAAGTGGAGAGTGGCGGGATCGGGGCGGATTCTGGATGAACGTCGAAGTGCGTGGTAGCCAGTCGCAACTGGAGCAATATGCCAAGCTGTACCAGGTCGGGATGAGGATCGTTGCTGTTGGCCAGCAAGTGATGAATGAATGGAAAGACCGGGAAACCGGCACAGATCGCAGCGCGATCATCATCGACGCATCGTTCCCACCTGGCATCCTGCCTCATCGTGTGGATCAGGTGATTATGCAGCCGCGGCAGGAGAGCCAGCGGGAAACATCTGCTCCATCCAACAATCAACAAGCTGCCGCAACCCAGGAAGGCGCCACCGTACCTCAGCAAGGTGCGCAGAGGCAGTATGGCGCTCCCGACTCAGGCAGCTTCGACGATTTCGACGACGAGGTTCCCTACTGACCAAAGAGCGGCACACCCCGGTAAGGACCTCCTTCTTGCAGTCTCCTTGCTCCTTGGCGAATATGCACCGCCACTTTCCCGCCTTCATTAGAAGGCGGTTTTTTTATCTGGGGCAGCAGGCGTGCGATCCGTTGCCAGTGGCAACGGATCGCGAAAAGGAAAGGGAGAGGGAAAGGGAGCTACTGCATGGCCAGCTTTCGCCGATCTGATGCGATGGGCGCGCGGCCGGAGGCCGCGCTCATCCAAGCTTTTTCGGTGTTAAGCGTACTCACTGACTTCACGTTTGTCGTTGTGGAAGGTGGGCACTGTCGTGATTCTGCATGGTTCAACCAATCAGCAGGGTAGACCGCGATGCAGCTGTATCTGTGTGAGAAGCCGTCACAAGGGCGAGATGTCGCTAAGGGGCTAGGAGCCACGGAGAAGGGGGAGGGGTGTCTCAAGGGACATGGAGTGGTTGTAACTTGGGCCTTTGGCCATCTTCTGGAGCAAGCTCCGCCGGAGGCTTACGACCCCGCTTACAAGCGCTGGGCTTTGGAGACACTTCCCATCATCCCGGGGGAGTGGAAGAGCGAAGTTAAGAAGGAAACGAAGAAACAGTTTACTGTCATCCGCAAGCTGCTTTCCCAGGCCAGTGAAGTGGTAGTGGCGACCGATGCCGATCGTGAGGGTGAGTCGATCGCGCGCGAGATCCTCGAGCAGTGTGGCTACCGTGGCAGTGTAAAGCGGCTGTGGTTGAGTGCCCTTGATGATGAGTCAGTGCGCAAGGCCCTTGGGAACCTGCTCCCCGGAGAACAGACCTACCCGCTCTACCTCTCGGCGATGTGCCGCAGCAGGGCCGACTGGCTCGTGGGTATGAACCTGACACGAGCGTATACCGTACTCGCCCGGGAACAAGGTTACGACGGGGTGCTATCAGTCGGTCGGGTCCAGACGCCTACATTACGCCTGGTCGTCGACCGGGATCGTGACATCGAGCGTTTCGTGCCGAAGCCATTCTGGGAAGTCTTAGGGCAGTTTTCGGCCTCGACCGGTAGCTTTGCCGCGAAGTGGAAACCAGCCGATGAAAAGCTGCTCGACGAGGAGGGACGTTGCATCAATCAGCAGGCGGCCCAGGCTGTGGCAGTTAAGGTCGCTGGGGGTACGGGGTCCATCACCCAGCTTGAGACGAGGCGTAAGAAGGAAGCACCGCCGCTGGCATTCGACCTATCAACGTTGCAGCAAGAAGCCTCGCGCCGTTGGGGTTACGGTGCCCAAGACGTACTCAACGCCGCACAAGCACTCTATGAGAAGCACAAGGCGACGAGTTATCCACGGACGGACTGCGGCTATTTGCCGGAGTCGCAGCTATCAGAAGCGAAGCAGGTCGTTGCCGCTGTTATGCAATCGGATTCGACATTGCAGCCGCTGCAGGGTCACCTCGACATGTCGCGCAAAAGCCGCGTCTGGAACGATGCCAAGATCACTGCACACCATGGCATCATCCCGACGCTGCAGCCGTGCAAGATCGACTCAATGAGCGAGATGGAGCGCAATCTCTATGATGCGATCCGTCGCCGTTACCTCGCCCAGTTCCTCCCCGACCATGAATACGATCACACTACGGTGACCGTGAACGTTGGGAATGAACAGTTCGGTACGACAGGGCGCAAAATCGTAGTACCGGGCTGGAAGGCGCTCGTTGCCAGTGGCAACGACCAGGACAAGAAGGACGAACAAACACTCCCACCACTGACCCTGGGGGAGTCATGCCATGTCGTGGGTGTCGAGGTGCAAAACAAGCAGACGGCGGCGCCCAAGTCTTTCACCGAAGGAACGCTAATCGCAGCGATGACCAACGCGTCCCGGTTTGTCACCGATCTGCAACTCAAGCAGCTATTGCGCGAGCATGAGGGGATCGGCACAGAGGCAACCCGGGCCGGAGTCATCGAGACGCTGCTGAAGCGTGGCTACTTGGAGCGCAAGAAGCGCGCTATCGTTTCGACCGCGACCGCGAGGACATTGATCGACGCGTTGCCGCCGATGATCACTGATGTCGGGACGACCGCACTCTGGGAGCAGTCACTCGGTGATGTCCAGAGCGGCAAGCTCTCCCTGGATACATTCATGAATCGCCAGGAAGCGGCGATTCGAAAGCTGGTTCAACTCGCCGGCAATGCCACCATGCGTTTGCCGGTACAGCCGTCCAAGACATGCCCGGAGTGCGGCAGCAATATGCGCAAGCGTAACAGCGAGCGTGGTGCCTTTTGGGGATGCATTAGGTATCCCGACTGCAAGGGGATCATCAATGTCGGAGGCAAATCAAGGGCGCGTAGCAAGAGGGCAGCGTCATGATGTTACTTGAGGTCTCTGCCGGGCGTGCTTGGGGGATCGCAGAATCCCGTGGATCCTGAAGCGTCTATTCAACACGGAGGACCTTACTGGCTTGTATGGGGGGGCGATTATCAGCCAGTCGTTTATCACCGCTGTCTGACGTTGGTTGACGGTAAATTGGATCGCACCGATAATGCCAAGGGAGTCCCGTTGGCAGCGTTCGGTCAAATGCTGCATCCCTTGATCCGTGTTCTGTGAGCGTCCACGGATCATGCTGAAGCGCTTCAAAACTCGCGAAAGTAGAGCGCGCCGCCTTGCCCCTGCTGGCAAAGTCTACACTCACACCACGACTGGCGGTCCGAGTTTCCTTTTTCCGCGCCGGACGGACACTCCGGCATACTGCTCCTACCGCCCGGCTCTCCACTGCCTCCGCTCCGCGGGGATAGCGGAGAGCCGGGTGTCATTTTCTCCTCAGCAGAGCCGGCTGCTCGAACACCGGACCCTTTTGTTGTTGTTGCCACTGGCAACACAGCTGATCCGTGATTAAAGGTACGGACTACCAGGTATCCACCCATTTGGCCTGGCTGCGAGGCTCATGCACGGCTACGAGGGACGTGCTCGCGCACGCAGAAGTGGACAACTGCTCTCAGCTACTCAACCGGCGGGTAGCATTAACTGCAATCTCTTGTTCTCTCCACATCATGAGGCCTGGCTCCGCACCTGCGGAGCCACCCTCATCGATGCAAACCCCCAGCCCTGAACTTAACGTTTCTTGCAGCATGCGGCGGCGGATACCGTCATCGTGGCTCCAATTCGACATCCGTGTATTGGGGCTGACACCTTGAGCCAACATCTTCCACTTACCTCTGCCGTGGCCATGGCGTGCATGCTCGCGGGCTGCGTGCCTCTGCAGCACCATGCCGCCGGCGCGAATCCTGGCGAGGACCATCCGCTCGCGCTCGATCGGAGCCAGCGAATGCCCAGTGTCTATGATCGTGAGCTCGAGCCTGTCGAAGTGCTCCGCACCGGACGCTATCAGTTGCGTACTGCATCAGCGTCATTAGGCCAACGACGTCTGCTAGAGCAGACCGTCGACGTTCAGATTCCACCAAGTGTCTCAGCCACCGTCGGTGATGCATTGGACTATGTGCTCGAGCATACCGGCTATGAGCGTTGCGAGCCGCGCGTCACCGCGCAGCGATGGCTGTATTCCAGACCGCTGCCGGGAGCGCACTACCAGATCGGGCCGATGCCATTGCGTGAGGCGCTGCAAACGGTAGCGGGAGAGTCCTGGGAGCTGGACGCAGATCACATCACTCGCACGGTCTGTTTTGAACCCCTGGAAGAGATCCGCTTTGCCCGCGAGCCGACGTCCGATCGTCGTTTCTCGACACTCTCGAGCCAGGCCCATGGTGGTGCTGATTGGGGTAGCGTGGAAGGGGGCACTACGGCAGTTCAGTCCATGCCGTTGTTGGCATCCAGTTCTCCCGTTTCCTCGACTCCACTTGACTCCCTGGCGGCGGGGGACGGCACTCACACCACTATCGTCACATCGGCGGTGGGTGACAACAGTGAGGAGCGTAACGCAGGGAGTGATGGGCCAGCACGTACCGCGCTGGAAGCGATCGAGCGAGCACGAGTGCGCGCCGCCGCGACGTCTGCAGGCGAGTCCGCCGCGGGAGCTTTCCCTGGCGCTGACGCCGACTCATCAAGTGCGAGTGCTGTAATCGTTTCCGAATACGTTGCTACTGACAACGGCAGCGGCGTTAGCACCTCCGGTGCCGACGCCGATGATGACATCCGAACCATCGACATTACGGGGACGGCTCCAGCATCTCGGACCGAACCGGCATCCGCTCCGATCCAGTATTGGGATATCCCTGCAGGCCAGAGTCTGGAAGAAGGTCTTTCAGCATGGGCCGAACGCGAGGGCTGGCAGCTCGTCTGGAAGAGCCGAGTCAACTATCGCATCGCGTCCCGCGTGTCTTTCACCGGGTCGATCGAGGATGCCGTAGAAGAGCTCATTCTCCTCTACAGCCACGCGGAACGCCCGCTCTATGCCGACATCAGCCCGAGGCAGCAGCTCGTCGTCATTGCATCCGATCCGGAGGACCTCGGCGAATGAACTTCCACACTCTAATGCGCGCACTCGCCGGGTGCGGGATGGTACTGGCCATTGGTGGGTGCGCAATCCAGCAAGCCAATCAGCGAGATGCCCAGGTCAATAACAACTACCGGGAAGCCCGGGAACAGCTCGCTCAGCTGCAAGCGGATGCAGCGGAACGCCGGCCGTTCGTGCGTGTGCGCGACCGGCAATGGGTCGATACCACTCCGATCATAAGCTCAAGGCAGCGTTTGCCTGAAGCACTGAATTGCCGTGTCAGCTATGCACCGTACTCACCGTCTGGGGTCTATGAGCTGACGCAGATTGTACAAGAATCCTGTGGAGTATCCGTACGGCTCACCTCTGATGCCGTCGAGTATCTTTGGGGTGAGCATGATCGCGGTAATAGCAGCGCGTCGACATCAAGTGATGGCTTCTACCAAGGGTATCCGAGTGGTGGAGGCGACTATGGTCCGGTCTCTGGGTCAGCTGCGGATGCGGTGTTGATGCAGGCGTTGGGGATCGGTGGCGAGCGTCCGCTCGGCAGCCGTAGTCTCAATGACCTGGTCTGGAGCGATGAGCCGCTGGATCGGTTGCTATCGGGGCTTTCAGCACACCTCGGCTTATCTTGGAAGTTCGAGGAAGAAGCTGGCGAAGTCGTGCTGTTCCACGTCACCTCACGATCGTTCCAGATCCACGCGATCGAGTCATCGACATCGATCAGCTCGACGATCAGCTCCGGCACTGCACTCGGTTCCACAGGCGCGGAAGGGGCCTCAGGGGATAACGTCACGACCGGCAGTGCTCAGTCAGGCATAACCACAAGCGTAGAACTCGATCACTCTCTCTATGACGGTATCGCGGGTACCGTCGAGTCGATGCTCAGCGCATACGGGCGCTTCCACTATTCTCGGGCCACTGGGCGCCTCACGGTCACGGATACCCCCGACGTCATCGCGGAAGTTGCACGCTATGTCGAGGGTGAGAATGAAGCGCTGGGCAAACCCGTCATGCTCGACATTACACTGCTGTCGGTGACTATGGACAGCAGTGACAGCTTCGGCATCGATTGGGATCTCCTCTACAGCACCGCCCAGGGACAAATCGGTTGGGACGGGACGATCAGTGAGCTCGGGGCCGGTGGGCAGGGATCTGTTCGTATTTTGGATTCTGGTAGCCGCTGGAATGACAGTCGTGTGCTGATTGATGCGCTCAGCACTCAGGGCAACGTCTCGCTCGTTAGCAATCATCCGATCAGCACGACAAACTTGCAGCCAACGCCTGTGTCAGTTTCCGAGCAAATTGGCTATCTCGTACGGACTAGCGTGACCGCAATGGAAGGCGGTCAGACCACTACCGAGATGGTTCCTGGAACGGTAAATGTTGGGCTGTCTCTTACAGCATTCCCACAGATCATTTCCGAGCGAGACATGCTTCTCCAGTTCGCGATGAACCTCTCGCAGATGCGTGACCTCCGTGTCGCCGAGAGCGGTGATTCTCGTATGGAGATTCCAGAACTCATAGTGAGGGACTTCTCCCAGCGCGTGCGACTGCGCTCCGGGCAGACCCTGGTACTGTCCGGGTTCGAGCAGGAGTCCAACCGCTCGAACCGGCGCGGCGTCGGCACTGCCAGGAATTTCCTCATGGGCGGTGGAGTCCAGTCCCAGACGTCACGTGAGGTACTCGTGATCCTCATCACTCCCCATTTCCAGGCGTGAGGTGAGTCATGGGTGATGGACGCTCATCGGTCACGATTTTGACAATCAATGGCCATCAGTTCGTCGTCGGACTGCTCTGGAAAACCCTTGCCCGAGTCACAGCCTATGAGCGAGAGGCAAAGGAGTTTGGCAAGTCCGAAGGGATGGATATCGTTGTGCTTAGGCGCACCGAGGAAACGGCCTATGCAGGTTTCGTGCAGGCCGGTCTCGGTGCCCAGAAAGGGCAGCTGTCTCTTGCCATGGCCCTTCATGGAGAGCTTGGTAATGATTGGTTCGGGGCGTTCGAAACCGAGCCGGGCAGCGGGGAGTACTTCATATCTGGCGTCAGCAAACACACGGTGCTGCCCAAGGGCGACCACATCGTAGACGCTGATGCAGCGAGGCAATTCATCGGTGACCTGCTCTCTCGATTCAACAAGGCGGTCAATGAGGGACGCTATCGTGTCTTTGCCCCACCTGGTTTGGGTATTCCCATCAAGGTCGAATATCAGTCCCTCACTGAGATCCTCGATCGAAAGCGATTTCCTAGGGAGTACCGTCTACGCCCGCTGACATGGGGCATGACGCGGCGTGAGTGGAGTTATCTGGGACTCTGTAGTGCGATTGTGATCGCTGGCATGAGTTGGTACTCGAAGCATCAGCGCGATGTCGCCGAAGCCGAGCGTCAGGCAGAACTCCGTCGGCAGCAGCTGCTCGCCGAACTAGAAGAAGAAACAGGGCGCAATGCCGCGATTGAGGCGTTGGAGTATCCGTGGGTCCATCAGCCTGATCCTCAAGTGATGTATCACCGATGTATCGAGCATCTGCTCGCCGCGCCGATGGAGCTGGGCGGCTGGCAGCTGACGCGAGGAGCATGCAGCCGCGATGCCGGCGAGACCGTGCTCACGTACCAGCGCGCTGAATGGGCCACTGCCCGGGATTTCCTAAGCGCCGCCGAGGCGGGGCCTTTCGATTTTTACGAAATCGACGACTCGGGGGATCTTGCTCTGACCGGGTTCGAGCTGCAGTGGTCACGCTACGGCGATGAGCCGTTGCTTGAGCAGCTCGATGCCGTGTCAGCGTTGCACTCTCACTACCAGCGTAGAGGGCGCGAAATGCGCATCCTCGGCTGGTCATCGTCCGGGTATGACGCCGAATTGATCGCAGCAGGTGCAATGGACTGGAGAGCATTCCAGTTCGAGGTGCGAGGCGAGCTCATTGAGTTCGTGGAGCTCGGCGACTTCTATCAAGCCGGGTTGCGGCTCGAGGAGCTGCTGATCGACCTCCCAAACGGTGGACTCGGCGAGGCTAACTGGATTCTGACTGGAGAGCAGTATGTCCGTTAAGCGATCTTCCATCTGGCTTCCCATCTGCGCCGGGGTCCTGGGCGTCATCGTCATGGTGACAGCGACAGCCGGGTATACCTTCGATCCTCTACCAGGTGTTGCCACTGGCAACGAACCCGCGCATCTCGAGCCCATCGGGGTAACTGACCCTCTCGATGATGTGATGGAGGAGATGGCCCAGGAGCTCGACGCCAGTATAGAAGCCCTTGAGGCTGAAGCCCCCGTGCTTGACACCAGCCTCCTCGTTGGTTCGCAGGGAGCCGGAGCGACGCTGGGCGAGAATACGCGTCTACGCCAGGAAATCTACCGGATGGAGCGGTTGGTGGAACTCTATGAGCGACGCCATCAACTGCGTCAGCTAATGCGTGCGGGCGCTGCAGACGGTGAGATTCCTTCAGTAACCGGCGCTCAGTCGAGAAGCGATTGGGAAAGAGAGCTCGATGAGCCGGGGCTCAGTGGGTTCGGCGATTTTCTGTCCCCAGCACAAGCGGCGCCACCGATGGCTGCGGAGGAGTTGCCCCTAGTCTCCCGGGTCTATAGCAACAGTCAGGGACTGCTTGCGGCGCAGCTCATCTACCGCACGGGCGATGTCATTCCGGGCGCTGTCGTGGGCACACGTCTGCCCAGCGGTGAGTGGGTTCGTCGGGTCAGCATGACCGGTGTCGTTGTTTCCGATGAGGAGGGAGAGGAGATCCCGCTCCGTTTCGTTCCCCGCCATCTCGCGCGCTAGAAGGATCCCGTGATGACTGACGTGAATGAATATGTAGATGTCACTCATGTGTGCGATCGACTCCAGCGTGGCGAAATGCGTCTGTTGAGTGAACAACAGGATATGAGGCCGCACCCGACTCTCGAACATTCGCTCGCGCTGGTTGTAATGGAGCAACCAGATCGTGTGCAGCACATCCTCTATGCAGCTGATAATGTCTGGGAGGCTCCTCTACTCCACGACTACGAAGCAAGTATTCAGCGCCGAGGGATTGAAGCTAGGCTGATCGCGGTCGAGCTCGAGGACATCGCTCGGCTGAGGGCTGCAGGACAATCGAATGCTGGCGTGCGCGCCTATGCCGGTGACAACCTCGAACAGGCGCAGGAGAAAATCATCGAGCTCGTCGCCGCCGCCAAGCGGATGAAGGCCAGCGATGTGCATTTTGTCACGGAAGGCGATGCGGATGGAGACATCTGCTACATCCGAATCCGTGTGGACGGTGAGCTCCGTCCATACCGGCAGCTCCCTGCACGTCAGGGCAATGTCCTGATGCGAGCCTTGTTTGGCTCGATGAGTCAGGTTACAGGAGCCACGGAAGGCTACCATCCTGATAAGCCTCAAGATGCCCGCTTGCTGCCCGAGTACACCACACACCTAGGGCTATTTGGTGCTCGCGTCACCACCCGACCCCGCGCGCCTGGACAGATGATGGTTCTGCGCCTGCTTCACGAGACACTGGATGTCCAAGGTGGACTAGAAGGCCTTGGCTACCTGCCAGAGCAGGTAGAACTAATGCGAACTTTCACGAGAATCTCTCATGGCATCGTGTTGCTGACCGGCCCAACAGGGTCGGGAAAATCCAACACAATGAAAGAAGCCCTGCAGGAGATGCTCGAGCAGTTTCAGTTCAATCTGCACTTGCTTACTGTCGAGGATCCGCCGGAGTACCGAATTCGAGGAGCCAACCAGACTCCACTGACCCTGGGCGGCAATTGGGAAGTCGACATTCGCAGTGCCATGCGCTGTGACCCCGACGTGATCATGGCCGGCGAAATGCGTGACCGCGCTTCCGCCGATGCGGCATTCAAATTTGCGGAAACGGGCCACGGATTCTGGTCTACCTTGCACACCAATGATGCGACATCAGCGATCGAGCGTCTCCGGCACATGGGGGTCCCCGATGTGCTACTGCTCGATCCTGGACTAATGCGGGGAATTGTTGCTCAAAATCTCGTCCAGAAACTGTGTCCGCATTGCTCGCTGACTTACAAGGAAGCCCGGGAGGAAAAAGCGAGCGGTGCGGTGATCAACATCAGCCTGAACCTCGAGAAGCGTCTCCAACGGCTGACTGATCTCAACGCTATACGGTTTCGCAGGCCGGGAGGTTGCCCTGAGTGCGAGTGGCATGGAATTTCGGGCCGGCTGCCAGTCGCCGAAATCCTCGTACCGAATCACCGCCTGTTCGATGTATTCCGTAAGGAAGGTAAGCTCGCGGCGCGGCGATGTTGGCTTGAAGAGATGGGTGCGCGCTCCAAGGTCGATCACCTGATTTTCTTGATCAATCAAGGGTTGGTGGATCCTGCTCACGGCGAGCAGGCCGTGGCGCCTCTCGACGATGATGAGCGGAGCCTGGGGATCGACATTGAGATGCGTAGAGGCCAAGTGGCATGAACGTTTCGTTTTCCTTCGGGCAGATGATCAGCCGCTTGCTATTTTCTCCCCGCAGGCGTTTGTTCACATACAAATGCCTGGGTAGGTTAATGGCGAACTCGGCAAAACCCTATGATGCGGTTGTCAAAACTCTCTCCGTTTTGATGGATGGTCGACGCGAGACGCTTCTCAATTTTGGTCGACTTGGAAAACTTTATCGCCCAGAAATTCTATTTCTTAAGGAAGCGAAACAAACGCTGGCTTCAGGAGAGAAAGAAAAGTTTGATGAAGTGCTTTCGGATTGGTTGCCAGCCCAGGAAGCAATGATGCTGCAAACTGGTGTAAAGACGGGGCGACTAGACATCGCATGTGAGGAAGCTAGCAATATCATGCTAAGGTCTCGAAAAATTAGAACAACGATTTTTAGTGGATTAATCGGTCCATTTCTAATGATCCAGGTCTCCATTGGGGTGATGATCATTATGGGTGGCATGATGAGCAGTGCGATAGCCCCATTGATGGGAGATGCCCGTGCAGGTGGTGCAACGGGCCTAATGTTTAGCTTGGGAGGATGGCTGCGCGATTGGCTACTTTGGCTGGAACTCGCGATTTTTGGTGCTATCGCGGGGATCTTCTGGATGCTACCACGCTGGACGGGCCGCCTGAGAGACAGGTTCGATCTCTACCCGCCGTTTTCGCTTTACCGCATCCTCTATGGTGGTACCTTCATCATCTCGCTGACGTCCATGCAGCGCACGGGATATCTGCCGTATAGAGCACTCCAGGAAATGTCGCGTAGTGCGAGTCCATGGCTCAAGCAACGGCTGGAAGATGCGCGCAAGGGCCTGGCTCGTGGGGATGCCCTTGGCGTATCTCTTGATAATGCGGGACATAACTTTCCTGATCCCTTTGCGATTTCATACATCAAGGTTCTTGATGAACAGGAGGGGTTCGAAGATTCACTGGAAGAATTCGGACGGCAATGGATAGAGGACAGTATCGAAACAGTGAAAGCTGTCGCAAAAATAATGAATATCGTCGGGCTGTTAGTGGTGGCCGCCATGATTTTCTTGTTAGCTCGCGGCATCATGGGGATCAGCCAAGAACTGATGCAAATTTATCAATTCTAGATCTGCAGAATCGTGGGAGAACGAAAAGATGCATGCTAAAGCTAAAAATGTAAGGGAATCTCGTTGTAACTCTCGGCGGCAAGGTGGATTCGTGTCCGCAGAAATACTCATCGTTATTGTGGTGCTAGGCCTGCTCGCGTGGGCCGCTCTTGGGCCGCTTACGAGTTTTTTTCAGCGTGGAACAGGCAGTGCTGAAACAACCAATGCGAGGAACCTCGTCAATAATGTTAGCACCCTGCGACTGAGCGATGGGCGGTATCCTGCGAATCTTCACCAGGCGATGCAGTTGGTCGAAGCTTACCCTGCAAACATGGAAAGCACTAGCTCAGGGGTACGTAATTCGTGGGGTGGGAATGTCACCGTAGCACGGGGGAGTAATGCCCGGCATTTTGTGTTGACATACGAGAACGTGCCCGCTGCCGCGTGCCAGCAGCTTGCCACGAGTGTCATTTCCGCTCGTAATATCGATGTCTATATCGGAAGTCAATCTGCACCATCGAGTGACCCCGAAGCGCTTTCCAACCTGGCCATCGCACAGTGCAGTGGTGATGCAAACACTATCAGGTGGCAGGGGTTCCATTGATGCAAGAACAATCAATGTCGCCCGTCAGGCACGGTTCGTTCTCCCTTCCTGACGAGTTCGTGAATCTCTATGTGGGCGCGGACTTCTGCCAGATGGCTGCCGGGGGCGGGCCTTTGCAGGATGCATATATTGGAGCGGAAGAGCAGCGCCTAGCGCTGTACCAGGCGTTACAGCATGAGTATCAGGCCGTAGGGGGGGCGGAGTTCACTTTCCGCCCTTCTCCGGGGCTAAATCTGCGTGCGACATGCGTGCGTGTGGTTGACGGCACACCGATATTCATCCTGCGTCGTTTTCGCCGGATCCCCGAGATCCATGAGCTTGGGCTGCGCACCGAATTGATCGATTTTCTCATGCGGCCTGATCTGACGGGGCTAGTCATCATCGCAGGCCAGCAGGCATCTGGAAAAACCTCGACCGCGGCGAGCCTGCTCAGGGAACGGCTTCGTCGCCATGGTGGCGTTGCGGCTGCGGTGGAGGATCCGGTGGAGACTGACCTTCTTGGAGTGCATGGAGCAGGGAGGTGCTTGCAGTTCGTTGCTTCGGCGGCGAATGGTGGGTATCCCGAGCAAATCAAGATATCTCTGCGCACTGGTGCGCTGCTAACTTTGATCGGAGAGGTGCGGGACCCGGTTGCAGCGGAGCAAGCGGTGAACGCAGGAATCAACGGCCACCTGATTCTCACCACCGTCCATGGGGGCGGCATCACTGAAGCCATTGAGCGCGTATGTTCGCTGGCAGGCCGGGCTATGGAACAGCGCGACAGCGCCAACTCCATCGTGGCGCATGGGCTCACGGCAGTGATCCACCAGGAGCTCCTGAGCGGTGCCGGCAGCACGATGGTGATTTCCCGAGGGCTCTATCTCCACGGTACCGAACAGGCCGTCAGGGACCGGATACGGAAGGGAGAGTTCTCCGCTCTGGAAGGGGAGATAGATCGCCGCGCGAATGAGCTTACGTGGGGAAACGGCTGATGTTTCTCTTTCTGGCAATCCCGTTCATCACGCTCATGTTACTGCTTTCTCAGAGCCTGGCGATGAGCATTGTGGTCGAGGGGGCCGATTTAAGGGCACGGACACTGGCGAACGCGATGCTAACTGCACGGATTTATGCCGATCGCAGCGTTGGCCCTACGCAGAGTGGTGTTCTTGACCTGAACGATGTCCTTCCGGCGCATCACCTGCATATCGCCACGGACCTTGGCGTTCGCGCGCTGGCTGACAGCGGGACGGTGTATCTCTATCTCGATGCCGATGTGCCCGGATTGATGCATCACCTTGCTGAGATGACGCGTCATTCGGTGCACGTGGGACGCATCATGGCTGGCACTGGCAATAGCCGAGTGCTGGTACCAAGTGCGGAGGCCTGCAAAAGCCTTGGTGTTACCGGCAATGCCTGCCAGACGCCGGCAGCAGCGGAACTCACGATTGGCGCCGTAGCGCTGCGCAGCGGCAATACCTGAGGAAAACGTCATGATGGTTAAACGTAATGCGTCACCTCTAAAGCTGTTGTCGAAATCGTCTCGACAAGGTGGTTTCGTTCTTCCCGGCGTAATGATAGCTCTCGTTGTTGCTAGCATCGTATCGGCGTCAGGCTGGCAGCTCTGGGGTTATTACAATGATCGTCAGGTGGCCGCTACGGCAGCAGAGCAGCATCTGCGCGTTGCACAGGCCGCTAGGACAGCATTGCGTGAGAACTACGCGTTTTTTCAGAGTAATAACAACTGTTCAACCAATCGCTGGAACTACCTGATCAATAATGGGTATCTGCCATCCGAGGAATTCTCCTCCGGGGTCAACCTACTGGGGCAGACCTACCAGGTCCGTTACTGTCGTTCTGGCGGGTCAGGAGAACCGATCCAGACACTAGTGCTAGCGTCAGGTGATCCAGCGACGAGCGCGCGTGTCCAGCATCGGCAGGCCATGAGCATGGGAACACAGGCTGCCTGGCAGACTAGCGCAGGACTGATGAGTCCGTTCTATGAGTCATTCGGCTATGAGTTGGCCACATTCGGGCAGTCTGCCGCTGCGGTGGGTTCAGTCGCATGGTTCGACACGCTCGAGTTTTCCTCTGCCGGAGGCAGTGAGTATCTCTATCGGCATGCGGTAGCGGGTTTCCCTGAACTCAACCGGATGCAGACCGACCTGGACATGGACGGTAATGACATCGCCAATGTAGGAGACCTCGGTGCTGTCTCTGTTGAGGCTAGCCAGGATGTCAATGCGGACCGCGACATCAATGCTGGTAGGCGGCTGACAGCGGCACAGGATCTTGTCGTCGGGCAGGATGTACTTGCCGATCGTGACGTGCGTGCAGGGCGGAATCTAACGGTCGGGCAAGATGCCACGGTGGCTCGAGACTTTCGGGCTGATCGTGACGTGACAGCGGGCCGGAACATCATTGCCGATAATGAGCTACGCGCTCAGGGTGATGTGCGCACCGGAGGTTATCTGCGCCTGGCCTATAACGGCCACAGCGCTGGGCAGAGCTGCAGCCAAGGACGGGGGGCCATAACGATCGATTCTTCCGGTATGATACTTTCTTGCCAATCCGGTCGCTGGTCTACGCCAGCGGCCGATGCCCCAAGAATTACTACCAGAACATACAGCAACCTGCCTAACGACAGCACTGTGAATGTTGGCACCTTTGATATGTGTTGGTTGCTTCGAGTAAATCCCACTGGCGATAGATCATTTAGTCCATACCTTTATTACACGGGGTCAGCTCCACCATATAGGTGGTATTTGACCGGCTACAGACTGCGCGATGTGCACGTTGGATGTATCTAGGCCAGCTTCGAGGTGCCAAAAGGCGTATCAAGTTTGGTTGTGGCAGCGGAGTATCTCCTATGGCCAAAGGTAAACAAGAACCTGCTGATATGGATTGAGCTTTCTACCTTGGCGTAGCCACCGTTATGTAAGAGCTGCTGCCGGACCCTCGGCTATTAGCACACTGAGTAGTTCCTGTATCACTCGTTAGCGTGCCGCCCCGATGGCTGGATATAGATTTTTCATGCGATTCCGTCGAGTAGCCAAACCAGAAGAATCTGACCGTATGAGTCGCTACGCTTGTTCCCGCCGGCGGCCGGATCGTAGCGCACCGGCCAGTTCGGTTTGCCTCGGTAACGACTCCGACTGGTGTACCGGACCGCCAGCGACCGGATTGGCAAAGCTGTTGCACGCAAGCGATTGAAGTAACATGGAATTTCCAGGATTTGCGTGAAACCCTTTCGGTTTTACAGTCGCATGCGGAGAACTGATAGTTGCTGCCTGATGATGAGTATGCCATGCATTACAGGCGTTGCCAGTGGCAACGCCTGAAGAGAGGTCATGCGGCCAGCGGATCGATGTACAGCGAGCAGTGTTGCGGTTCTGTGTCCGTGTCTTCGTAGCCAGGGGTGGGCAACTGATCACCTCGGGCCAGCGTTGTTGCGATCAGCTGGCAGAGCAGCGCTCGAGTGGTGTATTCAATCGAGTCTTCGCTGCCGATGATCTGATGCTTTGTGCCGAAGTCGGGGAACTCGACAACGACAGTGCCACAAGACTTGACCTCGAGCGTAGCGGGGTAAGGGATGAAGTGAGTGAGGATCTGCTGCCGTGCGCGTTTTCGCCCTGCGTCGAGCTTTTTCACCAAGCGCCGGGCGCGGAGGTGGGTATAGCGCTTGAGCATGGCGAGGCTTTTGTGGCCGCTGATCGTGGCGATTTCCATCACGTCCAACGTACCGAGTTCAAACAACCGAGAAATTGCTTCGTGACGGAGGTCGTGGAAATGTAGGTCTTCAATTGCGAGCTCTCTCATCATTGCGCGCCAGACACTCTTCAGCCCGGCCGCACGATACGTGAAGACCCGGCCCTGAGGTTGTGGTCCCAGGCGCATGAGCGCCTCCCGTGCTTCAAGAGATAGCGGCACATCTCGGCTTGATCCGTTCTTGGTTTCTGGAAGGTGAGCGATTGATGCTTTGAGGTCGATGCGCTCCCAGCGCAGGCCGAGCAACTCAGCCTGACGCATTGCTGTCGTGAGCGCGAGAATATAGATCGACAGCAGTTCCGGGTTCGAGTACGCCTCGCAGTATTTTCGGATAATTCTGTCCTCTCTGGGCATGAGGCGTCGTGTCCGCGGCGGTGCGGGCTTGGGTTTGCGCACCCGAGTGACAGGGTTTTCGTCTACCAACCCCCACTCGATTCTGGCGACATCGAACACGCTCGACAGCAGTGACATCTCCAGGCGCACAGTGCTGGGGGAGAGCGGCTTGCCGGTTTTGGGGTTGACCTCTGATAGTCTCTGGTCCCGGTAGGTTGCGATATCAACGCTTGTGAGTGTGCTGATAGGCTGCTCAGCGAGGAAAGACTGCTGCAGCTTGCGAATCCTATAGGACTCTTGTTCAAAGCCGCGCTTGAGGATCGATACGGCGTTTTTATAACGATCCAGCACCTTGTGGAGAGTGGGGTACTCAACGAGGGCGTCCATCAAATCATCTGCTCCGGAGTTAACGTTTCTGCTCGCTGCCGTTTCTGCTCGCTGACAAATTGAGCGGCAACTTGGTCAACAGCAGAACGCATGATGTCAACGTCAGCCGACAACACGGAACCCCTTGATTACAGTTACGATTCGCCTGGTGACTCCTCTAAGCCTGAGTTTTCGTTAGCTGCCGACCAGGATCATAAGCGTGAAACTCGTGGTCGCCAGCCCCGGGGCATGCTGGTCGCCGCTGTGGTGGTCTTGCTGTTTGTCGGGGCCGCAGGCCTCGTCGCTAGTTGGTTCATCATGCAGGGCAATGAGCAGAACGGGCTGCAGCTAGAGTTATCGGCGACCAGGGCCGATGTTGTGCTACTCGAGGAGCGTGTCGCTGACCTGATGATGCTCGGCGAGAGACTTGCTGAACTTGAGCAGCGTATAGAACAGCTCAGTGAGGCGTTGAGTGATCAAGCGGATCGTGTTGACGTGCGCATCTCGGGAGTGCAGCGGGAGCTCGAGCGGGTAAATGCACAGGGCGCTCGCTCGGAAGTCAGAATCGAATCGCTGCACGAGCAGCTCGGCAGTGCAGTTCAGGAGTTAGAGGGGGCGGTCAACGAAGCCCGCGAGGAGGCCGCTCAGGCGCGTGAGCAGGCGAGGGCAAGAAGCCAACAAACTCAGGCCCAAGTCGCCCGCGCTTCCTCTCCCCCTTCTCGTCCTCAACCTCAACCTCAACCTCAACCTCAACCGCCATTTCGCGTCAGCGGAGTAGAGTGGCGCGGAGGCAAACCTTTCTTGAGTATCGCCACCGGCGCCGTTCGGTCGCTGCGTGATGTGCGCCTCATCGGTGAGCGCGAGAGTGTCGATGGTTGGCAACTGATCGCCATTCGTGGCGGCACGGCGCAGTTCAGCGTGCGCGGCGAATCCGTCGATGTGCCTATCCCTTGAAGGAGATCTGATCGTGGCTCTAAATCCCTACCACCGAGCCCTGCTGGTTCTTGTGGTGTTTACGCCGAGCGTCGTGCTTGCTCAGTCGCAGCAACAGCAGGTGGCCTCCGATGTGTCTGGCGTTGAGCAACGCCAGACACAGATTCGAGACACACTGCGCGAGCAGGCCAAAGACTGGGGGCTGTCCGAGCATGAGTGGGAACGCTATGAGTCGATTATGGAAGGGATCCGCGGCATCTGGTCGCCTGGTCTGGACCCGCTCACCGCCTTGGGCGTAGAAGCTGAGACTACCGCCGAGCGTCGGCGCTACGCAGAGCTCATGGTCGAAGTCGAGCGCGCACGTGTCGAGCGAGAACTTGCGTTTGAGCGTGAGTACCAAGCCGCCTGGGCGCGGCTGTACCCTGATGAACTGCGCGTGCTGCCGTTCGAGACTAACCCTTCCGGGGGCGATGGGGGGGCCGTTGCCACTGGCAACGGATTCTTGTCCCAACTGACCGGAGGTAGTTCAACTGGTGGGTTAAGCACGAGAGCCCGTGTCTATGTCGCCCGAGAAGGCTGTCGTGAATGCTCCGCCGCTGTGTCGGAGCTGATCGGTAACGGGCAGCCGCTCGACATTTTTGTCGTCGATGCCGGTGGTGACGATGATGCGATCCGAGCATGGGCGCGAGCGCATGAGATTCCCGTCGAAGCAGTGCAAACCCGCCGCATCACGCTGAATCACGGGGCACTGGATGCATCCCGGGGTATCACACCTGAACGTTTGCCCGTCGTTCAGTGAGGGGAGCGATGGGATGCGACGAACCATCGTTCTGGTAATCGCTGCTCTTGTCACGCTGACTGCTCTGGCGACACCGGCGCAGGCCGGTCGCGATGTGCCGGCAGCTTATGTCACAGCGGCGAGCCGACACGGCGTGCCGCCGGCGATTCTCTACGCTGTGGCGCTTGCCGAGTCGCGCATGGCGCTCGGCAACGGTATGTCCCGCCCATGGCCGTGGACGCTCAATGTCGCAGGTCAGGGGCACTATTTCCCCGATCGTGCCAGTGCATGTGCGGCGCTCCAGAGGCACTTGCGCAGTACTCGTAACGTCGATGTTGGTATCACGCAGATAAATGTCCGGCACAACCCAGACCTCTACGGACAGGGACGTCGCTTCGCGGATCCGTGTGCGGCGTTGGATCCGTATGCAAATCTCGACGAGGCCGCACGGCTACTGCGGCGACATTACGGTGTTACGCGCAACTGGCTCGATGCGGCAGGACGCTATCACCGACCAGCTGGTGGGGCACCGGCGGAGCGCTACCGCCGTATCGTCGCCCAGAATCTGGCCCGCTTGCAGGCTGCCGTTGACACCATGCCGGCCGACCCACCGGAGGTTGCTTCGCTGGGGGCTATGGTGAGTGAAGCTGAGGCGCTGGGTAACGACGGCTCGCCGATTGCTATGTGGGTGGAGCCCGATGCTCCTGTGTCTACATGGATCGACCCCGAGAACCGTTGGTATCGGCTGGTTGCGGCTCACTATTGAGAGAGACAAATACATGAAAGGACTACGTCCGTTGCCATTGGCAACGCTTTGCATGGCCGCAGCGCTCTGGGGGCAGGGACACGCCCAGGAGAGACCACCAGGACTGCCGAGTCTCACAGTCGTGGCCGACCATGGCGGCGAGCCAGCGAAACCCTACTACGTTGCCATCGGAATGTCCGGAGTTGAAGAGCATGAGGGGTATGTGCCGGGACCAGGGTATCTCGCGCAGATCACTGAGCGAGACATGCTGCCGGTCATCAGCGAGCGACTGACACCCGGGCGAGTCGAGCCGCGTGTGCTGGATTTGCCCGCGTCCATGACGCCTTTCTTCCTGATTGGTGATGACGATGTCTCGTGGCAATGGATTGAGCAACGCCGGGACATGCTACTGGAGCAGCGCGCAGTCGGTTTGGTGGTCAACGTTAGTTCGATCGAATCGCTGGAGCAGTTGCGTGCTCACAGCGGCGGCATTGAGCTACGTCCTGTGTCGGGCGATGACCTGGCCGGACGCATCGGGATCGCCCACTACCCTGTACTGATCACGCCCCAAGGGTTGCACCAGTGACGGTAATTGATTTCAAGACATTTTGGCGCCGGAGAACGCGCGTGGACTTGCCAGAACATACCTTTGATGAGAACGAGTTGCCGCTGATACGCCTGTCTGAGGCACTGGGTGTCCCGGACCCCGAGCATCGTGTGCTCGTCGCTCGGGTGATGAGTGTAGTCCTGCGAGCACGTCGTGAGCTGGGGGCACCGGTATTGAACCCGTCGGAGCTCGTCGAGTGCATCCGCCACATCTCGGACCTGGACGATCTGTCGCTGGAGTATGCTGGGCATGTCCTGCCGGCCAGCGCGTGGCGAGCGGTAGCCGCACGCCTGGCGGAGCTTGAGCCCGATGGTATACCGGCACGGTATCGAGGGCGTGACCGCCGCATCCCGGCCCTGCTGATGCACTTGGATAATGAATCGGAGTCGTTCCCTGCAGATCCTTTGCTGGTGATGTGGTGCGAGCTGTGGCGTTACGATCCTGCCGTGTACCACGCCGTGGTCGCGGATCTGCAGCGCGAACGCTTGCTAGATCCCTTGGCTCGTGCGGTGGTGCTCTACCTGGGGGATACGCCCGAGTCGCCGTCGCCGGAGGCGTCGGCCTGATGGCGCACTATCCCATTGAGTCACTGCTGCGGCCCGCGGTCGAGCTCTACACCGCGGCGACGTGCGCGGCATGCGCACTTGTCTGCATGTATGCCCCCTGGGCGCTCGCGTTGACGCCCAGCGTTGGGTGGGGAATGTCGGCCGCATTCGCTGCGTTCGGTGCCTACCGTGGCCGGCAGGGATGGAGAATCCTCCGCTACCGACGCAACATGCGTCGTCTGCCGCGTTTCGAGCTGCGGGCCGATCAGATCCCAGTGAGCACAAGGGGACTGTGGATCGGGAAGGGGTTCCGGTGGGAGGCGCAGCATACCCAGCGACTCTATGAGGCCGCGGCACCGGATGCACGTCATTACATCAACCCGTCTCCGCTCTATAAGCTGGCACGCTCGCTCGAGCACCGCTGGGAGCGGTTCCGGATGCTGGCGATCGTCATTCGCCTTCTCTCGGCGGATACCGCGCTCAACCCGGTCCGGCCGCTGCCTCCTGTAGGGGGCAAGCCGGCGCTGCACGGCGTCGAGCTCGATGAACATGACGTCTACCTCCCACTAGGAGAGAGGGTCGGGCATACCCTGGTCGAGGGCACGACGCGAGTCGGAAAAACTCGACTCGCCGAAGTGATGATTACACAGGACATTCATCGCAAGTCTAACGAGTGTGTGATCGCCCTCGATCCGAAGGGTGACGTGGACCTGATGTTGCGGATGTACATTGAGGCGCTACGGTCGGGGCGTGGCGATGACTTCTATGTTTTCCACCTTGGCTACCCTGACCTTTCGGCACGCTACAACGCCGTGGGGCGCTTTGGCAGGCTATCAGAGGTTGCCACACGCTTGGCCGGACAACTCTCCGGGGCCGGTAACAGTGCGGCATTCCGAGAATTTGCCTGGAGATTTGTGAATATCGTTGCACGTGCACGTCATGCGCTGGGGCAGCGCCCCACCTATGATCAGATTCTGTCCGATGTCGTCAACATCGACGGCCTGATGATCGAGTATTCGCAGCAAAAGCTCTCTGAGCATAACGAGACAGCCTGGGAGAAAATTGCAACGATCGAAAGCAAGCTCAACGACAAGAACATTCCGATGGCGATGAAGGGGCGAGACAAGCGTGTCGTGGCCATCGAGCAGTTTCTACAGCAGGTTAAAGTGCGGGATCCTGTGCTTGAGGGGCTGCGATCGGCGGTGCGCTATGATAAGACCTACTTCGACAAGATCGTCGCATCTCTCCTGCCACTGCTCGAGAAGCTGACCTCGGGCCGGATCTCCGAACTACTGTCGCCCGATTACCAGGACCTGGACGATCCGCGTCCGATCTTCGACTGGATGCAAGTGATCCGGCGGCGCGGAATTGTCTATGTCGGGTTGGATGCGCTGTCCGATTTCGAGGTCAGCCAGGCGGTGGGCAACTCGATGTTCGCGGACCTTGTCTCGTGCGCCGGCCATATCTACAAGCATGGCGTGGATGATGACATGCCTGGGGCTGCTGGGGGTGGCAAGAAGGTTGCGATCAACCTCCATGCCGATGAAGTCAACGAGCTGATGGGGGATGAATTCATCCCACTGATCAACAAGGGCGGCGGCGCCGGCATTCAGGTCACTGCGTACACCCAGACGGCCTCGGACATTGAAGCTCGACTTGGCAGCGTCGCAAAGGCAGGACAAGTCGTGGGTAACTTCAACAACCTGATCATGCTGCGCGTGAAGGAGGAAAAAACTGCTAGGCTGCTCACCGACCAGCTGGGCCAGGTCAACATCAACGAGCGGATGCTGATGTCGATGACATCGGATGACCCTGATGTCGATACAGGGGTCGATTTCCGCTCTTCCGGTGGAGACAGAATCAGCACGCGTGCCGTGCCGGTGATTCAGCCCAACGACATCATCACTCTACCGAAGGGCCAGGCGTTCGCCCTGATAGAAGGCGGGCAGCTTTACAAGATCCGCATGCCGCTGCCGAAGCCCGACAGGGGCATCGATATCCCGAAGAACATCCAAGACATCGCAGAGCGTATGCGTGAGGACGCACAGGAGACAGGGGAGCGTTGGTGGGTACCGCTGATGCCGCCGCCAGTCGAGTTCGATGTGCCGGAAGAGTTCCGCGACGGGCGCAGGCAGGCGATGTACGTACCGCCTGGCGGTGGTGGCGATGCCGGCGTTGACGACGTGATGGGTAGCTGACTATGGCGAAAGCGGAAGCGCAGCGCACCCATCGGCGTCGCAGCAGCCTCTTCGGTAAAGCCCTGGGCTGGCCGTTTCAGTTGCTCGCGATCCTGCTTGTTTCGCTGGTTTGCTCGATCATCATCGAGTGGTTCGGCATGTACTGGGGATGGTGGTCGCAGCCGGGGGCAGAGCATGCGCGAGTGACGATGGAGCGCGAGATGGGCTGGCTTGATACCGAGTTCAACCGCTCGCTGCTGATCGCCGAGCCCATCGAGATGGCTACCATGGTGGTTGGCACGGCTTATGACTGGCTGTTCGTGCGCACTGGGATCGCCGGTTGGATCGAAGGCGGCGATGCTGGGAGGGGGGGGTGGGCTGTGACCGTGAGAGAGTATCTCGCCGCGGCGGTCTTCGTCACGCTGATGACGCTGACGCGGGTGGTCATCCTGCTGCTGACCTCGCCTCTGTTCGCCTTGGCGGCCCTGGTCGGCTTCGTCGATGGTCTCGTACGTCGCGATCTCAGGAGATTCGGCGCGGGCCGCGAGTCAGCATTTATCTACCACCATGCCAAGCGCGCCGTGGCGCCGGTGTTCGTTGTGGGCTGGATCCTCTATCTCAGTGTCCCGTTCGCGGTGCACCCTAATGTTTTCTTATTGCCGAACGCACTGTTGTTTGGGCTGATGGTGTCGGTCGCCACGGGCAGTTTCAAGAAGTACCTATAGCATCGGAAGTCCCCTCGGTGGATTCCACTGCTACCATTCTTGAGGCCCTCTCGGGCCTTATTTCATTCGGCGATCCGTTGCCACTGGCAACGGATCGACTCTCCGCGAAAACCCTCTCCACTGCGCTTAACGTTTACGGCTGCCCGCAGCGGCTTGATCTCGGATGATCGGCGCATCCGAACCAACCGTGGAGTGATCGAGTGATCCCGAGTTGCCTGTCGATGAGTCGTGCCGTTGTCGCCCTGGGGGCTGGTGTCTTCGGCGTAGTGCTGATTGGGCAGGCGATGGCTCACGACGAGATTCAGCGGCGCGACCTGGCTGTGATCCAGCAGCAGCTGGAGCAGATCCATGTGGTGGTTGATCGCCTCGAAGCGCGTCAGGCGAACCACACCCCGCAAACGACGAGCGTCTATCTCGACATCCGGCAGCTGCGCGCGGATCTCGACCGGATCAGTGAGGGCATCGATCTCTTCCTGGAACCTGTGCGCCTGCCGCCTCGCGAGCCGTTGCCGCTCGATGGCGATTATTTGAGGAGGACACGCTGATGGACGCGTTCGATGCTGCAGCGGGCAGTGGTGTTTCAGCGGCGGGAATCGCTTGGCTGATCGGAGGCTTCGGCTTCGGCATCGTGCTCGTCTGGACCGGGTGGGTGCTGCTGTCCGCCTATCGAGGTTGGGCGAGTGAAAACCGAGGCGTGGATGACAACGTCTTCTTGAACACCGTAATACACACCCTGCTCATTACCATCCTAATGAGCTGGATTCTTGGCTACAGATAAGCGTGGAGCGCAACAATGCAAGCTATCTATCGTTTTCTCACATCTGACCCACGAGGTATGCGTATCTCGATTGCCATCATGCTGCTCCTGCTATTGGTGGGCGGTGTGCCGGAATCCTGGGCACAGCAGCTGCCCAATGTGGGGGGAACCCTGACCAACAATAACGACTTGGTGGGTGGTAGCGCCGGCTTGGGGAACTGGGCGATGCGAATTGCCGCGCTCGCTGTGGGGGCCGTGGCCTTTATCGTGGTATCGATGCAAGTCTTGGCGGCATACCGCATCGCACGTGAGCGTGAAAACTGGGGAGGATTCCTGGCTCCGTGTGTCATCGGCGTCGTGATCCTAATCGCCATCATCTGGGTGCTTACGCTGGTCTGGCAAATTGACCTTTCCACCGCGACGACCACCTGACGGGAAGCCTTCTTCATGCCGACGATCGAATTCGTGCCCCGCCGTCTGCAAGAACCGCCCGTAGTATTTCGCGGCATGACTTCGGAGGAACTGAGGTACGTGATCATTGCCGGAGCGCTGCTTGGCGCAGTGCCGGGTGTTGTGGCTGCTTGGTTCCTTGGTTTCGCTACCATTCCCACCCTGGCTGTTGGTGGGGGGATGGTGAGCCTGCTCTTTGGTGGGTCTGTTATACAACCACTGCGCCGTGGCCGAAGCGTGCGCTGGCTGTATCAATGGGTGGAGTGGAAGCTGGCCCGGGCAGGGCTCATGTATCACGGGCAGTACATCACCGAGTCAGGGGCTTACCGCATCACCGGACGTGACCGCAGGGGGGGGAGAGCGTAGATGAGCCATACCCGCAATGCGCTGGCGGCCAAAGACTCGCACATCCTGACCCTGCGCGCCGTAATCGCTGTCTTGGTACTGATATGCGCGGGCCTATGGTACGGCTGGCAGTCGGCGCCGGAGCGGCTAACGATCCACAACCCGCCCGATCTGCGTACCGGCAGTACCCGCGCCTGGTGGGAGGTGCCGCCCCCGACCGCGTACGCCTTCGGCCTTTACGTATGGACACAGCTCAATCGCTGGCCGCGCAACGGCGAAGCCGACTACCCCCGAAATCTTCATGCGTATCAGGCCCTGTTGACAGAGAGCTGCAGGGCGGAGCTGCAGGCCGACGCCCAGCGCCGCGAGCGTGCCGGCGAGCTGCGCAATCGCTCGCGCGGGATCTACGAGATCCCAGGGCGGGGTTATAGCCGAGATGCCGTCACGATCGAGAGCCGTGATAGCTGGATAGTGCGACTTGATATGGGTATTGAGGAGCGCTATGCCGGGGAACCGGTACGCGACCTCTATATACGCTATCCGCTACGAGTTGTGCGGATGGACGTGGATCCGGAATACAACCCTTGGGGGCTCCAGCTCGACTGTTTCGAAGGCCAGCCTCAACGGCTACAGCTGCCCAATCAAGTATCTGGGGAGGGCCGATGAAACGGATCACCGCCGTCGTTGGAGTAATGCTGCTCTGCCTGCTGTCTCCGCTGGCGGCTTGGGCGCTGGAGATCATGGAGTGGGATCGCCGACCGCTTGCGATCGCCTTGCCGGTGGGCACCGAGCGGGTGGTGCAGATCGACCGCAATGTACGGGTCGGACTGCCCGCGCCGATCGCTAGCGTCGACGTGCTGCGGGTACAGAGCACCGGCGGCATGCTCTATCTACTTGCTCATGATGCGTTCGATGTCCAGCGGGTACAGCTGCAGGATGTCGAGTCCGGCGAAATCCTGCTCGTCGATCTCAGCGCGAGCGATGACGCCAGCGACGAGGATATCCGCATCGTCGACGCCCCGCCGCGCTTGGCGACAAGCGGAGGGAGGGCCGGAGTGGCTAGCGCACCGGCGAGCGCTGAGGCTCAGCACCCAGTGCCGGGTGCGCCGGTACCGGTAGCGCTCGTCAGACACGCCGCACAGTCACTCTACTCGCCGCTCCGTGCGATCGAGTCGTTGCCGGGAGTGCGGCGTACGCCGATGCAACTGCCAGAGACCTTACCGAACTTGATCAACACTCTACCGTTGCGTGCGGAGCCCATTGGCGCATGGACCCTCGACGGGCACACGGTCACTGCCGTGAGATTGGTCAACACCGATGTCCGTGGCTGGGAACTCGACCCGCGCTACATCCAGTGCGACTGCTACTCCGCCACGTTCATGCATCAGACATTGGGGCCGCGCGGCAGCGCCGAGGATACGACCACGGTGTTTCTCGTGACCCAGGGCGGCAGACTGCGTAGCGCCCTGTTGTTGCCACTGGCAACGGATGCTGGGGAGGGTGGGTAGTGAAAGGTAACCTTTTGCTCAAGCTCCTGGTCCCATTGATCGTGATTGTCGCCATGGTGTTGACGATCCGAGGATGCAGCAGCGGCCCGGAGCCGTACACCGCTCAGGATGTCGAGAATGCAGATCCAACCCTGATCCTCACCGACGACGATATTGAGGTGCTTGGCATCGAGGGAGACACCCCCGCCGATACGCTCGCGACCCTGGTCGGTGAGATGCGCATGATGCGCCGCGAGAACGACGATCTGCGGCAACAGCTCGCCGACATCCAGGCGCGTGAGATTTCAGTGGACGCACGAATCGAGGAGGCGGTGAGGGAGTATTCCTCGGATCGCGTCGATGCAGGTGTGCTCGAGACCGTGCGCCGCGAAATCGATCAAGTGCGGCAAATGGTGCGCGCGCCAGGGCCGGCGTCGAACGATAATCGCGGCGATCAGGATCTGCCAATAGGACTGGGGCTCGGTGACGATATTCCATTAGGAGTGCAGTCGCCGCCAGCGGAGCTTTCATGGGTCGAGCCGATAGATGCTCGGGAAGTCCCCCGTGGCGGTACCGCCCGCGATGAGATCAAGTTCCCGCGTGCGTTCGGCGAAGCAGTGACCGGCGCGGCGCGCAGCACTGGCGAAGCGCTCTCGCGCACTGGGACTAGTGTCGAGCGGGGCCTGACCGGGCAGCCTGACACCTCGACACTCGAGCCGCGCTATACCGTGCCGGAAAACTCCATGCTGGTCGGCTCGCTGGCGATGAATCCACTGATTGGGCGGATTCCCGTCGACGGTACTGTCAATGATCCCTACCAGTTCCGCGTGTTAATTGGACGCGAGAACCTGATGGCGAACGGCATCGAGCTGCCCGAGTTGCATAGTGCGATCGCCAGGGGCACCGCCACTGGCGACTGGACGCTGAGCTGTGTCAGGGGGCAGATCCACTCTCTCACCTTCATTTTTGACGATGGTACCGTGCGCACCGTGCCCTCTCCCGGCGATGTCGATGGTGGCGGGGGCCGTGGCGGCAATAGCACGGTTCTGGGCGAAATCGCCGACGCCCACGGCGTGCCATGTGTCAGCGGTGAGCGTACCAGCAATGCTGCGCAGTACCTTGGCACGCAGTCGCTGCTGACCGCCGCCGGGGCGGGGGTGGCGACGCTGCTGAGCGATGGGAACTCGGTATCAACGGTCAACCCGGATGGCACGGTCTCGAGCGCAATGACCGGCAGCCAGGCGGCGCAGTCGATCCTGGCCGGTGGTGTCAGCGACATGAGCCGTTGGGTAAACCGGCTGTATGGGGAGGCGTTTGCGGCGATCGTCACGCCGCCGGGGCAAGAAGTGATCGTCAACATCGATCATGAACTGCACATCGACTACGACACCGCAGGAAGGAGGGTCCGCTATGATCAGCGCGATTTGTTCATCAATCCTATGCCGTAGTGTTCTTGCCGTGGCTGTCATCACTCTGGTGGCGGGCTGCGCAACGAACAAGGATCGGCTGTTCGATCACGGTGGTGGGCCCACAGTCGCCGAGCTATGGCGACAAGGTCCTAGCGGCCGCGGTGCTGATGATACGACACATCGCGGGCTGCTCGACCGGCGCAGCGAATTGCGCCGCGGCATCGGCGATGGCGCGCTGGTCGATGAGCGCATCCGCTACACGCGGGAGGCGGCAAACGAGATCAACAGCCAGTTCCGCCGGCTCCCCAATCCCGACCTAGTGATGTACGTCTATCCGCACCTCGCCGGTGGCACCGAGCAGGTGCCAATCCCGGGTTACAGCACGGTGTTCCCGCTGTACTCGCGCACTCCCTACGCGATGCCCGGAGAGACGGCTCGCCCATGGCGCCAGGAGGACTGATGGGCACCTTCGATCGATTCCTGGAGTCGCTGTTTCCGACGGGACAGCAGAGTAGGCCAACGCCCACAGAGCCGTCTGCCTTCCAGTCCTCTAGTGGCCTGCTCACCGATGAAAGCGGACGACCCTTGACGTTGCCTCGCGGCAAGCCGATCACGCGAGCGGCACTGAAGAAAGCGTATAAGCGCCGCCCCTCGTTCGTGGACCGGCTGCCCTGGCTCGAGTATCTGCCCGAGAGCAAGACCTTCCTGCTGGAGGATGGTGTGTCCGTCGGCATCGTGGCGGAAGTGACGCCGATCGCAACGGAGGGACGTGAGGAAGCGGATCTCGACGAGATCCGCGACGTCATCGAGGGCGCACTGCAGGACAGCCTCCCCGAATACGACCGCAATCCGTGGGTACTGCAGCTCTACTGCACCGATTCCACCGACCCGCGTGAAGAGATCGAGCGCTTGCGCGCGTATCCCAAGCCAGAGCTCGCCGATACGCCCTATACGCAACATTGGCTCGACATGATGGAACAGCACTTGCGTTCCATCGGCAAGCCTGAAGGGCTCTTTTCCGACAACACCGTGACGCAGACCGTATGGCGCGGTCAGCGCCGGCGGGTGCGCCTGGTGCTCTACCGCTGGCTGAGTGCGGGCAAGAAGGGCCAGATCGATCGTGATGGCCTTACCCCGGAAGCGGCGATCAATCATGTCTATGAGCGGCTGACGACAGCATTGGCCGGTACCGGCCTGACGTTCCAGCGCTACGATGCCCGCGATTTCCACCGTTGGATGGTCCCCCGTTTCAATCCGAGACCTGAGTTCTCACCTGCCGATCCGCAGCGCTTCTACGACGCGTTCGACTACCCGGGTGACGATGACCGCCTGCCCCAGTACGACCTAGCGCAAGGGCTGCTCGCTAGCAGTCCGCGTGTCGATGTCGACAATGGGTTGTGGTACTTCGACGGGCTACCGCATACCGTGCTAGCCGTCGAGGAGATGCGCCGAGCGCCGAGCATCGGGCACCTCACTGGCGAAGTGTCGCGCGCCGGCGGCACGAGCCGCAACGCCCTTATGGATTTGCTGCCTGAAGGGGTGGAGGTGTGTCTGACGCTCGTAGTTACGCCGCAAGAGCCGCTGGAGGCCCGTATCGACGACCTGCGCAAGAGTGCTCAGGGTGACAGTGTGCTGGCGGACCGGGTGAGGAAGGACTGCAAGAAAGCTCGAGAATATCTCGGTGATGATCACAAGCTTTACCAATCGTCCCTGGTGTTTCTCGTGCGGGGTAATGACGAACGCGACCTGCAGTCACGACTGCTGAAGCTCACAACGCATTTGACGAACGCTCAGCTCAAGCCCGTACGCCCCGAAGATGCTGTGGCAGCACACAATGCCTATCTGCTGTGGCAGCCCATGGCATATGACCCCGATCTGGACAGGAAGGGGTATCACCGGCAGATGAATTTCGTCCAGCACTTCGCCAATCTGGCCCCATTCTGGGGGCGCGCGCGAGGCACCGGAAACCCAGGGTGGAGCTATTTCAACCGTGGCGGTGAGGGGTTCCACTTTGACCCTCTCAACAAGCTCGATCGCACACAGAATGCGCATTTGCTGATGTTCGGGCCGACCGGCGCCGGGAAATCAGCGACGCTCAATGATGCGCTGATGCAGCAGATGGCGATGTACAAACCCCGCCTGGTGGTGATCGAAAAAGGAAACTCCTTTGGGCTGCTGGGACAGCACTTCGAACGCCAGGGACTGTCCGTCAACCGGGTCCGGCTGACGCCAGGGGCTGGAACGACACTGCCACCGTTCGCCCAAGCGCATCGGTACCTGGAAGAAGAAGGTTTGGTCACCGCGAACGAGTGGGCTCTGGATACCGCCGAGATTGCCCGCGAGCTCGACACACCGGCGCCGCTTGAGGAGGAAGATGACACGGACCGTCCAGAGGGCGATGACGAGAAACGCGACCTGCTGAAAGAGATGCTGACCGCCGCACGGCTGATGATTACCGGAGGCGAGCCGAAAGAGGAGGAGGTGTTTCGGCGGTCGGATATCTCGCTCGTCACCACCGCGATCACCAGGGCGGCGCTGGCGACATATAAGGCCGGGCGCCAGTGCCTGACAGGGGATGTTCGTGACGAGCTGTATGCGCTTTCTCGCGATGAGGATCTGCCGCCCGCAGCCCGGCAGCGGGCCTACGATATGGGCGGCGCACTGGACGTATTCTGTCACGGGTTCGATGGCGAGGTTTTCAACAGTAAGGGGGAGGCTTGGCCGGAGTGCGATGTCACGATCATCGACCTGGCTCACTTCTCGGAAGAGGGCTACGAAGCGCAGCTAGCTCTGTCCGTGATCGGAGTGACCAACACGGTCATCAATATTGCCGAGCGGGATCAGATGTCCGGCCGCCCCATCATCCTCTGCCTGGACGAAGCCCACCTGATGATGGCCAACATCCTGCTGAGCCCCTATTTCGTCAAGGTTGCCAAGATGGGCCGCAAGTTGGGGCTATGGCTGTGGTTGGCCACACAGAACCTCGAGGACTACCCCGACGCCGCGGCCAAGGTGCTCAACATGATTGAGTGGTGGATCTGTCTCAACATGCCGCCTGACGAAGTGGCCCAGGTCGCTCGCTTCAAGACGCTCTCGCCGGCGCAGCGGCAACTGATGCTCTCTGCGGTCAAGAGTCCAGGGCAATATACCGAAGGGGTCGTGCTTGCGAAGAAGGTCGAAGCGCTGTTCCGCATCGTGCCACCGAGTCTCGCGTTGTCACTCGCCGGCACCGAGCCGCACGAGAAGGAAGAACGCCGCCAGGTGATGTCTGAGCTGGGCATCAGCGAATACGACGCCGCGGTTGAAATCGCTCGGCGGATGGATGAGAAGCGTGGCATTATCGCGCAGCGGGAGGCGGCATGACTGACTCCCGCCTCCCCGAGATGCCCGCGCCGGCGGATGACGAACGCCATCTGGTCACGCTGCGGCCGTCCGCGCGGGCGGCAATTCCCGTTCTTGGCGTCGTTGTGATTCTGGCCGTGATCGCTACGGTGGCAGTGTTGGCGTACCGTTACGAGATCCATGCCGTGATGCAGGTGGTGGATGAAGTGCTGAGTTGGGTGGGGCCCGAGCACGATACCCCATGGATAGCGATCTTGCTCACTGGCATCTGGGTCGGCGCTTTGCTGCATCCGTCGATCCGGCTGCTCGAGCTCAAGACCACCAGCTATACCTTCACATCTCAGCGGCTGCGCTATGCACGCGGCATTCTCCATCGCCGGCGAGATCAACTAGAGCTGGCCAGGATCCGCGACTTATCGACGTCGCGTCCCCTCCTTCAGCGCATGCTGGGGATTGGCACTCTGACGCTGGACACCGTGGATCGCACACACCCTAAGTTCGTCATCGAGGCCCAGCGCGATGTCTATGCGCTCAAGGAGTGGATCCACAGGCTCAACGTCCAGGAGCGTGAGCGACTGGGATACCGGGAGTTCGAGGGGACCCATGGGCCTATCAACTGAAGACGTGGGAAATGAACGGCCACTCCTGTGCGGCATTATCGCTAACGGCTTTATGTACATAAAATTATGTGCTATCAATACATTAATCTATGTGGTGTACAGGTGCGCCCGGGTGCTTTATGCAGATTTTCTAAAAGAGATTGAAAAAGCAGGGTTGAGTGTCCGGGCCTTCGCGGAGCTTATCGGAATGAATCCGAATTCGATCTCGAATTACGCGCGTATCGGCGAACTTCCTACGCACCTGGCCCTAATCGCCGTCTTGATCGCTGGAATCAGTGAAATGGGTGGCGACTACCGTAGCATGATGTCGAAAGTCGAAATCGTGCCGAAGAAGCCGCGTGGCGGTGCGCGTCGAGGGCATTTCGGTGGAGGTCGGCAAACTAATTTGGATTTGGATATATGATATTTTGCGGCATCCGGGTTCCATGTGTCTCCCACCAAGGCGGGAGCAAGTTCGATGGCTGATTTAGCAGGCATCATTACAGAGTTTGGGGGCGATCCTGCAGGGCTTCGTCTTTTGGATAGTAATGATCCTGATCTGCTGCCCTATGCAACACTCCTAACTACGCGCCGGACTGGGAGCGACCCGTTGGGCAGCGTAAGCGCCGTTTATGAATGGCAAGGTGCCCCACTGGTTTTCCTTGTCGATGCTGATACCCTTCAGGATGATAACCACCTCCATAAAATTAGAAGGTTGCTCGCCATGCGAGGTGACGCTCCGTACCTAGGGGTTGTCGGGCCGGGCCGTTTGGAGGTTTATCGGATCGCGCTCGACCGCAAGTCACCACAACAGGCCCGGGTTGATTGGGGAAATGATCAGAATGGTCGAGCAGCTGCCTTTGCACGCCTCGGTAATGTTCGTCCTGAAGCGGCAATCAGTCAGAGAAACTGGATTTCCAATGTTGTTCTGAACCTGCTCACAGGTTCGATTACGCGGTTAATAGTTAGTTCTAATGTCACAGACGAGGATGCCATATCGCTCGTTGGGCGTGCTCTTTTCACGCGATTTTTAGCAGACCGTGAACTGCTACCTGCGGCGCTGTCTAGCATTGAGGGAGGGGCTGGCCTCTTTGATAACCAAGAAATAGCAAAGAAAACATCTACATGGCTGGATGAAACCTTCAATGGAGATTTGCTGCCGCTTTCTGACGAAATTTTCGCAAAACTCCCAGATCATGCTTATCAAACTCTTGGCGATGTACTACGGCGCGCGCCAGACAGTCAGCTTTTTCTCGGTTGGAAAGAAAAGTGGGATAATCTTGATTTTGCGCATATTCCAGTTGGCGTTCTAAGCCAGGCGTATGAGCTTTATCTGCGTAGCCACGCGCCACTCCGCCAGCGGCGAGAAGGGGGGTTTTATACTCCCCGTCCGATAGCTGATCTCATGGTGAGAGCGTCATTCCGAGCCCTGGAACGGCAGGATTTAAGCCACAAGGCCAAGGTGCTTGATCCGGCGGCGGGCGCGGGAGTCTTCTTGCTAACGGCATTTCGTGAACTGGTCGCTGAGCATTGGCGTATAGAAGGAAAACGGCCTGATACGAATGCTCTTCGGTCCATCCTTTATGAGCAAATCGTTGGCTTCGATATCAATGAAACCGCTCTACGTTTTGCTGCATTGGGCTTGTACCTCATATCCATTGAGCTAGATCCGAATCCGCAACCAGTTGATAAATTGCGGTTCAAAGATCTGCGTGGGAAGGTGCTTCACCGCATCGGCACAGGTGGCGAAGAAGAGGGCGCTGAACTTGGAAGCCTGGGGCCGCTGGTAGGGGACGAGCACATCGCTCGTTATGATCTTGTGATCGGCAACCCCCCGTGGTCAAGCGGAACCGGACTGCCCGACTGGCACCTCGTTCGCAAAACAATTGCTCGGATAGCAGCGAAGAGGAATATATCCATAGTATCTCCCCCGTTACCAAACGAAGGCCTTGATCTGCCTTTTGTGTGGCGAGCCATGGAGTGGGCAAAAGCCGATGGGCAAATAGCCTTTGCGCTTCATGCCAGGCTGTTATTTTTGCAGGGCGACGGGATGGGCGATGCTCGCCAGGCACTATTCGAGGCGCTTGACGTCACTTCTGTCATCAATGGTGTGGAGTTGCGCCAGACGAAGGTCTGGCCAGAGATCACCGCTCCCTTTTGTATTTTATTTGCTAAAAATCGAATACCGGGGCCAAGTGCTGGTTTCCGCCTCATCAGCCCTAGGATTGAGGCGTCTCTCAATGAGGCCGGTGCGATGCGGATTGATGCGCTCAATGCGGAAGTGATCCCATCAAAGCAATTTGCCCATACTCCCGAGATTCTGAAGGTTCTTTTTCGCGGTACAAAAGCTGACTTAGGTATTCTCGAACGGTTGCGAAATCACGGCTATCCTACATTGGAAGCATTTTGGCGTGAGGCAATCGGAACTACCTCTAGTGGTCAACTCAGTGGTAGCGGAAACGGTTACCAGAAGCTACGCCCCAGTAGCACGATTCGCCGGAAAGGGGATGGTATGCCAGGCGTAGACGCATATCCGCTCTACGGTCTTCCGGAAATCACAGCGACGACGTTTAGCCGTGTAAGCATTAAGCATGAACGCTTGACCCCTTTTATGCAGGAACGTGTACACCGTCTCCGCTCCCAGGAAATTTATTCTGGCCCACTTGTTATTGTGCACGAGGCGCCTCCCGTGACTACTGGACGCATTGGGGTTGCAATTTCAGAAGCGGACGTAGTATTTAACCAGAGTTTTTATGGATACAGTCCGCGTGGATTTTCCGACGCTCATCTGTTCGTGCGCTATCTTGCTCTTGTTTTTGGAAGCAAGTTGGCCATGTGGATTGCTCTTGTCACAAGCGGGCGGTTCGGGATCGAACGTGAAGTTGTTGAGAAAGCGACATTGGATCGGATGCCACTTCCTGACTTCAGGAAGTTTTCTGTATCCCAGAAGGCTGAGATAAAGGCAATTTTCGAGAAATTAAGCCAAGGAAAAATATCTTGGAATGAAGTGGATGAATGGGTCTTGGAGCTCTATGGTCTTGGACAGCGAGACCAGCAAGTTATTGCCGATACACTTCATTTCAGTCTCCCGTTTGCGCATAACAGGCGGGAGGCTCAGGCCACTCCTTCAGAAGAGGAACAGATTCGCTTCTGCGAGGCTTTAGAAGCAGAACTATCTCCTTGGTGTGAACGGTTCGGATCCAAATTTAACGTACAGCGACTTGATCAGCCAATCATATCCCCTTGGTATGGTATTGAGATCCGCGCAAGCCGACCAAACGACGATATGTCGGTAGACGCGAGCGATTGGGTGGGATTACTGCGTGCTGCCGATGATGCGGCGGCGTCAGAGATAATTCTCCGTAGCGGTGCTGATACTTTGCTCATTGGACGTCTCGCGCAACGACGGTACTGGAGTGAAACGCAGGCGCGGCTGCTTGCTCAGCGCATCATTTGGTCTCACGTCGATCTATTCGAGAGGTCGTCGATCGCATGAGGCCTACTGCAATCCGCCCACGTCCAGACCAGATAGCTGAATTAACGCGCGGTCTTCATCTGCCGCTGCCCGAAGTGTCGAGTGTACATCTCGAAATCATTGCGGAAGGTCTGATCCGAGCGTTCAGCGGCATTTGCCTAGAAGCGCAGGCGACCGTTGCATCGGGCAGTGAGGCAGAGGTCACAGCGCTGATGGTATCACGCTTAAACGCAATGATTGAGTATGAACCTCTCTGGGGGCAACTTGTTCTGTGTGTGGCGCGCGGCCAGGAAAGCTTGAGCTTTGATGGATCTCATCTAGAAAAACGGCCAGATCTCTCTATCATCCTTTCCAACCAAAATCGAGGCTTTCCTCTTATAGCGGAGGCCAAGATTATAGATGCTGCCACGTCCAAGACGGAGGTTCTCTATTGCGACAATGGTATCCGCCGTTTTGTGGAAGGTGAATATGCTTGGGGCAACCGAGAAGCGTTCATGATTGCTTATGTTCGGGATGGCTCTTCGATAAGCGGAAAGCTAGTACCCTTCCTGTCCAATGCGATGACTAAAGCGCCACCAGACTATTGCATCGAGGAGCTTCCGGTAACAATTGGAGCGGGAGAAGCTGATATGGCAATTTCCCGCCATGAACGTCCCTTCACCTATCTGAACTCTTCGGCATTGGCAGACGGGCCGGGGCCGATTTCTGTATGGCATCTGTGGCTTGCTTAAGTCCATTCAGACTAACTGAATTCTAACAACGCCAGGGAAACCCTTAGCGTTGTTGGATTTCCATTGTGTAATTTACGAGTCAAGCTTTTAGTTATGCCGTGTCCAATATAAAGGGTGATAGCCCACCGATGGCGATGAGAGGCGGTCCTCAACCGCCAAGAAACAATGCGCTCCCAAGCTGGTGCGACCGAACTGCTGGTAGCAATAAGGAAAGCCCGCCGAAGCGGGCTTTTTGAGTATGAAGCTGCTTTTGCTCTTTATGAATCATGCTCTTGAGCACGTAGGAGCAGGCCTCGATAAATGAAGAATCCACCAATAGCGATGAGGGACAACCCCCAACCGCCAAGTACAAGATAGAACCCGAGATCCATCGTTAGGCCTCCTCGTCCAGTGAACCATCTGCTACCCAGTATAGCATGATGGCAACCATCAGGGTGATCACACCCATGGTGAACAGTGCAGCTGCCCCTAAACGGGTGAAGTCTCCTGTCGGGTTGAAAAAGGCTATCAACCCGCCTACCTGTGTTGCCAGGGCCAACTTACCAAGATGGTCACCAACCCTCTCCATCGTACGGAGTTCGCGCTTTGAGGGCTTCGCATCAAGGAGCGGGCGCAATAGCCGCTTGTACTTACCGAACATTTTTATCTCCTCATGTCCGGATGGATTGCACTCGCGAACCCCGCCCCGGTGGGGCGAGGCCCCGCCAGGGTGGGTAGAATGGCTAACCGAGGCTCTCGGCTCGCCACTGGTTTCGGTGTGTTGAGATTTCCTTGATCTCCACGAGCCTGCCTGCTTCATCGAACGTCGGCTCTTCGACGATGACGCGCTGGCGGCCTTCGTAGACCAAGCGCACCTCCTGGCCAGCGGCCAATGAGTGCTCCTGCGCGACGCGAGCGAGGTCGATACCCCAGACATCGCTTTCATTTCCGCCTACGTTGCGCAGCCGGATGAAGAAGTTCATCTTTTTGCGCTTATCGTGGCGGTAGTGGGCATGTCCCAGAGCGACGATAGTCCCCTCGTGCATACGCTCGGAGCTGGACTCAATCTCTGCGGCCTGTTCCTGCCTCGATTCCGATGACGCCGGCGGCGCCGGCAGCAACAGGATCTCTTCGCCGCGTAGGCGCCGCGCCCAGTACGACAGCCGGCCGCGGTGCTTCCATGCTGCGCAGCCAACCCAGCCGATCGCTAGCAGGATGGCCATGATGATGGCGACGCCAGCGATGTCGGGTGATGCCAGGCATAGCCCGATGAGGAACGGCCAGCCTCTCAACACCGTGGACATCATGGAGGCCATCCATGAGCCGGATGATGCGGGGCGGGTTGCAGGTGTTGCTGTTGCCATGGTGTTTCTCCTTCAGGTTTCAGTAGACGAACGAAACCATGAGAAACACCGCTCCCCGATGGGAAGGCAAATGCTTCCCATGGTGGGGTAGGTTGGCCGGAGGCCAGTGGTTTGAGAGTCGTGCCTTCACCGCTTGCGCGGCGCCGCCTGCTTGCGGAAGGCTTGGGCGGCTTCGGGGGAGCCCGTGGGCTCAAGGGGCTCTCGTTGGGGCCGGTGAGAAAGTCCGGGCTGCCATCGGCAGCAATTGCACTTCCAAGGATAGCCGAGCCCATGCTTGGGCGGAAGGGGGCGATTCTAATCTAGGGGCAATGCCGCCGTTGCCAGTGGCAACGGACGCTGCATTAAACCTCCACTAGCGGATTTAACGTTTCCACTCTCTGCAGCGGCATCGAATCGGTATCACTGCCCTGATGATGCCGCCGAATGGGAGAAAACGATGCCGCTTGTACTCAACCGTTTTACCGCCGCCCTGGGGCTGGGAGCGTGCCTGGCTGCCTCTTGTGCCTCGGCGGCGCCGCTGGCGGAAACGATCGAGGTGTTCACGGTCGCCGGTCAGCCTGTCACAAACGTGCCCAACGGTGTCGCGGTCATTGAGCTCGATGCTCCCGCGCGTCTCGACTTAGAACTGTCGCGGGGTCTGCCGGAGGACCCGGTCGCCGCAGAGGCTATCATGCGTGAGCGTATGCGTAGTGATGAGTGGCTACGGGCCGTTCAGGAGTACGGGGATCTGCATACCGGCCTGGCGCGCGCCTGGATCCTCGGCGTTGAGAAGGTGCCGGCGGTGGTGATGGGAGGCGCGTATGTCGTCTATGGCCAGCCTGACGTTCAATCCGCAATCGTTGAGCTCGAGCGCGGGAGGGCAGGGCAATGAAGTGGCGATCACTGCTCCCCGCGGCGCTGCTTTCCGTTTCCGGGATCGTCGGTAGCACGGCGCCGTCACCGGCTCATGCGATCACTACGCCGGAGATTATCGCCAGTGCTGTGGCACCGGACTGCCTCGAATACCGCGTGGTGGGTGTGTGTGTCTGGCTCCACTGTAGCTGGACAGGCTGCTCGATCCGTACGTCAGTAAAAGTCAGGCACTACGTCCCCGAGCTTGTCGTTTCCAGCTACGAGCGCCCTGGGTCGAATCCCTGGCGGGAAGTGTCGCTACTGACATCGCCGCTTGTGGACCTGGCGGAAGGCGCCCTGGGGATCGCCGGCGGCAGAGCGACATCCGATGGTACAACGCAGCACCGACAGTCGCTTCGTTTCAAGGAGGCCGATGTCATCGGGCACCCGGGTAACGAGGTATTTCGGGAGATGGCCGGCGCTTTCGGTCTCACCTGCGCGGGGCGCAGCCGGGCATTCGAGCCCTATTTCAGCTCCCCCTTAGATGTCCTGGCCTGGCGCTCGAACATCCCCGAGATGGCATATCCCGAGGCGCTGATCCCTGGGCGGAGGGAACTCGGCCAGCCGGGTGACAACTGGGGAAACATCTACCCGAGAGGAGCCTTCATCGGCTCGCGTAGCCATGATTACAAGGTCGCGGCGCTGATTGCACAGCGCGCCGTGGACATCGTCACTCGCACAGGCCAGCCCCACGTCTACCAGCCCCTGGCAGGTGGGGGCCGCGATGGCTATTGGCCGCCCGGCCCGGTGGTCGAGGGCGATGGCGAGCATCGCTGGCAGCATCTCTCACCGAATATGACGCAGCAATGTGTCGCCTGGCCGGACCGCAGTCCCAGCGACACCTACGCCGACCGGCTTGACCCCCAAGGCAACTACACCTTCGCCCTGTGGCAGCGCTACCGCTGTTGCCAGCGCCGAGGCCAGACACTGCTTACCCACACCGGAAATTGAGGTGGATGCCACTATGTCCCGTGCCTTTCGTGTATCTCGAGCACTCATCGCCGCTGCCGTGCTGGCAGCATCGACCCATGCCAGCGCCCAGTCCGCCGGCGACGCGCTCTATTACCAGATCGGTGGTGCGTCCCCGTTCAGCGTGTCCGCCGGCCGTGGCCACAATCCCTTCTCGCAGGGGATCGGCATTCGCTGGAACAGCAACATGACCTGCGGGAATTTCGATATCGGCACGACCGTGTCGAATCAGCTCAACGGCCTCACTCGTGGCTTCCAGAACCTGATGGGCGACGTCATCAATAACGCCCAGAGTGCCGTCATGTCGATGCCTGCCATGATCATCAAGCGCAGCAACCCGGACCTCTACGACATGATGAACAACGGCGTCTTGCAGGCATCGGCCTCGTTTGACCGTAGCCGGGTCTCGTGCCAACAGCTCTCCGAGCAGATGGCTGATGTCGTCATGGGCGACGCCTTCCGGCGGCAGTCCCTGGCCATGGCCTGGCAGGATGCCGCTGGCGGAACGCGGGACGCGGTGGCCGCCGAAGAGCAAGCCGAGTCGCGCTCAGGTGATGCCGGCGTGACCTGGGTCGGTGGTGAGCGCCGAGGTGGCGCCGGCCAGGCACCGATTCGTGTTGTCGAGGATGCCGCGCGCGCCGGCTACAACCTTCTGCACGGCCGCTCCGATCCTGGCAGCCGCCAGCCTATCGCAGGTGGCGGTGGGGGCTGGGGGGCCGCAGGGGCGAGGAATGGCAACGGTACGGGCGACGGAGGTGGCGGCTCCGGTGCGAGCGGCTGCGCCGGCGGCATGTGCTCTGTCTGGGCGTCTCCGGATGATGCCGTGGGCTGGGTCCAAACCGTGATCGGCGAGCTCGAGTACCAGACATGCGATGACTGTGAGCAGAGCCGCGGCCAAGCCGGTACCGGCCTGGCTCGCGAACTCGAGGAAGAGTATGCGGAACTGCACGAGCAGCTCGTTGCCCTGGTCAACGGAACCACAGCGCCGACCGCGGAGGCGCTCGCAGAGGTATCCGCCGGCGATGGTTTCGGCATCAGCCGTGGCGTGATCGAGAGTCTGCAGCGAGATCCGCAGCGCGACCTGCTCACCCACCGGCTAGCGAGCGAAATGGCCATGGCCCGCACCATCAGCAAGGCACTCTGGGGCAGGCGGCTGATGCTTGCCGGAGCCAGTGAACCGGGCATTGCTGGCAACGAGAAGGGGGTCGCAGCGATCGATCGTAAAGTGTCGGACCTGGACCGAGAAATCGAAGCGCTGCGCTACGAGTTCGAGTTACGTCACCAGCTGGCCGATAGCGCCGTGGGCAGCACGCTGCGCCGCGAGGCGTCACGTCGCTCGAGCTCCCAGGCGGAGACCGTGCGCCCGGGATCGAGCCTTCTCGAGCGAGAGTTTATTGGGGGCGACGAATGACCCCGCATCCCTGGTATCACCCGCTACGCTGGCACCCCCTGGTGCTGGCGATCGTCTCGTTGCTGTTCACGCTGCTTCTCGGCCTGCTGATGTTCGTGTTCATGTACCGGCAGCTGGGCAGCGTAATGGCAGTGCACGCCTGGATCTCGGAGTCCGAGTTCGGGCTGTTCATCTGGCGGGTACTGTTCGTCTGCGGTCTGGGCCTGGCATGGCTGAATCTGTTGCGACCCCGGCTGCTGACCCGGGTCGCGCAGGACCGCGACGGAGGTGTGTATCGCCGGCGTGTGCTCGAGCTGCTCGAACGCTACACGCTCTACTTCCTTGCCTTCCTTGAGATTCTCAACCAATACCGGTGGTGGGTGCTGTAATGGGTACCGCACACCTGGTCGTCTTCGATTATTTCCACAACCCGCTGTTGTTGGTGGGCTATATCGTCCAGAACTCGCTCTGGGGCATGCTGATGGGCACCAAGCTGGCCGTGCTGCCCTTCGTTACCCTAGTGATCCGTGAGTGGTACAAGGCCACCGAAGAGGGCGACGAGGCGGGCAACAAGGGCATCCTCACCGTTAATCGCATCAAGAGCTCATTCTGGGCGATGGTGTTCTGCTTTTCGCTGACATGCCAGCCGACCATGACACTGTCTGTGGTCACTGCGAGCATCAACCGGGACGAGTCGAGCGAGTGCGGAACCCGACGCCTCGACGCGGAGCAATGGGCGGGGGACACACTCAATCAGCTCGACGGCCAGTCTCCGGGTGTGCCGATCTGGTGGGCGTTCGTACACGTCGTCAGCCAAGGCGCGGTGGCGCATGGGGTGTCGGCCGTCCCCTGCACCACCGACTTCCAATCCATCCGCGTCGCCGTTAACGCCGAGTCGATCTCAGACCCCGCGCTGCAGCACGAGGTGCAGCGGTTTGCAAGCGAGTGCTACGCCGCAGCGGTGAGTATCGTGCGCAGCAACTACGGACGCATCGAGGACCTCTCGAACTCTACCATCCGCTATCCGGATGGTACCGAGATCGATGTCTCTGGCGACATTGGCTGGATAGGCTCGCGCTTCTTCCGCGCCACGCCGGGCTATTACGATGAACTCTTTGCGAGGGACGCCATCAGGCGTTTCCCTTACGTAGAAGAGCGCGACTACGGTCGCCATACCCCGCCCAGCGATGGTGGGTACCCAACCTGCAAGGAGTGGTGGGAGCACTCGGAGCTTGGGCTGCGCGCTGCGCTGCGCAATCAGATATCGCCGAGCACCATGGATCGCCTGCGGGGCTGGTGGAGCCGTAACGTGGGGGATGGCGAGATGGAACTGGCGGAGGATGTCACCATTCGCAGGATGGTGGCCCTCGAGCATGGTGCGGCCAACAACCGGCGGCTTGAGACTGCGGGCTACGCCGACACTCTCGGCTCCGGCTCGGCATGGGACGCACTGGGTGGGGGGCTGGGCACGGTCGGCGGTGCCGCCGGCCTGTTGGCTCTGGAATCCGGCATGTACGTGGTCAAGATGACGCTGCCGATGATCCAGGGGATCATGATCATGGCGATCAGCATGGTGCTGCCGATCATCATCGTGATGTCGGGGTACAGCTACAAGACGGTGGGCACGGCCACCTTTACGCTGTTCGGGATCTATTTCCTGACGTTCTGGTGGGAGCTGGCCCGCTGGATCGACAACCGGCTGTGGGACCTCATCTATGCCAGCGACGGCGCGAATATCGGCCTCCTGGGCCGTCTGGGCAGCGTACCGGATATGATCGCACTGCAATTCGTCTCGGCCACGACCTACCTGTTCCTGCCGGCACTCTGGATGGGGATGTTGGCGTGGGCGGGGCATCGAGTAGGTGGTGGGTTAGGCGACATCACTGCTGGCGGGGCAGGTAAGGCGCGCCAGGCTAGCGAACAAACCGCGAACAAGGCGACGCAGCGGTTGAGATAGGGCCGACCAGTGGTGTTGCCAGTGGCAACGGGGCTATCTTAGGCTGCCCCCTGTGGGAACAACAACCGCAGGGGGCGTCAATCATGGCGATGAAGCTATCCAGCAAGGCTAAGGGGCAGGTGGCTCAGACATTAAGTAAGTTGCTGCTTGAACAAGTAGGATATCGGGTAGTCCCTCTTGGTGTTGAAGAGCTTGTCAAAGGTGCGGCCTATTTAAGCTATGATGATTACAAGCAAATAAGCCTTCCTGATGGGTTGCGAAAACTCCCTGATTTCTTAGTGATTGATCCAGATAAGAAATCCTCGTTTCTGGTGGAAGTGAAATATATGAAGCGGAGTAATGGGTCTGTTTTGCATGCTATCCATGAAAGGCTTGTCGAGCAACTCAATTATTGGCCTGAAATGATAACCCTCTTGTTGAGGAGCACGCCTGGACATTCGAAGTCGAAGTTTCATTGCGACTTTATAAGAACGTTGGGGCCAGGCAAAGAACTGGGTCAAGATGCCTATTGTTTGATTGGTGAAGAGAGGTGGAGGGGGCGATGGGAATTCCTCCGAAAGCATGCTCGCCCGGAAAACGTAGAGAGCTACATAGGAAATGATATGTGGGAGTTGTTGCCAGAGCTAAGCGCTAACTTCGACAGGTTTCCCGAGAAGCGAGGGGGTGAAGATGGGCACCCTATGGGAACGGATACGGGCGACTTTGTTGCCAATGCGCTTAAGAATTTAGCGTTTAGTGAGGATTTCGATTGACTTAAGAGAGGAGGTGGCCAGCAGAGTAATAACCATTCTGGCCACTCGCTTAGTCGTCGCTATCGTAGTCATACATTTTGCGCCCCTCGTACCACTCGGAGCCATCGGAAGCGAAGCCATCCTTTAGACCTAATTTCAGTTCAAGGTCGCGTGAAAAACTTAAATCAGTGGCTTCGTCACCTTTCTCGCGCCCGGTAGTCACCAGCAGCTCGCCCGCCGCCTTCACCACACCCGCCGCGGCACCGGCCACCACCGGAGCGGCGACGCCGAGGAAGCGTACCAGGCCCTTGCCGACCCGGGCAGTAGTTCCGGGCTGTTCCTGGCAATCGTCGTCGTAGCAGACATGCTGGCGTTGTTGAGCGTTGTTTTTCATGGCCTTTCTCCCCTGCGGGATTTGACATATGAATCACTATATCCAAACGAAGTGAAATCGTCAACTCTGAGGACCACAAAAATGCTTTGATGTCAATAGGTTGCTGTAACAGTTCTAAATGCGCGCGAAGGGCTTGGGCTGGGGCAGGATACATAGAGTGGGGCGCGGCACGAAAAAGTCCCGGATCGGAAGCCAGGGAACACGCATGGTGTCGTGTAAGGCAAAGCTAAGCAACAATCGATTACATGATGTATTGTGAGCTGTACCACTTCACTGCCAGAGGAACATCCTATGGACGCTACGGCTCAGGCTCTGTATCAGCAGATGCGACTGACCATCTTGCTAACCGCGCAGGACGGAATTGAAGGCTCACCATTCACACCTGAGTATCTGCTGGCTTGGGATGAAGAGATCTATCCGATTCTCAACGACGGTCCCGAATGGCATAAACCACATGCCGACTGCTTCAAGATCAGCAAAGAGCGAGCAGAAGAAATGTTTGATTACCTGGTCCAGCATTTTGACAGTGGCGATGAACTCACATTCTATGGCCTTGAAGATAAATTAGGCATCAAGGGTACAGCCTATTCAACAGGTAGCTGGGAGCGTTACGAAGTTATCAAGCTGTGCAGATACTTCTACCTGTATGGATCATTCAACGAAAAATTCTGGCAGACGCTTACACGCAACGGTGAGTGCCCATCAGAGGCACACAGCATCAGAGTACAACCGGAGAAGATGCATATTTACTTCTGCTGATGATGGGGCGCCCTACCGGAAACGGGTAGGGCGCTGAAAGTATCTTTGCTAGTGCTAGTGCTAGTGCTAGTGCTAGTGCTAGTCGTGGGAGCGCGAAGGGCTTGGGTTGGGTCAGGTTACAAATAATCTTGGTGTTGCCAGTTGAAATATGGTTTGCATAGACTCTTGCGCTGATTGCACTGGCTGGTGAAGATGTCGCATGAAACTTGTCTAACAAGGCCTAAGAGTAGGAAAGTCAAATGAGTGAGCCTGAATCGACACCGTTGTCCTTGATCACAGACGCAGTTAGTTCGATACCAGAGCCTGTGCGGAAGCCCTTATGTATAGCGCTTAAGGATTTGCTGAGTGGACTTGTCTCCGTTCCGGCTGCGAAGCTCAAGCAATACGCTCAGGGAATCGAGGACGTGACGGCCGCGAGAACTAAGATAACAAATGCCATTGTGGCGTCTATGGCTGACGAAGTTAGTAACGACCCTGAGGTGATGCAGGCTGCGTCCGAGATTTACCTACCCACTACAGTACGAAAGCTGAAAAATAGGTTGGGTGTCGCCAAAAGAGCAGTCGAGCATGTGGCAAAAGCCGATGTTGATACTAATGGAGAAGGATGCGCGGCACCAGATGACGACTGGATGAACTGCTTTAGCCGGTTTGCCGAGGACGCCTCGTCAGAGCGCCTCCAAGATTTATTTGGCCGGATATTGGCCGGCGAGGTCTTGCGTCCAGGAGCGTTCGGATTGGCTACGCTACGGATTTTGAGCGAGCTAGATCAAACCCTCGCTAACGACTTCACCCAGGCGTGGTCCAAAAGTGTTGGAAATGCAGTCGATTACAGCCATGAGTGGAGCAAAGGGGATGAATTTTCGAGGTGGAAGCGACTGAGTGAAGCGGGATTGATGGCGCCTGATACCACCACTCAATATCTCCCACCGTTTAAACCCCTTATTAACGGCTCATCACTGTGGTCCCCAACTAACGTAGATGGCGTAGGGTTGCTTGTATATTTTCAAGAAAAATCTTCCTCGACTTGGAAGCATATTGATTTCACCCGTGCAGGCAGGGAGCTTGGAAGCATACTCCCGAAACCTGACTATGAAAATAATATCCGGGAAGTAGCGCGTCGCTTGCCGAAGCAGGGACTGACACAAATAGATTTTTTCAGTAATGGAAAAAATCCCGAGGTCATCTGGAAGTCCTCATCTTAGCGTGCAAGAGCCTGGGGCTGAGGCAGTGGGTGCCTTGCACAGTATGAAAGCTCTATACGGTCAGCTTTATATTAGTTTTTGTAAAACTTCTTGCTCTCGCAACCACGCTTGCTTGTCCAATGCTCGCTGCTCTCGCAGTTTAGTTATTTTCTCTTCAGCATCTTGCATATAGGATATGGGATCCCAGGCTCCAGCCAAACGTGCTGGCAGCTTGGCATGTTCGCGAAGGCGTGTTGAAAGATCCGCTGCTAGCAAGCCGAGTTGAGCGTATTGTAGTTGACGCTCCTCGAAGAACTCCACAAACTCTGGAGGGGAGGCTACATGCTCTTTCACACCTTGAATCCTGCGTTCTGCGACCTCAGTCTTGTACGGAAGATCTAGTATCTCGTACATTAATCGCACGGGTAGTGAACGCCATTCAACTTCTATTTGTTGAAGCTCAAGGCTTGGTGGATCGACTTGCGGGCTGTGATATCCATCCTTATCAGGTTGGCCATAGCATAAGCCATCATCTGCAACTACTTCAGCACAAGCGAGCACAAATTTATCTAGAAGAATGGAAACACGAGCAGCAAGATATGCAGAATTTCTCTTATTGCTGAGACTTTGAAGCCACCATTCTTTGAGGGCGGTCAATAATGAACCGCATATTACACCTATTAGTCCAAAAATTCCCGCAGTCATTGCTTTCTGTCCTTTTGTTCGATATGTGTATGCAGCAGTACAAGGGCATTGTCAGCGTTGTGGTCCGGCACCTGCTAGACTTTCGAGCTCCACGTGCTTTATTGTGAGCAACGGGAAAAACTTGGCAAGTAAATTTCTGATCGCTCGCGATAGGCTTTGGTCTGAATAGTAAAAAAAGGTCGTTATGTTCAAGAGATTACCTTCCATGGACAGCGTCGGACAAGACTCTCCTTTTTCGACACCGCGGATCTTCGTGCTAAGACTAAATCCGATAAGGAAGCGAGACCAGGCTGTGGCCCTCTTGGTCGAGCGTGAAGAACATCTCTCCAACCATGAGGAAGAGGGGGGGAGTGCCAGCCTGAGTTTTCATTACAAGTTAATATCAGATGACATGTCGGGATGGGAAAAGGATGGTGGCGAATTCTCAGCATCATATGACGACAGCTTCCTAGGAAGCCCCCATGTGCGCATCACTAGCTCCACTGTCTTAACAGGTGGATATTTTGTCGTGGATCCAGGGTGGCTTGCAGGACGTGGCATTGGCACTTTCTTTATGAACGAGATCGTTCGTTGGGTTAAGCAATGGCCAGAGGCAAGTGTGATGCCGGTAGAGCTACTAGAATCAGATGCCCACGGTGTGAATAAGGAGCGCCGTAACCGATTTTACGAAAACTTTGGATTTGTTTTTGATTATGAGGATGGTCGGAGAGTGTCCGGTCAGTCTATCCCCATGAAAGCAAGAGATTTAATACCGCTGTCCGATCATAAGAATCAGCTGCTGCAAGATAAGCTGGAGTGTTGTGAGCTCGGCGAGTTCTTATCGGGTCTTGTGCGAGATGTGCGTATTTTGGAACTCGAAAGATGGGGCCTACAGAATCAATTGGCATCATGCGACAGCGAGCTGGAAGCAGCTTATAAGTTCCCATTCCGGTGGGCTATGAAAACCTTCGCGTCTAAGTTCTTGAGAGGGTATTAAGCATGTTTTGCCCGTAATGATAGGCGAAGATTTTAGCTGTGTGGCGTTCACGTGCACCCTTATGCCTAGAAGAATCCAATGTAAAAGGTTAAAGGCCTGCAAAAGGTTTTAATGGAATGGATCGATCAAGGGGAAGGGGCTTATCCGGAAAAGCGAGAAGATCGGCGGAGAGGAGACACCAACCTCGAAAGGGCCAAAGGGCGAGGGAAAGGACCCATTGCCTGGCCCAGCTCCCGATGACAGGAAGCTTTCTCGCGCGCCCGTAGGCCGCGCTCGTGGGGTACTGTGGTCCAGTTCCACCTATTGCCAGAGGGAGCCGCTGCCCCAGTTCCCGTACGGGGAGGGACTTGCTACAGGACCTCAGCCAGGCGTTGCCACTGGCAACGCCTGGCTGAGGCTGAATTGGTGCTGAGGCAGTACGCCTGGAGATAACCTGTACTGGCTGAGGCAACGTTTCGCGCAGGGGAGATGCCGCCACACCAGAACCTTGGCTTAGCAGGAGATATTGGAATACCAGCTTCAGAAACGTTCTAGTGGTTGGTTCAACGTTTTTTAAGGCTAAGATCTGCTTCGTCAGATACCTTTAGGGGCGGCTCTATTAGCCAGCGCATGCATTCGGAATTCTGACATGGAGCGGTAACGCTCCATGGATGATGCCCGCTCGCTTCGGTCTAGCGGGTGCGTCACCTGCCAAGTGGTGAGCAGCCGGGGGCATCCCGGCACTCCAACTCCCCAGCTCTCTCAGAAGGGGATTATATGTCCCAACCTAACGGGCGGTAGCGTTGCCACTGGCAACGGATCGTCAGGGCCTATGCCTCTTCCGCTGCGCCCGTGCCTCGGCTATCCTTGGAAGTGCAACTGCTGCCGATGGCAGCCCGGTCGCCCGCCGGTCCCAACGAGGCACCCTGAGCCCACGGGCTCCCCCCCGAAGCCGCCCAAGCCTTCCGTAAGCAGGCGGCGCCGCGCAATCGGTGAAGGCACGACTCTCAAGCCACTGGCCTCCGGCCAACCTACCCCACCATGGGAAGCATTTGTCTTCCCATCGGGGGAGCGGTGTTTCTCATGGTTTCGTTTATCTAAACCTGAAGGAGAAGCACCATGGCGAATCAGGTGTATGAAGACGAGGTATTTCACCTCTTCAGGAAAAGCGCTGACGGTACCGTCAGCTTCTATGGTAACCAATCTGCTTCCGGCCTTATTGGACTGGGCCAGCCCCGTTCCATCGAGCCGCTGGTAAATGGAGCAGGATTTACAAAAGCGACTCACGTCGCCTGGTATCCAGGCGGCTGGGGGATTGGCATCCAATTGCCCGCTTGATTACTAACTACCGCCTGTCACAGGCGCACCCGACCAGGGAGATACATCCTTCCCTGGCGGGAACGGTGTATCTCCCATGGTCATATGAACCGGAAGAAGGGGATCCACCATGTTGATGAAAGACGACATCCGTCACGTCCGTATCGAAGCCGACTATCGGGACGAGGGTACTCGGCAAAGCATTCAGCAATTTACGCTTCCTTGCCTACGGCGCCGTGCCGAAGACTTGGAGAGGGAGAGGAGAGGTTGTGAAGTCCGAGCCGATTGGTTGGACAACTGGTCCAGCATGGGGTTGGTTACTGCGGAGGCGGAGCTGCGTCAGGCAATTGCTTATGCTGAACGCCAGCTTGCGAAGTACCCCACTCCTGAGCTGAAACGCGCTGGGGATCGTGGACATGGCTGGCGATCCCATCAGGGCTTGGCACAGCCAGTCGAATCGCTGGCAGCTCGCCTCGGCCTAATCTGAATACCTATACACTCCGACCGGCCCATGTGGCCGGTCTTCTTTTGTGCGGCCGTCGGAGGATGATGCAGCTATTGCCAGTAGCAACGGCTGGATCCACTGAAGGTTTTCGGCGATCAGTTGTTGGTTGGCACGGCCACCCAGCATTTGGCACCTTTGTAATCGTCGCCGCCTTCCGCCACGAACACATGATCATCCGCATCGACAGCATATACGCCTGGGCGCTCGTGGGCAGCGTCGCGCAACCGATCCTTCCACCCGTAGCCTTGCGCTTGCCAGACGAGCACTACTCCGCCTTGGTGCTCCGGGTGTTCAGTTCGCCACTGGCTGGCAGCAGCACGCGCAGCTTGGATCATATGGGGCATGTCGTTACCGCTCTTTCCAGAAGCCATCCATTCGGTCATTCGCTACGATTAGCCAATTCTGGCCTTTCAACTGGCAGGTCAAGACCAGCAAGCCTGTGGCGACATTCGTAAATGAACAGAACCAGATCAGCTCCTCGAGCAAAGCACCTGGTGCTTCGAATGCCAGGAGCAGGCCGAACGCAACAGCCACAATGCCTACCACCAACGATACTGTGCTCAAGATGCGATCGATCATTGCCGTGTTCCTTTTCCTCAGTCGAATAGTGTCTGGACCCTGGCGAGGGCGTCATCAACTACATAATCCGGCGCCGATTCGACCTTTTGCGCCCTTCTGGCTACAAGGTCCACGGCTCTTATCTGGTTGACCAACACGACTCCCTGGGTATGGGTGCCGGCCCCTGTCAGTGGTACCGCAAAGCCTGCGTGGCGGGCAAAGTTGCCGCCTTGTGTGATTGGAGCGATCACCACAGTGCCGAACTGATTGAATGCTGCCGGGGTCAGCACCAGTGCCGGACGGAAGTCCCCCTGCTGTTCTCGACCCTCCGTAGGGTTGAGATTGACTCGCACGATATCCCCTCGCTTGAACTTTGCTCGCTTCATTCCTCGCGCCCCACCGGCTTCATGTCATGCCAGGCTTTCAGCTCCTCGGGCTCAGGCGCATCAGGATCACACTGTGCGAGTAGTTCCTTGAGTGTGTATTTCGGCTTTGCAGTAATTGGCTTGAGCACCAATTTGTTGGGTGCATCTTCTACTTCCAGAATGTCGCCATCATGCAGGTCATATTTTCGGAGCAGGTCCACTGGCAGCCTGACGGCAGCGCTGTTACCCCACTTTTGAATCTTGAGTTCCATGGATCACCTCGTAGGCGTAAGTATCTACAGTGTAGATACGATGCACTCGCATTGCAAGTGATTTTGTAGATACGGCGTTTCTACAGTGCCAGCTCGAATGCACACCGTATCGTCACGCGACACGTGGTCAGGTATGGCTTCGTGTGATCCAACTCCTGGTGCCCCTGTACGACTGCATCGTCTGTACGCCGCCGGTGCGGCCAGCACCAACCTCAAGCGTGACATTCTCGATAAGTGCTCTCGCGGGTGACCCGCGGGCTCTGCAATGGCTCAACTTACCGCCTTAGCGGCCGATATTTCACATGACTCGAATCCATCGTCGGTGACGTTAACGTTTTCTGCGGCTCGAGCAGCTGGCGATTGGCAGATTGGCGCTGTAGCGCTACCCACAACCAAAATCCACAGATAAGGGATCTCATCATGCGTAGGACCTTTCTTGCCACGGTTGCCGTGGTAACCCTTGGGGCTAGCTCTCTGGCTCAGGCCGCTAACGAACTCACGCTCGGAGTCATTGGAGGCACCACTGGCGCGGGGGCCGACATTTCATGGCGTTTCAGCGATCGCTGGGGAGTATCGGCTCGTTATACCGGGGGCTTGAGCTGGTCCGGCGATTTCGATGACGATGACATCGCATATACCGGCGATATCGACCTGCGTGCCGGCGCCCTGACACTGGACTATTACCCCTTCTCCGGCGGCTTCTTCCTCACCGCCGGCGTGATGCTGCCCGACATGGAAGCCAATGCCACAGGGCGTCCGCGGGATGGTCTGACCTACGAGTTTGAGGGTAACACCTACACTGCCGCGCAGCTCGGCGAGGTGCGCGGTACCGTTACCCTGGCCGACAGCGTGCAACCCTATGCCGGCTTCGGCTACCGTAAGTCCCACCGCAATGGCTTTGGGATCTTCGGTGAGCTCGGTGTGATGGCCACGAACATCGACGTTTCGCTTTCCACCAGTAACAATTATGAAAGCGTCGACGCCCAGTTCAGCGAGGATCTCCGCGCCGAGGAACGTCGTATCAAGGATGATATCGATAAGCTGCCGTTCTACCCGGTTGCTCTCATCGGGGTGACCTACACGTTCTGACAACGCGGTAATCGTTGCCCGGCATATGCTGGGCTTTTTTGGTAGTGCCGGTGGTAACCACTACAAATTCCGATGTAAGTGAGGAAACAATGACCTACGTAGAGCGGTTCCGAGCTGCCCAAGCGCGCACAGGACGCCTGGGCCTGCCAGTTCCTACCGTGAGCACTACCGATGCCCGCTTCCTGACTGGTCCAGGGCTTTCTGATCTGCACGCATTATTGACCGACTTATTTAGCGAGCTTTCGCCTAAAGATCTGGTCGCGCAATGCGTATCTATCCATCGCGCTACGCGAGCGGACGTTTCCCGTGTACTAGGTTGTGACGCAGTGCTGACAATCGGCCATGTAGAGATGGCTGAAGCAGTGCTGTTTGAACGCAGCGAAGAGGATTACCTAGCCAACCTGGAGGGCACCTTTCTTGCTAACTTAAACCAAGTACATTGCTGGTTGACGCTTCCCTCGATGGAGATTGTTGACCTAACCCTGGTGACGAGCCTCGCGGTGATTCAGCAGTGGGACGAGTCATATGTCGGTCGACCGATCCTGCGCCATGGCGACGAGCTGACCGGCGGCATGGCCTATCATCCGATGTTGCTGGGCAACGCTTTCTTTGATGAAGTTGGCCGCCGGCATGGTGTCTGGATGCTATAACTGATCGAGAAAAATGGCATGGCAATTGGCGCGGGTATCGTGACCCCAACGTTCTAGGTCGCCCCCGGCTTCTGTGAGATCGACCCAGGCCTCGTCGATGCTGTAGACCGAGATGCTGGGGCCAGCCGTCCGAGCAGAGCCCTGACACGATTGGAGATGTCCTGATCTAGCGCCTTCTCATGCAATTGACATCGGTTAGCGCCACGCGCAGAAATGGCTGCCAGGGGTTGACATTGAGCTGTCCATGGCTAGCATGAGGATTGCAACTGTTGCCGATGGCAACCCGGTCGCCCGCCGGTCCCAACGAGGCACCCTGAGCTCACGGGCTCCCCCGAAGCCGCCCAAGCCTTCCGCAAGCAGGCGGCGCCGCGCAAGCGGTGAAGGCACGATTCTCAAACCACCGGCCTCCGGCCAACCTACCCCACCATGGGAAGCACCTGCCTTCCCATCGGGGAGCGGTGTTTCTCATGGTTTCGTTCGTCTACTGAAACCTGAAAGGAGAAACACCATGAGCAACTCCAACACTGTCAAGAAGTACTTCGATCTTCATATTTCCGGCCTCGGTTATCTCAACCGGATCCGCGAAGTGACTCCCAAGAAGGGATCGCCCTTCCTGGCTTGCGACATAGCAGCCCTTAGCGGGGATGCTGACGATGCATCCTACACAAGGTTTGACTGTCGAGTATCTGGCGCAGAAGCACAGTCTCTCGTGCGTCGTTGCCGAGATGCTGTAGAAGCCGAGAAGAAAGTTCTGATCGGCTTCAAACTCGGAGACTTGTGGGGAGACATCTTCACCTACTCCAAGGGAAAGAAAGCAGGGCAGCAGGATGTGAGCTTCAAGGCCCGACTATTGTTCGTCTCCTGGATCAAGGTCGACGGGCACATGGTTTATCAGGCGCCGAAGCGTGAGGGTGAGCATTCCGAGCTGGTCCCGCCCCAGGGTTTGGGTCAACAGGTGCCCGCTCAGTCCATGCCTCAACAGGTGCCGGACCAGGCTGCGCAATCAGGCGAGGCAGCCGGGGGCTACGATACACCTGCTGTCGCGTCATTCTGAAACTCAACCACCCACTCGCACGGGAAGTCTCCGCCCACGGTGGGCGGCGGTTCTTCAGTGTGGTAATCAGCTGGGAATCGTAAGTTTGCAGCCGTGAGCGTCACCGCTTAACCTTTTCATACCATCATTAAATTTCCGCAGCACTAAATCTCTTGGCCCCCTTGGGGCCTTCTTTTACCCCACTAGGGAGAGCCTCTCCCTAGTGGGGTGGTTCTCTCGTTGATGCATTCAACCCCTTGGGGAGCACGACTCCCTATTGAGGGCGTGCTTCCCTGATTTATCGAGGAGAAGCACAATGAAGGCACAAAGCGACATCTACCAGCGCGTTACTGATCGAATTATTACAGCCCTGGAGGCTGGGACTGCGCCTTGGGTCAAACCATGGACGGGGAAGGGGCTGGCAGGTGAAATCATTCCATGCAACGCCCCTACGGGCCGGAGTTACAGCGGCATCAATGTGCTACTGCTCTGGGTCGCGGCGGAAGAGCGTGGTTTCAGTCGGCAACGTTGGCTGACGTTAAAGCAAGTTCATGCTGCTGGTGGCCGCGTCATTGAGGAGGAGATACGGCGCAGTACGGAGATCTGCTTGTACCGTCCTCTGATCAAGCCCGAGCTCGACATGGACGGCAAAGAAGTGATGGACGAGGAGGGTAAGCCCAAGGAGCGGGTTGTGCCCCTCTTCCGAGGCTTCAGGGTCTTCAATGTCCAGCAGTGCGAGGGCCTGCCCGAGCAGCTTGTTGGTTCACGTATTGAAGCCACGCCGCAGTGGGCTGCTCATGCTGCGGCGGACCAGGTCATCAAGGTGAGTGGTGTGCCAATCGAGCATGTGCTTGGCGACGACGCATACTACTCGCCAGTTCTGGACAAGGTCCGCCTGCCGCTGCAATCACAGTTTGACGATGCAGAGCGCTACTACAGCACGGCACTGCACGAACTGACTCATGCGACCGGGCATCAATCACGGCTTGCACGTGATGGAATCGTAGCTTTCGAAGGCTTCGGCAGCGAGTCCTACGCGCACGAAGAACTGGTCGCCGAACTAGGTGCCGCCTTCCTCTGTGCCCAACTGGGCATCGAGGGTCGGTTGCAAGACCACAACGCCAGCTACATCGCAAGCTGGTTGAAAGCGCTGCAGAGTGACAAACGCGCCATCTTCCGGGCCACCGGGAAAGCGCGCAATGCAGCAGAATATCTGCTGGCACGAGTCGAGCACTACTCACAGCAAGCTGCATGACCCCAATGCCCTACCGCTTCGGTGGTGGGGCTTTTTTCTGTCCTGAAGAAATGTTACTTGGCGCGTATATCGTTTCCGCTGGACGGCCACCACCCGACTGGCAGAGTCGGGACAATCTGCGTTCAGAGGATCTTTCTTGTGCTCTCAACTCTTTTTGCCCCGGCACGCTGGTTCCGCAGGTCTTACCAGCAGACCGCCGGCGCTGAACATGGCGACAGCAACTGGCTAGTACCTGCCACTGGGCACGAGCTGTTGGGCGCAACACACCGGCGGCAACTGCTCCGGCAGATCTGGGACGTGGTCAGCGTGAGCCATGACGCATACCGCGTTCTGATGCTACAGCCACTACAGCGCTACGCTAACCTGGTCCAGCAGCTTCCCGCGTCGGAATCCCACCACCACAGCTACGCTGGAGGAATGCTGGACCATGCGCTGCAGGTCGTGATCTACGCGCTGCGATTGCGTCGGCAACACCTGCTGCCCCCAGGTGCGTCTCCCGAGGCGCAGTCATCGGCGGGCGAGCGCTGGACCATCGCCATCGCCTACGGCGCGCTGCTCCACGACGCGGCCAAGGTCCTCGTGGATGTTGAGATTACCCTGCGGGACGGTCGCCGCTGGTCGTTGCTACAGGGCGACATACCGGGTCCATACCGCGTCCAGTACCGACGTGGTCGAGATTATCGGCTGCACCAGGTTACGAATGGGCTGCTGTGTCAGCGGGTCATCGGGGCGGACGCATTGAACTGGCTCAGCGAAGATCCGGACGTATTCGCGCAGTTGATGTACGCGATCACAGGCTATGAGCATGAGGCCGGCATCATCGGAGAGATCGTTGCCCGGGCCGACCGCTCGAGCGTCGCCAAAGCCCTGGGAGGAGATCCATCTCGAGCGTTTCAGGCGCCTACTACATCGCTGCAGCGGAAACTGGCGGAAGCCATGCGCTACATCGTGCGCGAGCAGCTGCAGTCGAAGCTCAACACACCACGGTCGCCGGCGTATCTCACCGATGATGCGCTCTGGCTCGTAGCGCCGGCGGTACCCAACCAGGTCAAGGCCCATCTGCTGCACAACGGCGTGAGTGGGGTGCCGTCGCAGACGACGCGGCTCTACGACGAGATGCAGGCACACGGGCTCATTCAAGACACCGACGGCAAGGCAATCCACAAGGCGACAGTCGCGATCGGAGAGTGGTCGGCGGATCTCTCATTCATTCGCGTCCCCCCGCAGCTGATCTGGTCCGGCGATGATCGTCCCGCGCCCCTGGACGGCACGCTGACCGTGGTCGGTGCAGTGGCCGCAGGGGAGAAGGAGTCCGCTTCGGCACCCTCTAGTGAGAAGGCGCCGGCGGCTCCCGCAGCACCCACCAATGAGTCTGGCAAGCCTGAAGCGAATTCGGTGGACTTGGCGGACACTTCATCCGCGCAATCAACTGGCAACGATGACATGGCCGAAATGATCGCCCTGCTCACGGGAGGCGAGCCCACGGGTGGCGAGCCGCCCCAGTCCATTGGGAGGAGCGCCTCTTCTGCAGCTCCTGTGGAACCGAATGAAGTTAGTGCCAGTGCGGACGAAAAGCCGGTCGCGGCAGAGGAGGGGCCGGGGGGGCAGGCCCAAGATGATCTGGGGCAGGCATTTCTGACATGGCTGCGCACGGGGCTCGCCGATGGCACCCTGATCGTCAACGAGACCAGGGCTCTCATCCACGTTGTGGACGGGCGTTATTTTCTCGTCTCGCCTCGCATATTCAAGCGGTTCGCTCATCAGATGGTAGGAGACGAAAGCGCATGGGAGAGTGTGCAAAAAAGATGGGAGCGTTTGAAGTTTCATGACTGTCCTGCGCCAGGGAAAAACCTCCATCAGGTTAGCGTTCAAGGGCCGAATCGAAAGGGGAGAAAACTCAGTGGTTATCTACTCAAAAGCAGCTCTCATGTTACGCCCCGTTTACCAGACAATCGACATCTGACACTGCTAACAGAGCCGGCAACTAGCAAGGAAGATGCCTCATGACCTCGCAGAAGAAGCACCAACTCCCCTACGTGTGGCAGGACCTCCTTGAGACAATGACAATGGAACGCTGGCTGAAACCGAAGACACTGCAAACCTACAGCGGGGCCATTGCCCAACTGCTCCGCTTTGTGGGTACCGAGCGCATCCCTAGCAGCATTGAGCGTAGTGATGTTCTAGAGTGGCGCCGCGCGGTCGCACGTCATGCAGACAACCCTGGGGGTATCACTGAGCGGAGCTGGAACAGCTATTGCCGGCAGCTGCACGCGATATACAACTTTGGTATCAAGTCAGAGCCTAGGCTGATTGAGTGTGAGGTGTCTCCGTTTTCTGGCGTGCAGTTGCGTGAACCAATAAAGCCAAAGAAAACGCTACCTGAAAACAGCATATTCCATATCCGAGAAGTGATGGAAGAGTGCCGTCGCTGGGAAGTTGTGCATCAGGAGCCCTCCCAACTGTACCCTGTGTGGTTCTGGAGAGTGGTGATTGAGACCTTCTACTGGACGGGAATGCGGTTGAGCCAGCTGTTAGGGATTCGCCCTGAGCATGTCAATCTCAAGCGGCAATATATTGTCGGTGCTGCTGAGCATGAGAAGAACGGCAGGGAGCATTATTACCCTATCGTCGATGAGCTTCTTCCATGGATATCGATGTTGATGTCGTCGGCAAGCCTAGCGGGGGTGCAGCGGGATAACCAGTTATTCAATGTCAATGTCTGGAATCATCGCACACGAAAAACCACCATGGACGTGGATCAAGTTGAGAAGTGGTTTCAGCGCCTCTCGCGGCTCGCGGGGTATCGTGTCTCACCGCATCGATTCAGGCACACGTTCGCGACAGAGCTGCTGGCCAGCGAGCAGGGGGACCTCTTGAAAACCCAGGTCGCGCTGAACCACCGTGACATTAAATCGACCCTAGATTATGTCTCGTTCCCGCGCGACGGTGTTAGGCGGTACGTAGAACAGCGACATACCCGGGCCACCCACCATTCATACGATTGGTTGAAGTTGAGGCGTGACATCGTGTGAGAGGAATGTGATAAGGTAGCTGCCAGGCTTGCGCCATAGTTGCTTGACGGGTGAGCCTGGCTTGATGTAAAAGCAGTGTGTGAGTGTAGCGGGCAGGTGACTGCGACGCGAGAGGACTCACAACAGACGGCATTCACGACTGCCTCAGCCGATGGACTCACACGTCGGCAATGAGGAGAGAGCGGTGCAATGCGGGCCGGGAGAGCGTATCCGGCCGGCATAGCTCAGTTGGTAGAGCAACTGACTTGTAATCAGTAGGTCCCGGGTTCGACTCCTGGTGCCGGCACCATCCGAAACGGATGAAGAATCGGGACAAGCAGCGACTGGCAGACACCAGAAACCGCCCATCGAGGCGGTTTTTTCGTGTGCGCCAGGCATGGCGCGCAGCGCCTGACTGGCGCTGTTCCTGGGGGTGGTGCCTCGGGATGACTCGGGGGTGAAAGTCCCCTGCACGCCCGGCAAGGGGAAGTGCTAGCCGACGGCAAGGGTGTCCCCCGCGAGGGGGAATCTGAAGGAAGCCCGAGGCAAAACGCTGGCCTGACGAACAGGAAGCGGATACGAGGCGTCATGGTGGGGTGAGGTGGCACGAATCACCAAAGCCCGATACTTGCACAGAACCCCATGACGTAGATCCGACAGGCATAAGCGGGAAGGTCGCGCGTCTTACCCTGGGAGGTCTGGTGGTCTGCCACGGTGCTACCGGCGTCGAGAGGCGACGGGATGGGCCATCAGACGTCAGCAGAGGCCATAGTAAGTGCCGATTCACCCCGGCACCAAGGGCCGAACATGAAGAACCGCGAGTAGGCGATGACGTCTCGAGGATCGATCATGAAGACAGAAAGTGGCGCTGATACCGCCACCCACCCAGAGGGGCAGGGGCGGAACCCCGCGTCCCGGCCGGTGAGCGTCGAGACGGTCCCGGCGTCGTCATCGTGGACGAAAGCGGAGCCCGCCCCGCTCATGGAGGCCGTGGTAGAGAAGGCCAACATGGCGCGGGCTTACCGAAGGGTGATCGCCAACAAGGGGGCGCCGGGTGCCGACGGCATGACGG
>NZ_FNVC01000049.1:0-3888 GCF_900108215.1 Billgrantia desiderata | reverse complement strand
CGTATCCAGTGGCGATTCCAATACACTGGACTTTCATGCCGTTGAGATCTGACCAAAAACGAGGAGGAGAGGCAGGCGGAGACGGTTTACCACAAATATGAGCCGCCGCAATTTGTGCTTGAAGCATGGCATTATGAATAGTTTCTATTCGGATGGGTGTATTGGTGGAAACGTTGACGGCTTTAGCGCAATCTCCGATCGCAAATATGTCAGGGTCGGAGCTACGCATGCCGCTGTCTACTATAATACCACCGTCGCAATCCAGGTTTGCGTCTTGCGCAAGTTCGGCATTGGGGATGGCTCCTATACCGATAACAACGACGTCTGCGGGTTTGGTAGTGCCGTCGGACAAACGGATACCGGAAGCTCGGTCTCCCTCAGTGAGAATCTGGTTGACGCTAGCATTGAAGTAGAACATTACGCCGGCAGAGGCCATGCGGTTTCTGACAAAATTACTTGTTAATGGTGACGCTACTCGACACATCGCTCGGCTGTTGGCCTCAAACACAGAGACTTGTTTTCCCTGTAGATTGGCAGCGGAGGCGACTTCGAGCCCGATAACACCCGCGCCGAGAATGGCCACCTTCTCGCATTCCGGGGCTAACAGGGCATTACGTAATGCGGTGGAGTGGTCAAGATTCCTGAGATAGAAAACATTTTTTGCGCTCTCACCAGGTAAATCAATAGGACGTGGCCTCGCTCCTGTTGCCAAAATCAGCGTGTCGTATTTAATTTTCCTGCCGCCTTGAATCACTACTTGCTTTGCCGATCGTTCAAGCGCTATTACTTTACCGCCTTGTTCAAATTCAACTTTGTTGTCCCGAAAGAAATTAGGAGAACGGATCGGAGTTGGCGAGGGCAACTCATCTGAGGTCAAATAGGCTTTGGACAACGGGGGACGCTGGTAAGGCAGCGTGTTTTCCTCGCCCAAAATGGTAATCGTTCCGTCGAATCCATTCCGGCGGAGAGCCTCTGCGGCGGTCAGGCTGGCTATTCCAGCGCCAATAATAACTATTTTTTGCATATTCGCTCGATTCCTCTTTTGTTTTTGTAGCACTATAAAAGTCCGCGCAGTCGAGCTTCAGTGACTGCCTGAACCCGGTTGGTTACTTTAAGTTCGCTGAAAATCTTCTTCATATGCCATTTGACGGTATCCTCCGTCACAAGAAGCCGTTCAGCTATTTCTCTGTTGGTCATTCCGTTGCTTACGCATTTCAACAGAGAAATCTGCTTTATCGTGATAGTTGAGTGGGCATTGCCGGGCACAGGTGGCACGCTGGAGTCTTCTATTCTGACATCGGGATCCTTCGTAGCTTTAGCTTCAGAGTCGTCTGGCAGATCGTTAAAAAGATCCTGAGCAAGGGGGCTAAGAGAAAGTAGCGCTTCTTTGATCCAGAGCCGTGTGAAGTGACAGTTCAAATGTTCCGAAAGTAGGTTGGCATCAAGAATCGTGCGCTTCGCCGATTTTGATGAACCGAGGGCAAAGGCTGCCAGGGCCTGACAATAGTGGGCGGCGATCCTGGTTCTAGCATCTGAAATTGCGCTGGCGCTTTGTAGTGCTTGTTTGGCATATTTTTCGGCGACACCAAACTGTTTCCCAAGCCGTAGTCTATACATTGAGGTTACCAGGGCCATACGTGCTTGAATGGCCTGGTTTTGATTTGGCAGGAACGTCAGCTCACATTCATCGGGGAGTATGGGTGGACCCAATTCCTCGTTGTTCAGGAGAGTAAACTCAGCTAACTGAACCTTAGTCAGGATGTTGAGGCGAGAGAGCTCTCGCTCGCAGGCGGCTAGGCGAGATTGTTCCAACAAGGCCATGGCTCTATCTCGGAACCCTTGGTGGTACAGAAAACGGCTGTAGGCCTGTGTACACCCCCACAGAATATCTGTAACACCATAGTTCAAAGCGAAATCGAACGAAGCCTGTGCGGATTCCTGGGTAACCAGGTGATGGTTCTGTTCGTGTAGGATTTGTAACTCAAGAGCGCCAAACATTTTATTTAAAAAAGTTTTTGGCACCTGACTCTTTTCTGCTGTTTTATTCGCCTGAATCAACGCTCTCATTGCTCGGGCGATGTCACCCTTAAACAGTTCAGCCTGAATTTCTGCCGTTTTAAGCCAAATAAAAGCGTAATGTTGATTGGATGACTGGATGGCCACAGCCGCTCGATGCGATAATCGCTCCAACTCTTCAAAATGTCGTCCACTGGAGGCAATGAATGCCTGGCAAGTAAGTGCGGCGCCTTTGCCAACCATGTTACGGTCGCCAAAGGAGTCTATCCATTTTTGACAGAGAACCTGACTCTCCAGTAATTCATCCTGTGTAGCTTTGCCTATCGCATTAACCAATTCCCGCCATCCTTCCTCATCAAGATTGCCCAACCCCCTGGAGCTCGGATGAAGCGAACTAGCCAGTATTTCCTCTGCTTGACGAGCTTGTTGGCTAAAATACAAAATCCACGCGTAACCTATGCTCAAGGAAGCGATTTTTTTTATCGTACGAGCTGGTACTTTTTCAAACCAGGTGCGAAGTACTTCGATTTCACCCTGCCTGAGCGCCACGTCCAGGATAATGCTGTCACTTACGACGCGAGCCCAGCGATGGTCACTGGCTTCCAGAGCTGCATTGATTGAATGGGGATACTCCCCCCTACGCCAATGCCAGAATGCGACCCGTTTCAGCACATACGAGCGACGTTCTCGTTGGGTGGTGTTAAATAAACTACGCAAATACTCTCGCAGCACAAAGTGCATATCCATACGATCACCAGAAGCCACGGTGGGAGCTAAAAGAGCATAATGTTCGTTAAGAAACGAAATTTCCCGGTCGGCCTCTTCTGTCTTATATACATAGTCGTAGCATTCAGCGCTGATTACTTCGAGCATCGCTGCATTGCAAAGAAAGGTCCTCGTATTCTTGGGTAGTCCAGTTAAGAGGTTGTCCCTGAAATACGAGCGAGTTTCCGGCCAAGTCGCTGCGGGGAGATTTGGGTTTGGGGTTCGGCACATAAGCCTGACAAGTGCTGGCCATCCACCGGTGGCTTTTATGATGTTGCTGGCTTCGGGGCCACCCATACCCGATAATTCACTAACCTCCTCTTCTGTAAATACAAGTTCATCAGCACCATACGTTACAACACCCGCCATCATAGACAAACGTGGCAACGCCCCGACGCTACTCGGTGCAATGAAAAATTTCACATTGCTCGGTGTTTCATAGATTAAATCCTCAATCAAATCCGCGGTATGTTTAGCCTCGCCAACCCCATCAAGGCAAATTCTTATCGTCTTTTTTGCATTACACAGTGCGTTTCGAAGAACTTCGATGGTGTCGATGTCACTTTTTATCGTGCGCCAAGATTCAACTCCTTCGAGTTGATATAAAACTAACGCTGCAAACAAACTGTCATTAACGTCACATGAGTCAGGGTAGGATCGAGTATTGATATAAACGGCGCTCTCAAGTTCCTGTTCGTGAGTGTTTGCTGCCAAGGCCACTTGTACAGATTTTCCATAGCCGAGCGGGGCCCGATACAGAACTACCTTTGATTCAGGCGTAGCAGAAGCGCTCAGGTAATAGCGGTCTATACACCCTTGAGTAATGAAACACTGACGGGCCCACATCCTTTTAGACATCCTCCGACACCAGTCTTCCAAGCTATGGTGTGTCATGACAATCCGATCTCCTGCCTCGTCTCCCCAAAATGCGAGGGCGCTATGGGATGAAAGCATATTGATAAATGTCTAGTGAGTTATTGGTCGGGTAGACCGGACGATTGCTCGTTCCGGCCCCCCACAGATCCGAGCGTGCGCGATTGACGCACTCGGCTCCTCAACCGTCAGGTTCACACGAAGGACGCTCGGTGCACGATTCTCGCTCGCGGT
>NZ_FNVC01000019.1:0-99412 GCF_900108215.1 Billgrantia desiderata | reverse complement strand
GGTGAGGTGCTGGTACGGATCAAGGCCACCAGCGTGTGCCACACCGACGCCTTCACCCTCTCCGGCGCCGACCCCGAAGGGCTGTTCCCCTCGGTGCTGGGCCACGAGGGCGCCGGCATCGTCGAGGCAGTGGGCGAAGGGGTGACCAGCCTCAAGCCCGGCGATCACGTCATTCCGCTGTATACCGCCGAGTGCGGCAAGTGCAAGTTCTGCCGCTCGGGCAAGACCAACCTGTGTCAGGCGGTGCGCGCCACCCAGGGCCAGGGGTTGATGCCCGACGGCACCTCGCGCTTCTCGCTCGACGGCAAGATGCTGCACCACTACATGGGCTGCTCGACCTTCAGCGAATACACCGTGCTGCCCGAGGTCTCCCTGGCGGTGGTCTCCAAGGAGGCGCCGCTGGACAAGATCTGCCTGCTCGGCTGCGGCGTGACCACCGGCATCGGCGCGGTGCTCAACACCGCCAAGGTGGAGCCGGGCGCCACCGTGGCCGTGTTCGGCCTCGGCGCCATCGGCCTGGCGGTGATCCAGGGCGCGCAGATGGCCAAGGCCAGCCGCATCATCGCCATCGACATCAACCCGGACAAGTTCGACCTGGCGCGCCAGTTCGGCGCCACCGACTTCGTCAATCCCAAGGAGCATTCCGATCCGATCCAGCAGGTGATCGTCGACATGACCGACGGCGGGGTCGACTACTCCTTCGAGTGCATCGGCAACGTCAACGTGATGCGCTCGGCGCTGGAGTGCTGCCACAAGGGCTGGGGCGAATCGGTGATCATCGGCGTGGCCGGGGCCGGCGAGGAGATCTCGACGCGGCCGTTCCAACTGGTCACCGGGCGGGTGTGGCGTGGCTCGGCGTTCGGCGGGGTGAAGGGGCGCAGCGAGCTGCCCGGCTACGTGCAGCGCTACATGGATGGCGAGATCAAGATCGACGAGTTCATCACCCACGACATGCCGTTCGAGCAGATCAACGAGGCGTTCGAGCTGCTGCATGCGGGCAAGAGCATTCGTACGGTACTCCATTATTGAAAGTCGCGCGAAAGCGTCACAAGAGCGATACACGTCCAAGGGACAAGGAGGCAGCATGAGCCTGATGGACATCATCCAGCGCTGGTTCGGCGGCAAGCCTGCAACTGCGACACAGAGCACGCCCCGACCGCCACCTGCGACGAGAAACCCCGAAAAAACGACAACACAGGGGAGTCAACCCACCATGAGCCACCACAACGTTCACATCCATCCCGCCGTGGACGACGGCGTCAAGCGCGGCAGCGACAGCTTCACCGGTGGCAAGCTCCACTGCCACTGCCCGAGCGACCGGGTCGAGGTGACGATCGACGCCCAGTGCGCCCACAACCATGTCTGCGGCTGCACCAAGTGCTGGAAGCCCGAGGGCGCGCTGTTCTCGATGGTGGCCGTGGTGCCCCGCGACAAGCTCAAGGTCACCGCCCACGAGGAGAAGCTCCAGGTGGTCGATTCGGCCGCGGCCATTCAGCGCCATGCCTGCACCGGCTGCGGTGTGCACATGTACGGCCGCATCGAGAACACCAGCCACCCCTTCCACGGGCTCGATTTCATCCACACCGAGCTCTCCCCCGACGAGGGCTGGGCCGGCCCCGAATTCGCCGCCTTCGTCTCGTCGATCATCGAGTCCGGCGCCGACCCGCAGAACATGGGCGCGGTCCGCTCACGGCTGCAGGAGCTGGGCCTGCCGCCCTACGACTGCCTCTCGCCGCCGCTGATGGACGCCATCGCCACGCATACCGCCAAGGCCAAGGGGGTGCTGTGACGGTAGCGTTCATCTTCCTGAAAGCGTCCGGGCCCGCCATGCTGATCTGATCTCGATGGCGGGCCCGGTCACCTTCGCCTTGTGCGGCGGGCCGCACCTCGCCCTTACTCGCCCAAATAGGCCAGCGCTGCCGCCGCCAGCGCCTCGATGCCGGTGCGCAGGGTCTCGGGATTGCCCGGGAAGTAGTAGGGGGAGTGCGGCATCTCGAGGTGGCGCATCTTGTCGACCACGCTCGCCCCGGGCGTATCGGCCCAGCGCTCGGCCGGCGTCGCGCCGATGAACCAGTAGACGTAGGGAATGTCCTCGCCGCCGAACCCGCCGGCCTCGGCATTGCCGAAGAAGGAAAAATCCTCGCTGCCGTTGAGCCGTGGCATTTCGTAGAGCCGCTCCGGCCCGAAGTGCCCGGCGTGAGCCCGGCGCACGTGGTCGACTGCCACGGGGTCGTTGTGCAGGGCGAGGGTCTCGTTCAGCACACGGAACTCCGGCGCTCTGGGCGAGCGCCCGGCCTCGCACTCGGCGCGTACGATGCGCTCGATGGCGGCTACCACCTGGCGATGCAGGGTGTCGTCGAAGCTGCGCACGTTGATCTCGAGCTCGGCCGAATGGGGGATGATGTTGGCCTGAGTGCCGGCCTGCAGCTTGCCGACGGTGACCACCACCGTCTCCTCCGGCGGCACTTCACGAGCGACGATGGTCTGCAGGCGAGTGACCACGTGAGCGGCGATCACCACCGGGTCCACCGTCTGGGCGGGCATGGAGCCATGCCCGCCGGCGCCGTGAATCGTCACCGCCAGGTTGGTGCAGGCGGCCATGGCGCGGCCGGCAATGTGCCCGACCGTGCCGGCCAGCGCCGGCATGTTGTGCTGGCCCAGCACCACGTCCGGCCGGGCGAAGCGCTCGTAAAGGCCGTCGTCGAGCATGGCCCTGGCACCACCGAAGATCTCTTCGGCAGGCTGGCAGATGAGCATCAGGGTGCCGTTCCAGCGCTCTCTCAGTGCTGCCATCACACCGGCGGCACCGACCACACAGCTGCTGTGCAGGTCATGGCCGCAGGCGTGCATCAGCGGCACCCGCTCGCCCTGGGCGTTCTCGGCGCTCTCCCGACTGGCGAACTCGAGCCCGGTGCGCTCCTCGATGGGCAGAGCATCCATGTCGCCGCGCAGCATCACGGTGGGGCCTTCGCCGTTGCGCAGCAGGGCCACGACACCGGTACCGCCCACGCCGCGGGTCACCTCGAACCCCAGGCTCTCCAGCGCCTCGGCGAGGCGGGCGCTGGTCTTGTGCTCCTGGAAGGGCAGCTCGGGGTAGCGGTGCAGCTGGCGGTAAAGCGCCTGCACCTCATCGAAGCCAGCCTCCACCTGGGCGCGAACGGCGCCCTTGAGGTCCCGAGTGGGGGATAAGATCGTCATCATGGCCTCCGTGGCGGTTCAGTGACTTGGAGTGCTGGATAAGGGGTGGCCATGGCGAGCCGAGCGGGATAGCCCCTGCCAGGCCGCTACCACGCCTACGTTGAGCAGCATCGCCCATACGCCGGCATGCCAGCCCAGCGGCGAGCTCCAGACGAAGTCCATCAGGAGATAGGCCAGGCTGCCCACCAGGGCGCCCGCCATGACGCTGGTGCGACGCAGTCGCGGCAGGAACAGGGCGCCGATCACCATGGGGAAGAGCTGTACGATCAGTCCGTAGGCGCCGAGCAGCAGCAATACCAGGGAAGCAGGATTGGCCAGGGCGAAGAGATAGGCGATCAGCGACAGGCCGACCACGCTCCAGCGGGTGGCGCTGACCACGGTCCGTTCACTGGCGCGCTGCATCACGGTGGGCCCCAGCACATCGCGTACCAGTACGATGGCCGCGGTATGGGCCAGGTTGGCGCCGGTGGACATGGCCGCCGCCAGCGCACCGGAGAGCATCAACCCGATCACCCAGGGGGAGAAATTGGCCACGTCCATGACCATGCGCAGCAGCACGGTATCCGAGCGCGCCAGCGGCTCGTCGGCGAACACCAGCACGCCGGCAAAGCCGATGAACAGCAGCGGTACCAGCAGGTAGGCGTAGAGCGGATAGAAGACGCTGACCTTGCGCAGGGTGCGGCCGCTGTCGGCGGAGTAGAACTTCATGAACAGATGCGGCCACATGGCCCCGCCGAAGGCGCTGACCAGTACCGCGGTGCTGAAGTAACCCCAGCTCATGCCGCTGGCGCCGGGCATGGTCAGGTACTCGGGCGCCGCCTGCTGGAGCTGGAGGAACATTTCGCCGACCCCGCCGTAGAGGCGCTGCGACACGGCCAGGCCCAGAAACCAGGCGATGGCGATCATCATGATGCCCTGCACCAGGTTGGTCCAGCCGATGCCGCTCAGGCCGCTGCAGAACACGTAGGCCGCCACCACCATGAAGGCCAGCAGGGCGCCGAGCCAGAAGGGAATCAACCCATCGGTGGCGGCCTGGAACAGCAGCCCGGCTCCGGCGATCTGGATGGTCAGATAGGGCACCAGCGCCAGCACGCCGATGGTGCCGGCCAGGATACCCAGCGCCTTGCTCCGGTAGTGGTCGGCGATCATGTCGCCCTGGGTCAGATAGCCCTTCTGGCGGCCCAGCTCGGCGACCCGAGGCCCCATCGCCCAGATGGTGATCGGCACCAGCGCCAGGTAGGCGAGAATGTAGAAGGCCGGCGAGCCGTGCTGATAGGCCCAGCCCGGCGCACCGAGGAAGGCGAAGGCGGAGAAGATCTCGGCACCGAGGATGAAGAACAGGATCACCACGCCGACGTGGCGTCCGCCGGCCACATAGCCCTCGAGGCTCGAGCTCTGCTGACCGCGGGCGCGCAGGCCCACCCACAGCACCATGGCGAGATAGGTCAGGGTGATACCGACCACGATCAGCGAATCAGTCATGACGGCCGCCTCCGTGACGTACGACGTAGGCAAGCCACATGCCGGCGAACAGCACCAGCATCCACAGGATGTACCAGAAGAACAGGAAGGGCAGCCCCAGCACGAAGGGCTCGATGCGGTTGGCAATCAGCGCACCGGGCCAGATCATGGCCAGCGTGCACAGGGCGAAGTGCAGCCCCGTCAGGAGATGGTAGGTCTTGGTCATCGGGAGAGTCCAGCTCGCCGCAGCGAGTCTTGTTGTGGGTTGTCTCCTGACTATGGGACAGACGGCACGATCGAAAAAATAGGGATTTGGGATGCGAGCCATGCCATGACGGCATGGCTCGTGGAAGGCTTCCGTACTGAAGCGCGCGGAGCGGTTACTGAACCAGGCTGGGGCGTACCTGCTCCGTTCTGGCCACCATCACGGAGTCAGCCACCAGCTCGGCGGTGATCGCCGACAGCGTCCAGCCCAGATGGCCATGGCCGGTGTTGTAGAACACCCGTGGCTGCCGCCCTCTTCCCACCCGCGGCATCATGTCGGGCAGCATGGGGCGCAGCCCCGCCCAGGGTACGACCCGCCGGGTACCGACGCCGGGGAAGCAGCGTTCGACCCAGTCGATCAGCGGACGAATTCGGTCGTGACGGATATCGCGGTCGAGGCCGTTGAACTCGGCGGTGCCGGCCACGCGGAAACGCTCGGCGCCCAGTCGGCTGGTGACCAGCTTGGCCTCGTCGTCCAGCAGGCTCACCATCGGCGCCGCATCTCGAGAGGCCGCGTCGTCGAGATGCACAGTGATCGAGTAGCCCTTCACCGGATAGACGTTGAGACGGTCGCCGAGACTGGCCGCCAGGCCACGACTCGCCACACCGGCGCACACTACCAGGCCGTCGTACGCCTCCCGCTCGCCTTGCACGCCGACCCAGGCTCCGCCGGCATCGGCCCCGACGCTGGACACGTCCTGGCCGTAGCGAATGCTCCCGCCGCGACGCTCGACGGCAGCCGCCAGGCCCTGGGTGTACTTGTGGATGTCGCCCGTGGCGTCGCTCTCGGTGAAGAAGCCGCCATGGTAGTCACCGGCCAGATTCGGCTCGATGGCGCGCATCTCCTCGGGCGTCACCGGCCGCCGCTCGAGCCCGCCATTTGCCAGCATCCTGGTGACTCTGGCCGCATGCTCGAAGCTCGCCCGGTCGCGGTAGATGTGCAGAATGCCCCGCCGCTCGAGGTCGAACTCGATCTCTTCGTCGCGCGCCCAGCGGTAGAGATACTCCCGGGCGGCGATCGCCAGGCGTGCCGTCTCCGTGGTGTTGTCGGCATAGCGGGGAATGGCGGCGATGAACTCGGCGAACCAGCTCAGCTTGTGCCAGGTAGGCCGGGGATTCACCAGCAGGGGCGCATCGGCTCGCAGCATCCAGCGCAGCCCCTTGAGCACCGTGGGCCAGTGAGTCCACACCTCGGCATTGGAGGCCGACAGCTGGCCGCCGTTGGCGAAGGAGGTCTCCATGGCTGCATAGCGGTTGCGCTCGTAGAGCGTGACGTCCAGGCCGCGTTTGAGCAGCGCGTAGGCGGTGGTGACACCCGTGATGCCACCGCCGATGACGGCGATACGTTGCATTGCGTTTCTCCAGACGCGTCGGGTCGAACTCGCCGCCAGCCGGCAACGAGCACCCCATCCGTCATGGAACCTGAGAGATTCACGCGCGCAACGCCCGCTTGCTCCTTCGGTGTGCCGACGGACGCAGTCGTCGGCCGCTCTTCGGAATCAGTGATGCGAAGCGGTCCTGTGGCCTGAGAGTTTCCGGGGCAGTTGCTCCTTCGGCGCCGGTGCCGCAGCTCACGGACCGGTCTCTCCCGCTGTCGCACTATCAGTCATGCCACTATCCGCGCTGGGAATCCATAGGAAAAATACCAATAATCGATGAAAGCCATGCCATTCAGGTATCGGAGCCGATGGAATTCCGCCAACTGCACTACTTTGTCGCCGTCGTCGAGGCCGGCTCCATTTCCGCCGCCAGCCGTCGCGTGCATGTCGCCCAGCCCGCCCTGACCCGTCAGATTCACCTGCTGGAAGAGGACCTGGAGACGCGGCTGTTCGAGCGGCATGCCCGCGGCATACGCCTGACGGTGGCCGGCCAGGCGCTCTATGAGGAAGCACAGCAGCTGCTCGACCGCCGCACCCGGCTCAAGGCACGCCTCACCGCGCTGGGACAGGGGGTGGTCGGCAAGGTCAGCCTGGGCGTGACGGTGACCCACCTGTGGGTACCGCAGGTGGCCGGGCTGCTCGGGCGCTATCGCGAGCGCTTCCCTCAAGTTGCCTTCGAGGTCTTCCCGCTGCTCTCGGGGCCGCAGTTGGAGCGGCTGCGGGAGGGCACCCTGGATGCCGGCATCCTCTACCTCGACGACAGCGGCCAGCCGGGGCTGGAGACACGCCTGCTACAGCACGATTCGCTGGTGCTGGCGGTGCCGGCAAATTCTTCCTGGGCCGAGGTCCCGCCGACGAGGCTGGAGCAGTTGGCCGACGCCGAGTTCGTGTGGGGGTTTCGCAGCGCTTCGCCGGTCTACTTCGATCGCATGCAGGCCCACTTCCAGCGTCTAGGCTTCCACCCCCGGGTGGTGCAGTATGGCGCCGACAACATCGCCATCTTGAGCATGGTGGCCGCGGGGCTCGGCATCGCCATTCTGCCCGCCGCCAGCAGTCATCACCCCATGCCGGGGATCCGCTTCCTGCACCTGCCGGAGCTCGACGCCTGCGCCATGCCGCTGTGGTTCGCCTGGCGGCCCGGCAACGACTCCCCGGCACTCTGCAATCTGATCGAGCTGGTCGAGAGCCTGGACGCTCCCGCCGGCCCAGCCCAGGGCTGAATTTCACTCCCCCTCGGACACACCCAGCGCCGCAAACAGCGCCGTAAGCTCCGGGTCCTGCCGCTTGGTGCGTAGCAGTGCAGCGTCCTCCACCGTGAAGCGGCCCGCGGTGGCGCTCAGGTAGACCTTGCCGCTGGCGCGGTCGGCGAAACGCACCTCCGGCACCTTGGCGAGGCACTGCTTGAGGAAGGTGCAGTTGGCGGCCACTGCCAGGGTGTCGCCGGCGGGATAGACCTCATCCGGACACGTCGCCGCGGTGTTGATCTTCTTGTAGCGGTCGAGGTTGACCAGGCCCACAGGGTCCAGCACGTGCAGCACTTCGCGGGTGCCGTGGGCGACGACCTCCGGCGGGGTGTGCCGGGGCACGCTGTTGTCGAGGAACACGTACTTGAAGCGTGGCCGCGGGCTGTCCATCCACTTGAAGAACACCCTGGGCATGCCGTCGTAGGCCTCCACACAGTGCCCCAGGAAATCCGACACCGCCTTGTAGCGCCCGCGCTCCAGCCCGCGCAGCCAGCCCCGCTCCACCGTGGCCTCCGGCGGGGTGATGATGAAGTACATGTGCATGGTGGAGACGTACTTGGCGTAAGTGCCATCCAGCAGCCGCGGCACCGTGTCGGAGGAGAAACTGTCGAAGCGAAAGCGGTCGATCAGCAGGTTGGGAATGGTGCGGTCCCGCTGCGCCTTGTCGCGAATGTAGCGGTCCAGCTTGGCGTCGATCAGCTTGACCTCCTTGCCCGCTAGGCGACCGGCGTACTTGTAGGCCTCACCCAGGGTCTCGTAGTCGAGCAGCAGGCGACGCCAGATATCGGGCGTGATGGTACCGTACTGCTCCGGCGGGATACCGAGATCCTGCAGGGTGTATCGCAGCAGGTGGCGCAGGGAGCTCTTGCCGGCCGCCGAGGCGCCCTTGAGGCTGATCAGAACCGGCTCGTCGGCGAGTGGCACCCGGGCGTAGCCCTCCTGCTCGATGGCCCGCTCGACGTGCGGCGCCAGCAGGTTGCCGATCTCACGGCTGCCGTAGTCGTTGCAGGCGTGACGGGCGATCAGCGTCGCCAGCACCTCGCGGTCCACGCCGATATGGCCATGGACCGCGGCAATCGAACTCATCACCCGATAGGCGCTCTTGTAGATGGCCTGTTCGAGCTCGTCCTGGGCGGCCAGCCCCCGCTGCTTGATGCCCTGGATGGCATCGTGGTGGCGCTCCTCCAGGGTACGGCGGTCGGCCTGCCGCTGCGGCGCCGGGCGCCTGCCCAGCCAGCGGGCCAGCAGCGAGACCGGCTCGGGCTCGGCCGCTTCCGGCTCGACCGCGAAGGCCGCTTCCAGGATCTGCCCCACTCCGGTCCGGATCGTCGCGTAGAGCTCGTCGAAGGCCTGACGCAGCGCCGGCATGTGGGGCAGCAGGTAGCCGCTGAGGATCTGCAGGGTGATGCGGCGGAAGTTGCGCCCCAGCATCTCCTCCTCTTCCCCCTCGGCCACTCGGATATCGGCGGTCACCCGCACGATCAGCTCGTGCAGCACCAGACGCTCGGCGCGAAACGCCACCAGCTCCTCCTCCTCGAGGCCGGTGAGGGCTCTCAGTTCGGGGATCTCGGCCAGCCGGGTAGAGACGTTCTCCTCGCGATGGATGGTTTCCAGGGGCTGGTAGCGCCTGGGCAGGTCGGCCTCGAGGCCGGGATTCCAGGCCGAATTCTCGGGAGCAGCTCGATCAAGCATAGGCGCCACGCACATGCTGGGGTTTCAGGCCGACGTTCGGCAGTCATGCCTCGACATTGGCCGAATTTCTCATGCGGAGCAATCACGTCTTTTCGTCGACGGCCACCGCCCGCTCCCGCGGCAGCGCCCACGGCCGATGCAGGATCAGGTAAGCCGCACAGCCGATCGCCACACCCCAGAAGGCCGAGCCCAGACCGAACAGGCTCATCCCCGAGGCGGTGGCCAGGAAGGTGATGATCGAGGCCTCGAGGTGCTGCTTCTCGGCTGCCGCGGCACTGAGGTTGCCGCTGATCGCCCCGATCAGCGCCAGTCCCGCCAGCAGGGCGACGAAGGTCACCGGCAGCGAGGTGAACAGCAGCACGATGCTGCCCGAGAACAGCGCGCCGAACAGATAGAACACGCCGTTGGCCACCCCGGCCACATAGCGCCTGGCGGGATCGGGGTGGGCCGCCCTGCCGGTACACAGCGCCGCGGTGATGGCCGCCACCACCGTGGTGATGCCACCGAACAGCGCCATCGGCATCGACACCAGGCTGGTGACGGTGAGGATCGGCCGGGCCTGGGTGGCGTAGCCGGCGCCGCGCAGGATCGCCATGCCCGGCAGGAACTGGCCGGTGAGACTGACCAGCGCCAGCGGCAGCGCCAGGCTCAGGGTGGCGCTCAGCGTCCACTCGGGGCGAATCGGCGCGGGCGCGGCCAGCTGCCATGAAACACCCGCCAGGCTGGCGCCTTCCAATGCCACCGCCAGCGCGATCCCGACCAGCAGCAACAGCACCAGGAAGTAGCGCGGGAAGAGCCGCTTGAACACCAGGTAGGCGGCGAGCATGCCCATGGCCAGGGCCGGCGAGCTCTCCAGTGAAGTGAACACGCCAAGGCCGAACTGGAACAGGATGCCGGCCATCATCGCCGCGGCGATGCCGGGAGGTATCAAGGCGATGAGACGGTCGAAGCTGCCGCTCACCCCCACCGCGAAGACGATCAAGGCGGCGGTGAGATAGGCCCCCACCGCCTCGTTCAACGACAGCCCGGGAAACAGCGTGACCAACAGCGCCGTGCCGGGCGCCGACCAGGCGGTGATCACCGGCACCTTGAGCCACAGGCTCAGGCCGATACCCGACACCGCGGCACCGATGGAGATCGCCCACACCCAGGAGCTCATCATCTGGGCGGAGATATCCGCGCTCTGCGCGGCCTGGAAGAAGATCGCCAGCGGGCCGGCGTAGGAGATCAGCACCGCCACGAAGCCGGCGGTCACGGCCGACAGCGACCAGTCCTGGCGCAATGACATGGTTCACCTCGCGTGAGTGGGATGGAGAGTCGAAACGGGGAAAAAGGCCCGCGGCGACGGATCGCACGCGGACCCATGGAGGACATACGGCCGCTACGCTAGCGCGCCGCGGCGGTCTCGCGCTTGACGATGAACTCGAAGTCCTTGGTCTCGAAGATCATCGAGATCAACACCCCCAGCACCAGTGCCCAGAACGAGGCGCCGATGCCGAGGATCTGGATGCCCGAGGCGGCAATCAGGAAGGCGAACAGCGCGCCCATCTCGTGTTTCTTGCCGGAGAAGGCGATGGCCAGCGCCGAGGTCAGCACGCGGACCAGCGCCAGGCCGGCGATGATGGCGATGAAGTAGCCCGGGGTGGCCTCGATCAGGCTGACCACGTAGCCGTAGAAGGGCGCGCACACCACGAAGATGGCCCCGGTGATCACCGCCGCCACCCAGCGCTTGTCGCGCTCGCCGGCTTCCGGCGAGGAGCAGATGCCGGTCATCGGCGCGGCGATACAGGTGCTGTGCAGGTTGAAGAACGAGGAGATCATGGTGCCCAGGCCGCCCACCGCGGTGATGCCGTTGGCCGGTACCTTGTCGTAGCCCATGCCCTTGACCAGGCCGACGCCGGCCGGGGTCTCCATCCCCACCAGAATGATCGCCAGCGGCAGGCCGTAGGCGAGGAAGGCGCCCAGGGTGAACTCGGGCACGACGAATTCGGGGAAGCGCACCGTGGCCTGGATGCCGGAGAAGTCGACGCCGGTGGCCATCAGGTAGGCGATGCCCGCGCCCATGGCCACCAGCAGCGGCGGCACGCGACGAAACAGCCGCGCCGCCAGGAAGAAACTCAGGATCATGATCGCGGCCGGCAGCAGGGCATCGTCCAGCGAGCCGACCATGCGCGTGCCGAAGCTCAGCAGCACACCGGCGATCATGCCCATCACGATCGGCATCGGGATCAGCCGCATCACCGTGGCCATCACCCCGGTGAGTCCGGCCACCAGCGAGATGGCGCCGGCGATCAGGGTCGCGCCCAGGGCGGCCTCCAGCCCCACCACCGGGATCACCGCGGCGAACAGCAGCGCGCCGGGAATCGAGTTGGCCATGGGCAGGGGCAGCCGGTAGTAGCTCGGCACCAGCAGGCCGAATAGGCCGTTGATCATCAGGTAGCTGATCACCCAGATCATGATGAAGGAAGAATCCAGGCCGGCCGCGGTGCCGGCGCTGATGTGGATGACGCCGGCGCTCAGGCCGAACACGCCGGCCACCAGACCGGCGCTGGCATTCTCGGGCGTCAGGTCGCGGATGAAATCGCCGGGTAGGCGCTTCAGGCTCGTGCCTTTCTCGATATGTTTCACGGTGTGCTCCAGGGGACTGTTGTTGTCGTTGGGTGGGTGCGAGCAGGTGGGTGAATGGCGCGACGGTATCGCTCAGCCGCTGTCGCCGCCTGCCACCGGCACCACGCTACCGGTGATGTAGCTGGCATCGCGGGATGCCAGAAACAGGATCGGGCCGGCCTGCTCGTCGAGGGTGCCGTAGCGCCCCATGAAGCTGGTGGCCTTGGTCTGATCGATCAGCTGCTGGTACCACGCCTTCTCCTGCTCGCTGGGCTCGGCGCTGTTGCGCGGCGTCAGCCGCGGCGGCGCCTCGGTACCGCCGGGGGCGGTGGCGTTGACGCGAATGCCGTACTCGGCGTACTCGAAGGCCAGCGCCACGGTCATGGCGTTGACCCCGCCCTTGGCCGCGGCGTAGGGCACCCGATTGATGCCGCGGGTGGCCACCGAGGAGACGTTGACGATGTTGCCCTGGCTCGCCAGCAGATAGGGCAGCGCCGCACGACAGCACCACAGGGTGGGAAACAGCGAGCGGCGCACCTCGGCCTCGATCTGTTCAGGCGTGTAGTGGGCGTAGGGCTGGGCCCAGATGGTGCCGCCGACGTTGTTGATCAGCACGTCGAGCCGACCATAGTGCTCCTGCACCTGGCGCATCGTTCCCTCGGCGCCCTCCCAGGCTTCCAGATCGGCCTGGATGGCGATCGCCTCGATGCCCGCCTCGCGCAGCTCGGCCGCCACCCGCTCGACGTGCTCGGCGCGGTCCACCAGCGCCAGCCGGGCGCCCTCGGCCCCGGCACGTTCGGCGACGCGCTTACCGATGCCCTGAGCGGCGCCGGTGATCACCATCGTCTGGTCCTGGAATCGGGCGCTCATGCCACCGCCTCCTTCTTGGCGTCTTGCGGGGCCAGGCTCGGGGCGAACTTCTCGTAGTGGAAGCTGGCCGGGGCGATGCCCTGCTCGCGGAAGTGGGCGAGCACCGCATCGACCATCGGCGGCGGCCCGCACAGGTAGACGTCGACCTCGCCGTCGTGCAGCAGCTCGGGGGCCATGTGGTGGGTCACGTAGCCCTTGCGCATGTGCTCGCTCGCCGCATCGGCGACCACCGTGGTGTAGGCGAAGTCGGGCAGCGCCTCGACGAAGCCGTCGAGCTCGTCGAGCTTGACCAGGTGATCGTCGACGTTCACGCCGTAGAGCAGCCGCACCGGCTGGTCGCAGCCCTGCTCCTGCAGCTGGCGCAACATGGCCAGGAACGGCGCCAGGCCGGTACCGCCGGCCAGCATCAGCACCGGGCGTCTGACCTCGCGCAGGTAGAAGCTACCCATCGGCCCGGTCAGAGTCAGGGCGTCCTCGGGCTTGGCCGCACCGCTGAGATAGCCGCTCATCAGGCCGTTCGGCACGTTGCGGATGAGGAAGGTCGCGCGGCGCTCGCCGGGCAGCGAGCTGAACGAGTAGGAGCGGGTCTCGTCGCTGCCCGGGACCTGGATGTTGACGTACTGGCCCGGCAGGAAGACCAACCCCTCGCCTTCATTGAGATCGACAACTAGCTCGAAGCTGTCCTCGGAGAGACGCTCGACCTCGGCGACCCGGGCCGGAAACTCGCCCACCGCGGTCTTGCACAGGGTCGAGGCCGCCGGTACCTGCACCACGCAGTCCGAAGAGGGCACCATCTGGCAGGTCAGCACCTTGCCCTCGGCGAGTTCCTCGTCGGAGAGCGCCTCGTCGATATACTCGTCGCCGAGATCGAACTCACCCTGCTCGCAGTGCCCCTTGCAGGTGCCGCAGACCCCGTCGGAGCAGTCCATCGGCAGGTTGACCTTGTGGCGGTAGGCGGCGTCGAGCACCGTCTCTCCTGCGTTGCAGGTGATGAAGCGGGTCACGCCGTCCTCGAAGTTGAGTGCGATGGTATAGCTCATGGTCGTCTCCTCCCCCACCGGGTTCACGATCGTTCAGACGTGATACACGTCGATGACCTGGTGGATGTAGTCGTTGTTGAGCACCACCTTCTTGCTGACGATACGCGGCTCGCCGCCGCTCACGTCCAGGGTGTAGAAGGAGCTGCCGAAGTAGCCGTCGGTCTGCTTGTAGCGGTGGCTCAGGGTGTGCCAGTTGAAGCGCAGCTCGACCGTATCGCCAGTCTGAGAGAGCACCTCCAGATTGGAGATCTGGTGCGTGGTACGCGGCTCGGGGGTGCTGGCGCCGCTGCGCTCGGTCTTGATGCGATAGACGCGATCCTCGAGCCCTTCCCGGCTGGGGTAGTAGATCAGCGAGATCTCGCGCTGCGGGTCCTCGGTCAGCCGGTCGTCGTCGTCCCAGGCCGGCATCCAGAACACCGCGTCCTTGCGGTAGCACGCCAGCCACTCGTCCCACTGGCGGTCGTCGAGCAGGCGCGCCTCGCGATAGAGGAAGGCCTGGATGTCGTGATAGCTGATGCTCATGTCGTTTCTCCCCGTCTCGGTAAGGCCTGGCTCAGGCGCTCTGGGTGGCGATGAACTGGCCGCGCTCGCGTTCGATGGCACGCAGCATTTCCTGGACCCAGTGCTTGTGGTGCAGCACGTAGAGCCCTTCGTCCTCGGGGGAGGCACCGCTGAGCAGCGGCTTCATGTCGATGGCCTTCGCGTTGTCGTCGGCGCCCTCGACCCACTGTTTGGCGCCGCGGGAGAGGTCGTTCCACTCGGCGGCCTCGCCGGCGTAGCCGTTCTGGCAGGCGCGGAACTCTTCCAGGTCGTCGGGGGTGCCCATGCCGCTGACGTTGAAGAAGTCCTCGTACTGGCGGATGCGCAGGGCGCGGTTCTCGGCGGACTCGCCCTTGGGCGCGAAGCAGTAGATGGTGACCTCGCTCTTGTCCACGGCGATGGGCCGGATCACGCGGATCTGGGTGGAGAACTGGTCCATCAGGTAGACGTTGGGGTAGAGGCAGAGATTGCGCGTCTGGTTGACGATGGAATCGGCCCGCGCCTCGCCGAACGCCTGCTCGATCCACTCTTTCTGTGAGTAGACCGGGCGCACCTCGGGGTTGAGCAGGCGGGTCCACAGCATCATGTGGCCGTGGTCGTAGGAGTAGAAGCCGCCCTGGCTCTTCGACCAGCCGTCGGCGTCCACCGCCTTGGTGCCGCCGGCGTCGTAGTTGCGGCGATCCATGGTCGAGGCGTAGTTCCAGTGCACGGTGCTGACGTGGTAACCGTCGGCACCGTTCTCGGCGCCCAGCTTCCAGTTGCCGTTGAAGGTGTAGGAGGAGGTGCCGCGCAGCACCTCGAGTCCTTGCGGCGCCTGATCGACGATGTTGTCGATGATCTTGCGGGTCTCGCCCAGGTACTCCTCCAGCGGCAGCACGTCGGCGCTCAGGCTGCCGAACAGGAAGCCGCGATAGCTCTCGAAGCGCGGCAGGCGCTTGAGGTCGTGGGAACCCTCCTGCTTGAAGCCCTCCGGGTAGGCGCCGGTCTTCTCGTTCTTGGCCTTGAGCAGCTTGCCGTCGTTCTTGAAGGTCCAGCCGTGGAACGGACAGGTGAAGGTGCCCTTGTTGCCCTGCTTGCGCCGGCACAGGGTCGCGCCGCGGTGGGCGCAGGCGTTGATCAGGCCGTGCAGTTCGCCGTTCTTGTCGCGGGTGATGACCACCGGCTGACGGCCCATGGTCACGGTGAAGTAGTCGCCCGGCTCCGCGACCTGGCTCTCGTGGGCCAGGAACAGCCAGTTGCCCTCGAAGATGTGCTTCATCTCCAGTTCGAAGAAGGCCGGGTCGGTGAACATGCTGCGGTGGCAGCGGAAGATACCGCTCTCGGCGTCGTCGACGACGGCACCGCGAACGCGTTTCTCGAGACGATCAAGCTGTGCGGTCATGGCTCCAACTCCTCGTTGCTCTTGTCAGGGACGAGGCTCCCCTACCCACCGGCGGGGGCCGGCGGGCGGAGCGCTTCGTGTCGTCAGTCAGGTAGCGTCGGTTGCGGCCGCTCAGGCCTCGACGGGCTCGCGCTTGGCCGCTGTCGCCTCGTCTTCCAGCGCCCGCGGGCGCTTGTGGCGGCTCTGCTGCTCGGGGTCGGCGGTGGGCGCCAGCTCGACGTCGAACACCACCTCGGTGAAGGGCGCCTCGAGCCCGCGCTTGGCGGCCTCGGCGGCGTCTTCGATGCGGGTGGCGTCGACCACCAGCTCCTCCCGGGTGGCGAAGGCGAAGTCGTCCCAGGTGTACTCGTCGCCGGCCAGGTTGATCTGGGTGGTCAGGTGACGATGGCCGGGCGCGGAGACGAAGAAGTGGATGTGCGCCGGACGCTGGCCATGACGACCCAGCAGCTTGAGCACCTGATCGGTGGGGCTGCCGGCCGGCACGCCGTAGCCGGAGGGGATGATGCTGCGGGCGCGGTAACGGCCCTCGGCGTCGGCGATGATGGTGCGGCGCAGGTTGTACTGCGACTGCGAGGGATCGAAGAAGGAATAGCCGCCCTTGGAGTCGGCGTGCCAGATCTCCACCTGGGCGCCGGCCACCGGCTTGCCCTGGGTGTCGCACACCTGGCCGGTCAGCCACATCACCTCGGCATCGACGTCGCTGCCGTCGTCCATGCGCGCCTCGCCTTCGCTCACCGGTGCGCCGGCCACGTAAAGCGGACCTTCGATGGTACGCGGCGTGCCGCCGGTCAGGCCGGCCTGTTCGTCGGCGGCGTCCATGCGCATGTCGAGGTAGTGGTCGAAGCCGAGCCCCGGAGCCAGCAGGCCGAACTGGCTCTCCTTGCCCAGCTCGTTGAGCAGGCTCACAGCCGACCAGAACTCTTCGGGGCTGACGTCGAAGTCGTCGATCAGGCGGTACACGTCGGAGAGCAGGCGATGCAGGATCTGCTTGCCACGGTGGCTGCCGCCCTGCTGGTCGAAGCCGGCCACGGCCTTGAGAAAGTTCTGCACGTCGGGGGTGTCATGGATCTTCACGGTCATGGGTCTGTCCTCGTTGTCGTTGGGTGCCCCGCGGGGCTGGCGTGCTGCTCGATCAGCTGTCGTCGTCGCGTATGGATGACGGATGGCGGCACAGCGGCTTGACGCTGATCTCCATCCACGGGAAGAGCGGCAGGCCCGCGACCAGCTCCTGCAACTCGGCGTTGTCACGCACGTCGAAGATGCTGACGTTGGCGTAGCTGCCAGCGACCCGCCACAGGTGGCGCCACTTACCCTGACGCTGCAGCTCCTGGGCGTACTCCTTCTCGCGCGCCTTGATCGCGGCGGCCTCGTCGGCCGGCATCGCCGGCGGCAGCTTGACGGTCATTTCCACTTGGAAAAGCATGCGTTTCTCCTCAACGGCGGGTGTAGTGGGCGAGCTTGTCTTCATCCAGGGTGACGCCCAGCCCCGGACCTTTCGGCAGCGCGACGCCGAACTCGCCGTAGGCCAGCGGCTCGGCGACGATGTCGTCCTTGAGCAGCAGCGGGCCGAACATCTCGCTGCCCCAGGCCAGCTCGGGCAGCGTGGCCCAGGCGTGCAGCGAGGCGGCAGTGCCGATGCTGCCCTCCAGTAGGGTGCCGCCGTAGAGGCCGATGCCGGCGGCCTGGGCCACCTCGGCCAGCGCCAGGGCGCCGCGCGGGCCGCCGGCCTTGGCGATCTTCAGCGCATAGGCGCCGCTGAAGCCGGCGGCGGCCAAAGCGAAGCCGTCGCGGGCGTCGGCCACCGCCTCGTCGGCCAGCATCGGCACCTCGAAGCGCTTGGCCAGGCGCACCAGCCCGGCATGCTCGCGGGCGGAGACCGGCTGCTCGATCAGCTCGATACCGGCGGCCTGCAGCGCGGCGATACCGCGCACGGCGGTGCTCTCGCTCCAGGCCTGGTTGACGTCGACGCGCACGCTGGCCCGTTCGCCCAGCGCCGCCTTGATCGCGGCCACGTGGCGCACGTCGTCGTCCACGGCGTTGGCGCCGATCTTGAGCTTGAAGTCGCAGTGGCGGCGCTGTTCCAGGCGCTGGAAGGCCTCGTCGATGTCGCGGGCGGTATCGCCGCTGGCCAGGGTCCACAGCACCGGCAGATGGTCGTGGCGCGCACCGCCGAGCAGCTCGGCCATGGGCAAGCCGAGGCGCTTGCCCTGGGCGTCGAGCAGCGCGGTCTCCAGCGCCGACTTGGCGATGGCGTTGCCGCGGGCGTGGCGGTCGAGGCGGGCACGCAGCACGGCGACGGCGTCCGCCGGCTGGCCGATCAGCAGCGGCGCCAGGTAGCTGTCGATGTTGCGCTTGATGCTCTCGGGGCTCTCGGGGCCGTAGGCCAGCCCGCCGATGGTGGTGCCCTCGCCCAGGCCCTCGACGCCGTCGGAGTCGCGCAGACGCACGATGACCAGCGTCTGGCAGGCCATGGTGGTCATGGAGAGCTTGTGAGGGCGGATGGTCGGCAGATCGACCAGCAGCGTTTCGATGGACTCGATGACAGATGACATGCGCGCTCCGGCGGTTCGGTGTTTCGATACCATGGCAGTCTGATTGCCACGGCGCGGCCGAACCAATATCGTTTAGGTCCCGAGCCATACCCTGGAGGTATCATGGAGCTGCGACATCTACGCTATTTCTGCATGGTCGCGGAGGAGCTCAACCTGACCCGAGCGGCCGCCAAGCTGCACATGGCACAGCCGCCTTTATCACGACAGATCAAGCAGTTGGAGAGCGAAGTCGGTGCCGAGCTGTTCGAGCGCAGCGCGCGCGGACTGCGTCTGACGCCGGCGGGCCAGTTCTTCCATGAGCATACCCTGCAGATACTGGACAAGGTCGACACCACCGTTGCCGCGACCCAGCGTCTGGCCCGTAGCAAGCGCGTGATGTTCGGCATCGGTTTCGTGCCGTCGGTGTTCTACGGGCAGCTTCCGCTGCTGGTGAGGGAATTACGACAAAAGGATAACGTCGAGCTGGTGCTGGCCGAGCTGACCACGGTGCAGCAGATGAAGGCGCTCAAGAGCGGGCGCATCGACCTGGGTTTCGGTCGCATGCGCATCGACGACCCCGACGTGGAGCAGGAGAACCTGTTCGACGAGCCGCTGATGGCCGCCCTGCCCGAAGGCCACCCGCTGGCCGATACCAAGCCGACCCTGGCCCAGCTCGCCGAGTACCCGCTGGTGCTGTTTCCAGCCCAGCCGCGCCCGAGCCTGGCCGACATGACGCTGGGGCTGTTTCGCCGCCGCGGGCTCAAGGTCACCGTGGCCCAGGAGGCCAACGAGCTGCAGACGGCGCTGGCGCTGGTCGCCTCGGAGATCGGCATCACCCTGGTGCCGGAGCAGGTCAAGCGCGTGCAGCGCGACGGCATCGTCTACGTCTACCTCGCCGACCCGGGCCTCACCTCGCCGGTGATCTGCAGCCGGCGCAAGGGCGAAGCGCCTTCGCCGATCATGCAGGCGGCCAATGCCATCCTCGAGGTGCTGGTGGAGAACCGCCGCAGTGGGCGCTATCCGTAGCGGGCCGGAGTGTCAGTTTTCCCCGCACTCGCCAAGCGCCAGGTAGTAGGCCTCTTGGGCGTCTTCGGCCTTGTCGAGGCGACACATCGTGAAGCCTTCGCAGGTAATGGAGCCTCGCTCGAAATCGGCGCCATTGACGACGACCGTCGGCCTGGACGAGTACGGCCGGGGAAACTCGACCCACTCACGGGCTTCCCGCAGCACGACATGCGAGCGCGCCACCTGTAGCCCGCTCTTGAAGCGATACCAATACCCGTCGTCGTTGGAGCCACTCTCCTGTGCATCACCCGCCAGGTCCAGCCCGAACACCTCATCCCTGACGGTCTCCCGCCGCTTGGTCCTGGCGGAGCCCGGCCCCGACTTGACCGAAATCGAGAACCCGAGCCCGGGAACGCGAACTTCGTTCGGCAAGTAGCCTTCATGCAACAGATAGGAGATGAGTGCCAGGCCCAGGAATGTTGCCATCCCGGGGCTCATGGCCAGTCTGGGCTCGTGCAGCACGTATTCGAGCAGAGCGCCGACGATCAGGAGTACCGTCACGACCAGCATCGGGTTGTCGGTGAGAGCCTTCCTGGCCTTGCGCATAACGCCTCCTTGCCACTCGATCCCTTGCAGTCTGGTTCAAGACAGACGTGCTGTCGTCGCCACCGCCAGGCACGATGCCCGGCTGCCGTGACGCGACAGCACCGTGAACTCCTCGAGCCGCAGGCCGGCGGCGTCGAGCTGCGCCTTGAAGGCATCCTCGTAGGTCACCCGGCCGAAGTCGATGCTGGTGAGCCGCTTGAGCATGGGCTTGAGCCACTCCATCCCACAGGAGGGCCGCAGTTGGATGGTCTGGGTGAAATAGAGCCGTCCGCCCGGGTTCAACAGTGCCGCGCAGTGGCGAAGTGCCCGCTCGGGCTCCGGCAGCAGCATCAGACTGGCCGAGAAATAGGCTGCATCGTAGGGGCCACCGTCATGGTCGTAGACGGACTCGAGACGCACCTCGGCATGGGCACAGAGCGACTCCTCCTCCAGCCGGCGCTGGGCGCGGTCGATGTAGTCGGCATCGATGTCGATACCGGTGATGCGCAGCCCCTTGCGCCTCACCGTCTCGGCATTGGCCGCCAGCGCCCCGGCCGTGCCGACCCCGACGTCCAGCAGGGCCGCCTCCTCGGGCAGCCGTTCGAGCACCGCGGCGTACCAACGGGAAGTCAGCTTCAGGATCAGGGCGTCGTAGATCAGGCTGCGCAGCATGGTTCAGCGGCCACGCCTGGCAAAGAAGGCGTCGATGGCACCCTGCGCCTCCGGCGAGCCGCAGCGCTCGAGCAAGCGTCGCTCCTCTCTGGCGAAAGCGCCTTCGACGGCAGCGTCGTCACTCTCACGCAGCAGCGCCTTGATGGCGAGCAGCGTATCGAAGGGCTTGGCCACGAGCCGTTCGGCACAGTCGAGCGCCTGCATCAGCGCCTTGCCGTCGGGGGCGACGTCGGTGATCAGGCCCAGCTCACCGGCACGGGCCGCGGTGAACGGCTGGCCCAGCATCAGCATCGCCGTGGTGGCCTTGCCGCCGGCCAGGCGCGGCAGCAGGTAGGTAGTGGCGCCCAGCGGCGTCAGGGCCAGGTTGACGAAAGGCAGGCAGAAGCGGGTCGAGTGACCGGCATAGGCGAAGTCGCAGTGCAGCAGGATCGACGTGCCGAGCCCCAGCGCCAACCCCTCGGCGGCGGCCACCACGGGTTTGGGAAAGGCACGCAAGCGGCGCAGAAAGGCAATGGCCGGCACGCTTTCGGCATTGGCCAGTGCCTTGTAATCGTTCAGGTCGTTGCCGGCGGTGAAGCAGTTCTCGCTGCCGGTGATGACCAGCACCTTGACCTCGGCGTCCGCCTCGGCCGCATCGAGCGCTTCGATCAACCGCGCATAGCTCGCCGCGTCCAGAATGTTGCGCCGCTCGGGACAGCTGATTCTGAGCAGCTCGATACCGCCCTCACGACGTGACGTGGTGATGTCGGTTGCCATGATCCGCACTCCTCTCACACCCAATGCCTGACCACAGCATAAGAAAAAATTAATAAGTAAGCTAAGTTTTCGAGCCGCGCCGTGTCCTGCCTTTCACAGCGTTCGGATCAAGCGAGCCGCCGCACTCTTGCCGGCATTCAGCGCTTCATGTCTCTTCCTTGCTTACCCGTTTGCATCCCTCTTCGGCGTCATGCCGCTCAAACCCAGACGTCGTTCAAGGCAGTGCGTTCGCCTCCCGCATTGCCGGTATTGAGAACCCCGCGCGGCTCGATCAGCATCACTTCCGCTTCCTCCTCGGCATAGGGTTTGTGCTCCACCCCCTTGGGAACGACGTACATCTGCCCCGCCGCCAGATGCACCGCACCGTCGCGAAAGTCGATGCGCAAATTGCCCTTGATGACGATGAAGGTTTCGTCGGTGTCAGGGTGGTCGTGCCAGACGAACTCTCCCTTCAGCTTCACGACCTTGAACTGGTAGTCGTTCATCTCTGCCACGACTCTTGGCGACCACTGCTCATCGACAAGGCTGAGCTTCTGGCCGATATCTATTGCCGTATATTCCCTCGTCTCCATTTCTCCCCCCTTGTTGTTCGGTTACGCCGTTTCTTGGCGCTATTCGAAAAGTAGACCATCGGGGCGAAGGAGATAGGCCTCTCCCGGTTTGAAGGCCCGGGTACGAGAAGTGTCCAGACTAGCCCTCTCGTGCCCATTGATGACGCGGGGCACGCCGACCGTGGCGCCGTGCTGCCAGTCGTGCCTCTGCCCGCTCCTGCAGCTGCGGCAAGGAAAGGCACTCCAGATGCAGCGCCCATTCGCGGCGCAGCCCTTCGTCGAAGGGTTGGTAAACGGCGGTCTTCAACGCTTTGAACAGTCTGGCGCAGGCCGGGTTGTCACGCGCCTCGTCAGGTAGCGCGAGGCTCTGGCGCTCGAGCCAACCGGCCGCATCGGCAACGGGCACCTTGATGCGCCGGTCGCGGGTTCGTCTCACCCCCTGCGCCGCCAGCTTCCACGCCTCGGCCTGCTGCTGCGCCTCCACGTGCAGCCGCGGCGTCACGGCATCGATGAGCCCCAGCCGTCGTGCCTGGGTCGCCCCGATGGTCTCACCCGAGAGCAGCAGGTGCAGCGCGGCGGTCAGCCCCATCAACCGGGGCAGCCGCTGGGTGCCGCCGGCGCAGGGAATCAAGCCCAGGGCGATCTGCGGCAACCCCAGGCGCAGCTCGGGCGGACCTAACCGGTAGTGACAGGCCATGGCCAGCTCCAGGCCGCCGCCGAGTACCGCACCGTGCAGCCAGGCCACGCAGGGTTTGGTGCCGCTCTCAATGGCCAGTGTCAGCTCAGGCAGGGAGGGCGCTTCATGCAGCCGGTCGAGCTCGCCCATGTCGGCGCCCGCCGAGAAGCAGCGGCCTCCCGCCTTGAGCAGGATCCACCTCACCTTCGGGTCGTTCTCGGCTTCGATGAGGGCCCGGCGCAGCTCGCTGCGCAGCCGCTGGGTCAAGGCATTGACCGGCGGGTTGAACAGAGTGATCCGCGCGCAGTCGCCCTCGCGAATCAAGGTCACGGCTCGGCTCATGGCTCGTCTCGCTGTGTGATTAAAGGGCCAGCTCTTGCAGCATTACTGACAACTTATTGTCACAGCTACTTCTTCGCGACATTGCCAGCTCATGGAGAGAGTTTAGCCAAACCAAAATAAAAGACAATGTATTGACATAAAATTTCGACTCGCCTAGCTTGAGCCTCAAGACGCGCCGAGCCGCACCAAGCACCGGCGCCCGCCACAACAACGAAACAACGGCAACATCAGGAGCTCGTATGGCTATCGAGACGAATCTGACTCCCGAGCGCAGGCAAGCGATGGTCGCGCTAGGCGCCTGGAATGACATGCTCTTGACAGATTATCTGGATGAGGCCGTGGCCAGCGCCGCCGGTCGCCCGGCCATCGTCACCTACCGCGTGGCCGAAGGCAGCCATGACTCGCTGTCCTACGCCGAACTGAACGAGAAGGTCACCCGCATGGCGGCGGGTTTGGCCGGCCTGGGCGTGGCCAAGGGCGACGTGGTCTCCTGCCAGCTGCCCAACTGGTGGCAGATGACCGCGCTACACCTGGCCTGCATTCGTATCGGCGCAGTGCTCAATCCGCTGATGCCGATCTTCCGCGAACACGAGCTGCGCTTCATGCTGGCCCAGGCCGAGAGCAAGGTATTCGTCGTGCCCGGCGTGTTTCGCGGCTTCGATCACGCCGCCATGGCCCGGGGGCTGAAGGCTGAACTCACCGCCCTCGAACAGGTGCTGGTGGTAGGCGGCGAAGGGACGGACAGCTTCGAGAACACCCTGCTGGAGCGCGCCTGGGAGCGGGAAACGGATACCGCCGCGCTGTTCCGCGAACGCCGCCCTGGCGGCGACGACGTGGTGCAGCTGCTCTACACCTCCGGCACCACCGGCAAGCCCAAGGGGGTGATGCACACCTCCAACACCCTGGTGAGCCACATCCGCCCCTTCGCCACCCGGCTGGGGCTGGGCAACGACGACACGGTGTTCATGCCCTCGCCGCTGGCGCACCAGCTCGGCTTTCTCTACGGCCTGATGCTGCCCGTCTACCTCCAGGCCACCGCGGTGCTGCAGGACACCTGGAAACCGGCCGAGGCCGTCGACATCATTCGTGCCGAGCGGCCCAGCCTGATGCTCGGCTCCACGCCCTTCCTGGCCGACATCGCCGAGCAGGCCGAGGCCCACGGTCCTGACCTGCAGTCGCTCAAGCTGTTCATGTGTGCCGGCGCACCGATTCCCAGCCCGCTGGTGGAGAAGGCCGCACGCAACCTGCCGACGCGCATCATCTCCGCCTGGGGAATGACCGAGAACGGCGCGGTGACCACCACTCGCCCCGGCGACGCCCCCTCTCGCGCCGTGCACACCGACGGCCTGCCCCTGCCCTTCATGGAGCTGAAAGTCACCGACCTGGAGGGCAATACCCTGCCGCCCGGCCAGGAGGGGCCTCTCTATGTTCGTGGCGCCAGCCTGTTCGTCGGCTACTTCAAGCAGCCGGCGCTCTACGGCGTCGACGCCGAGGGCTGGTTTCCCACCGGCGACCTGGCCCGCCTCGACGAGCAGGGCTATGTGCGCATCACCGGACGTTCCAAGGACGTGGTGATCCGCGGCGGCGAGAACATTCCCATCGTCGACATCGAAAACGCGCTCTACCAGCACCCGGCAATCCAGGCCGTGGCCCTGGTGGGCCGTCCCGACGAGCGCCTGGGCGAGCGGCTGTGCGCCTACGTCACCCTAAAGGAAGGCGTCGAGTCGCTGACGCTCACGGATGTCATCGCCTTTCTCAGCGAGCGCCAGGTGACACGCCAGTACCAGCCGGAGTTCCTGGTGGTGCTCGACGAGCTGCCGCGCACGCCCTCGGGAAAGATCCAGAAATTCAAGCTACGCGAGCAGGCCACCCAGAACGTGGCGTGACGCGAGGCCGTCGCCTACCCAATCCGCAACGAGAGAGAGCTGCATGAGAGGACTTCAGGACAAGACCGTCATCGTCACCGGTGGCGGCGGCGGCATCGGCCGCGCAGTGTGTTGCCGCTTCGCCGCGGAAGGCAGCAAGGTGGCGGTGCTCGACCGCGATCTCGACGCCGCCCGCCGCACCGTGGAGGTGATCGCCGAAGCCGGCGGCCAGGCCCGCGCCTATGGCGCCGACATCACCGACTACGCCGCCATCGTCGACACGGTCGAGCGCCTCGAGGCCGAACTCGGCGTGCCCCGGGTACTGGTCAACAACGCCGGCTTCGATCGCTTCATGCCGTTCCTCAAGACCGAGCCGGCGCTGTGGGAGTCGCTGATCGCGGTGAACCTCACCGGCGCGCTCAATATGCACCACGTAGTGCTGCCGCGGATGATCGAGGCCGGCGGCGGCAAGGTGATCAACGTCGCTTCCGACGCCGCCCGGGTCGGCTCCTCCGGCGAAGCCGTCTACGCCGCCTGCAAGGCCGGCCTGCTGGGGCTGAGCAAGACCCTGGCCCGGGAGCTCGCGACCAAGGGCGTGACCCTCAACGTGGTCTGCCCGGGCCCCACCGACACTGCGCTGCTGCAGGGCTTTGCCGAGACCTCACGCGACCCGGAGAAGCTGCTCGAGGCGTTCCGCAACGCGGTGCCCATGCGCCGTATCGGCCAGCCCGAGGACTACCCGGGAATCATCGCCCTGCTCGCCAGCGACGACGCCGATTTCATCACCGGCCAGGTCATCAGCGTTTCCGGCGGCCTCACGATGGCGGGCTGACGCCCCCGCGACGCTTTCAGCCCCACAACGCTTTCAGGAAGACACTCATGACACTGCAGACACCGAACTACGAAGACGTTCTCTATGACGTCACCGACGGCGTGGCGACCATCACCATCAACCGCCCGGAGCGCTACAACGCCTTCCGTGGCCAGACCTGCATGGAGCTGCTCGACGCCTTCAACCGCGCCGGCTGGGACAAATCGGTGGGCGTGATCGTGCTCACCGGCGCCGGCGACAAGGCGTTCTGCACCGGCGGTGACCAGGGCGCCCACGAGGGCCAGTACGACGGCCGCGGCATCATCGGCCTGCCGGTGGAGGAGCTGCAGACGCTGATCCGCCAGGTGCCCAAGCCGGTGATTGCCCGGGTCAACGGCTTCGCCATCGGCGGCGGCCATGTGCTGCACGTGGTGTGCGATCTCTCCATCGCTGCCGAGACTGCCATCTTCGGCCAGGTGGGCCCCAAGGTGGGCTCGGTGGACCCGGGCTTCGGCACCGCCTACCTCGCCCGGGTGATCGGCGAGAAGCGCGCCCGCGAGATCTGGTACCTGTGCCGCAAGTACAGCGCCGCCCAGGCGCTGGAGTGGGGCCTGGTCAACGCCGTGGTGCCGCCCGAGCAGCTCGACGAAGAGGTGCGCCGATGGTGCGACGAGATCCTCGAGAAGAGCCCCACCGCGCTTTCCATCGCCAAGCGCTCGTTCAATGCCGACAGCGAGAACATCGCCGGCATCGGCGCGCTGGGCATGCAGGCGCTGAGTCTCTACTACGAGACCGACGAGTCGCGGGAAGGGGTGGCCGCCTTCAAGGAGAAGCGCCGGCCCGAGTTCAGAAAGTTCTACAAGTGACGGCCCCTGCCGCGAGGATGACAGCATGAACTTTGCCTTTACCGAACAGCAGCAGGCCATTCGCGAGAGCGTGGCGCGGCTGGCCGCCGACGCCCTGGCCCCGCGCTACCGGGCCCGCGAGCAGGAGGCGCGCATCGAGCGCGAGATCGTCGTCCAGCTCGGCGAGATGGGCTGTCTGGGCGGCGAGCTGCCCGAGGCGTACGGCGGCAGCGGCCTGGACTGCGTGACCAGCGGCATCATCGTCGAGGAGATCGCCCGCGGCGACTTCAACGTCGCCTACCTGCCGCTGCTGGCCTCGCTCAACGGCCAGATCATCGCCCGCTACGCCCGCCCCGAGCTGGCCCGAGAGTGGCTCGGCGGCATCACCGCCGGGCGCAAGATCGCCTGTATTGCGCTGACCGAGCCCCACGGCGGTTCCGACGCCGCCAACCTCAAGCTCAAGGCCACCCGCGACGGCGAGCGCTTTCTGCTCAGCGGCGAAAAGACCTCGATCTCCATGGCCGACCAGGCCGACGTGGCGGTGGTATTCGCCCGCACCGGCACCCAGGAACAGCGCGCCAACGGCATCAGCGCCTTCCTGGTGCCGATGGATTCGCCCGGCATCTCCACCAGCCGCTTCGAGGACTCGGGACAGCGCGCCATTGGCCGGGGCTCGATTTTCTTCGACAATGTCGCGGTACCGGCCGATCACATGCTCGGCGACGAGGGGCAGGGCTTCAAGCAGGTGATGCAGGGCTTCGACTACAGCCGCGCGCTGATCGGCCTGCAGTGCCTGGCGGTGGCCCAACAGTCGCTGGACGAAACCTGGCAGTGGCTCACCGAGCGCGAGGCCTTCGGCCACAAGCTCGCCGCCTTCCAGGGCCTGACCCATCCGCTGGCGGAGTACCAGACCTACGTTCAGGCCGCCCGTCTGCAGTGCTACTACGCGCTGTGGCTGAAGGACAACGAACTGCCCCACACCAGCGAGGCGGCAATGAACAAGTGGTGGGGGCCGAAGCTCGCCTTCGACGTGGTCAAGCAGTGCATGCTGGCCCACGGCCATACCGGCTGGGGCGAGGACATGCCCTTCTCCCAGCGCATGCGCGACGTGCTGGGACTGCAGATCGGCGACGGTACCGCCCAAATCATGAAAAACATCATCGCCCGCCAGGCGGTGCCCAGATGACCAGCCTCATCGCGACCGGACGCCCTGACTCCCGCCTGGCGGCGCTGCTCGACAAAGGAGTGCCATCGATGGCGATTCAGGACGACAAGAGCGTGGCCAACCGGCTGTTCTTCCGTCTCTTCCAGGCCAGCAACATCCTGCAGAAGCAGACGGTGGGCCAGGTCGGCCTGAGCACGGTCCAGTGGGCCGTGCTCGGCGCCCTGTCGCGCAAGGGATATGAAGACGGCATCTCCTTCAATCAGCTCACCGAGTACCTGATCGTCAGCCGCCAGAACCTCGACGGCGTGCTCAAGCGGCTGGAGCGGGACGATCACGTCAAGCGCATCCCTCATCCCGACGACAAGCGCGCCCGGCTGATCCTGCTCACCGACAAGGGCCGCGCCTTCTGGGAGAGCCTGCAGCCGAAGATCCACGAGTTCTATGCCCAGGGGCTTGCCAACTTCACCTTCGACGAGACGGTGAGCCTGCTGCACTACCTCAACAAGTTCCAGAAGGACCTGGAGGCCATCGCCATGCAGGATGCCCCCACCGCCGAGCGCGAGGAGAGCTGAACCACCCAGAGCCCAAACGCACCCCTTCACGACGCACGACCCCACAACGCCAACAACAAATAGCCTCGTCTTGCGACGAGGTAGGAGAGTTCGTATGTCCGCAAAACGCCAATTCACCCTGAAAAGCGGCCTGCTGGGCCTGGCCGTGACCCTTGCCGCCGGCGCTGTCCAGGCCGAGATCAGCGATGACGCGATCCGCATCGGCTACCTCGCCGACATGTCCGGTCCCTACCGCGACCTGGCCGGCCCCGGCGGGCTGGAAGCGCTGCGCATGGCCGTGGAGGACCACGGCGGCAGCATTCACGGCGCCCCCATCGAGGTGTTCAGCGCCGACGACCGCAACAGCGCCGACGTGGGCGCCAACACCGTGCGCGAGTGGATCGACCAGCGCAACGTCGACATGGTGGCGGGGCTGGTCGCCTCGTCGGTGACCATCGCCGCCACCCGGCTGCTGGCCGAGCACGACAAGATCGGCATGGTATCCGGCGCCGCCGCGCTCAGCGTGACCAACGAGCACTGCACGCCCAATCACATTCAATGGGTCTACGACACCCACGCCATGTCCAACGGCTCGGCCCGGGCCATCGTCGAGGAAGGCGGCGACAGCTGGTTCATCATCGCTGCCGACTACGCCTTCGGCCACTCGCTGGAGGCCGATGTAGAGAAAGTGGTGGAAGCGAGTGGCGGCAAGGTGCTGGGCAAGGTACGCCACCCGCTCAACACCGCCGACTTCTCCTCCTACATGCTGCAGGCCCAGGGCTCCGGGGCGAAGATCGTCGGCCTGGCCAACGCCGGCGCCGACACGGTCAACGCCATCAATACTGCCGGCCAGTTCGGCCTGGCAGAGTCGGGCCAGGCCCTGGCAGGCCTCATGGTGTTTCTCAACGACATCCACGCGCTGGGCCTGGAGACCACCCAGGGCATGCAGCTCACCACCGGCTGGTACTGGGACATGAACGACGAGGCCCGCGCCTGGGCCCAGCGCTACTACGAGCGCATGGGCAGCATGCCGACCATGGTCCAGGCAGGCGTCTACTCGAGTTCCATGCACTACCTCAATGCCATCGAGGCCACCGGCACGGACGATGCCGCCACGCTGCGTGCCTGGATGGGCGAGACGCCGGTCAACGACATGTTCACTTCCAACGGCGTGATCCGCGAGGATGGGCGCATGGTCCACGACATGTACCTGGTGGAAGTGAAGTCGCCCGCCGAGTCCGAAGGCGAGTGGGATCTCTACCGCATCGTACGTACCATCCCGGGAGACGAGGCCTTTCTGCCGCTGGCGCAGAGCGGTTGTCACCTGGTCAATTCCTGAGCGCCTGCCGGGCCGCCGATGAGGGCGGCCCGGCTTCTGAAGAGAAGGATGAGGAGAGCCCATGCACGTCGACGACGCCATCCGCAGCCGCAAGTCCGTTCGCCGCTTCTTGCCTGATCCGGTCAGCCGCGACACGCTGGCCCACATCATCGAAGTCGCCGGACGCGCGCCCAGCGGCAACAATATTCAGCCGTGGCAGGTTCACGTGGTGGCGGGTGAAGCACTGCACCGGCTCAGCGCTGCCATTCTCGCCGCCTTCGACAGCGGCGAGGAGCATCAACCTGAGTACACCTACTACCCCACCCAGTGGTTCGAACCCTATCGCGAGCGCCGCCAGCGCTGCGGCTACGGCCTCTACGAGACCCTTGGCATAAGGCGTGAAGACAAGGCCCGGCGCCATGAGCAGATGCGCCGCAACTTCCTCTTCTTCGATGCCCCGGTGGCCATGATCGTGACCATCGACCGACGCCTCGAGACCGGCAGCTACATGGATGCCGGCATGCTGATCCAGAGCCTGATGACCGCCGCCCGAGGCCAGGGCCTGCACACCTGCGCCCAGGCCGCGCTGGCCTGGTATCACCGGATCATCCGTGCACAGCTGGGGCTCGCCGACAGCGAACTGGTGCTGTGCGCCATCGCCGTGGGCCACGAGGCCCCCGAGGCCCCGGAGAACCACTTCATCACCGAGCGTGAACCGGTGGAGAACGTCGCCACGTTTCACGGCTTCGAGACCGACTGACTGGCTCACTGTCGCCATCGAGACGAAGGTCGGGTTGTGATACGGCTGTCGGAGCGAAAACATAGCGAACTAACGTACGCATAACGCACACCGACAGCCAAAACGGAGCCGCACATGAGCGAACCCTGCGCAATCGTCACCGGCGGCGCCCGCAACATCGGCCAGGCCATCGCCCTGCGCCTGCAACAGGACGGCTATCGCACCATCGTGCTGGACATCGTCGAGCCCGAGGCGGAATCGCTCAGGGCCGATGCCCGGCTGGTCGATCTCGCCGAGGTGGAAGCGACCCGCGAGGTACTCGCCGAAATCGTCGCGGCTCACAGCGTAGGTTGTCTGGTCAACAACGTGGGGATCGTCGCGCCGGCGCTACTCGACGACACGCGAGTGGAGGACTTCGATCGCCTGATGCACCTCAACGTGCGCTCGGCGCTGGTCTGCACTCAGGCGCTGCTGCCGGGCATGCGCGAGCGGCGCCACGGCCGCATCGTGATCAATGCCAGTCGCGTGGTGCTGGGCAAGGAGGCCCGCAGCCTCTACAGCGCGACCAAGGGTGCGCTGCAATCCATGGCCCGCACCTGGGCGCTGGAGCTGGCCGGCGACGGCATCACGGTCAACTGCGTCGCCCCCGGCCCCATCGCCACCAGCGCCTTCTGGGAGAACAACCCGCCGGATTCGGAGCGCGCACGACGCATCATCGACAACATCCCGGCGCGGCGCATGGGCCAGCCCGAAGACGTGGCCCAGGCGGTGAGCTTCTTCTGCGACGAGCGCAGCGGTTTCGTCACCGGCCAGACCCTGTTCGTCTGCGGCGGCGTCAGCGTCGGCTGATCCGCGCTAGATCACACCGCGCTGGCGCAACCCGGCGATCTCCGCCGGCGCCTTGCCGAGCAGCCGCGCCAGCACGGCCTCGGTATCCTCGCCCAGTGCCGGCGGCGCCTTGCGATACTCCAGCTGCGTACGCGAGTACTTGATCGGGTTGGCCACGCCGGGCACCGGCCCGTGGCGCGACTCCAGCTCGATCTTCATTTCCCGCGCCTTGACCTGGGGGTCGTCGAAGACCTGTGCGATGTTCTGGATCGGCCCGCAGGGCACGGCGATCTCGCCCAGCAGTGAGATCCATTCGGCGGCGGTACGGCTGCGGGTGATCTCGACCATGATCGGTACCAGCTCGAGGCGATGCCGGACCCGCTCGGGATTGGTCGCAAAGCGCGGGTCCTCGGCCAGCTCCGGCCGCCCCACCGCCTGGCAGAAGCGCTGGAACTGGCCGTCGTTGCCGATGGCGATGATGACCTTCTCGCCGTCGGCGGTGGGGAACGGCTGGTAGGGCACCAGATTGGGGTGGTACTCGCCGGTGCGGGTGGGTGGCGTACCGCTGCAGAAGTAGTTCTGTGCCTGGTTGGCCAGCCAGCTCACCTGCACGTCGAGCAGGGCCATGTCGATGTACTGCCCTTCGCCGGTCAGGTGACGATGATGCAGCGCGCCGAGAATGGCGATGGTCGCGTTCATGCCGGTGGTGAGGTCCGCTACGGCCATGCCGACTCGCTGCGGTCCCGCGCCGGGCTCGCCGTCGGCGGCGCCGGTGATGCTCATCAGGCCGCCCTGGGCCTGGATCAGGTAGTCGTAGCCGGCCAGGGCGGCCATCGGCCCGGTCTGGCCGAAACCGGTGATGGAGCAGTAGATCAACCCGGGATTGATCGCTTCCAGGGTGGCGTAGTCGAGCCCCTTGCGCGCCAGGCCACCGCGCTTGAAGTTCTCCACCAGGATGTCGCTCTGGGCGGCCAGCTCACGGATCAGCGCCTGCCCTTCGGGCTGGCCCATGTCCACGGTCACCGAGTGCTTGCCGCGGTTGGCCGAGAGATAATAGGCGGATTCGCGGGTCTCGTTGCCGTCGCGATCCTCGAGCCAGGGCGGCCCCCAGTGCCGCGTGTCGTCGCCGCTCACCGGGCGCTCGACCTTGATCACCTCGGCGCCCATGTCGGCGAGTATTTGGGTGCACCAGGGGCCGGCCATCACCCGGCTCAGGTCGAGCACGCGCAGGCCTGTCAGCGGTCCTGCCATATCACCTCTCCCGATCCTTGCGTTGCGCCCGTGGGTTCGATATTGCTCACGGGCTCTCCTGCGTCGCGCCGGCGCTGACGGACTGACGGCGCGCCGCGACATAGCGATAGATCGCCAGCAGGATCGAACCCAGCGTCAGGGCGATGAAGAACCAGGTGATCGGACCGCGGACGAAGATCGCGAGATCGTTGTGCCCGATCAGCAGCGAGCGGCGCAGGTTGTCCTCGAACATCGGCCCGAGAATGAAGCCGATCAAGAACGGTGCCGCCGGAATCGCCGCCCGGTTGAAGATGTAGCCGAGCACGCCGAAGCCCAGCATCAGCCACACGTCGAAGGTGTCGTTGTTCACCGCGTAGGCGCCGTAGACGCAGAACATCAGCACGATGGGGAAGAGGATCGACTTGGGAATGTCGGCGATCAGCGAGAAGTACTTGATCGCCCCGTTGCCCACCACCAGCAGCACCAGCGAACTGAACATGATGCCGACGAACAGCGCGTAGATCAGCGTCAGGTTCTCCTGAAACATGATCGGGCCCGGGGTCAGGCCGTGGACCATGAAGGCGCCGAGGATGATGGCGGTGATCACGTCGCCGGGAATGCCCAGCGACAGCAGCGGAATCATGGTCGCCCCGGCCACCCCGTTGTTGCCCGCCTCGGCGGCGGCCACGCCTTCCACCTCGCCCTTGCCGAAGTTGTCGCGGTTGGGCGAGCGGCGGCGGGCGTCGCTGTAGGAGATGAAGGCCGCGGCGGTGGCCCCGGTGCCGGGAATCGCGCCGATGATCACGCCGATCAGGCTGCCGCGAATGATGCTCTTCAGGCAGCGCTTGAGCTCCGCCAGGGTCATGCCCACCCCGCTGGCCTTGGCCTTGAGGTGCGGCAGCGCCTTCTTGCGATAGAACTCGATGATCTCGGGAATGGCGAACAGCCCGATCAGCAGCGGGATGAACGAGATCGAATCCATCAGGTTGTAGTTGCCGAAGGTCAACCGCTGGGAGCCGTAGACCTCGTCCAGTCCCACCAGCGAGAGCAGGATGCCCATCAAGGCGGCGAGCAGGCCCTTGATCATCGAGCCGCTGGCCAGCGAGATGATGATGGTCAGCGAGAAGCAGATCAGCCAGAAGAACTCCGGCGCACCGAAGTTGAGCGCGATCTTGGCCAGATAGGCGGCGAAGAAGATCAGCGCGATGTTGGAGATGAAGTCGGCGATCACCGAGGAGTAGAGCGCCGTCTTGAGCGCCTTCTTGGCGTGGCCCTGCTGGGCCATGGGGTAGCCGTCGAGCAGCGTGCAGGCGGATGCCGGCGAGCCCGGGGTGCGGATCAGGATGGCCGTGATGGAGCCGCCGTACATGCCGCCCTTGTAGATGCCCACCAGCAGCAGGATGGCCGCCACCGGCTCCATGGTGAAGGTGAACGGCAGCGCCAGCGCGACTGCCATGGTGGCGGTCAGCCCTGGAATCGAGCCGACCACGACGCCGATGACGACCCCCAGCGCAATGGCCAGGAAGTTGTCCAGGCTGAGAAAGAGATGGAGCACTTCCGAAAACATATCCATGCATTCACCCAGGGGCAGTAGCGCCTGCCGTCAGAACGGCATCAGCGGCAGCGGCACGTTCATGACCTTCACGAAGACGAAGGCGACGGCGGCAGGGAAAACGAAAGCCAGGCTGTAGACCCACCAGGTCCTGACCGGGTGAGCCGCAAACAGGATCAAGGTGGCCAGGATGCCGCTGATCACCGCCCCCAGCGCCTCGAACAGCGTCACGTAGACGACCAGCGCCGCCACCATCATGGCGAAGCGCAGCCTGGGCCCCTTCTCGATACGGCGCCCATCCTCCTTGTCGGTGTTGTCCACCAGCAGCCCCTGCACGATCAGCAGGCAGGAGAAGAGCAGCATCAGCCCGCCCACGATGCGCGGCAGCCAGCGCGGCGACATCAGCGGGCTCTGCATGATGGGCGGTTCGCTGATGTAGTTGGGTATCAGGTAGAACAGCAGGATGGCGGAAGCGACCAGCAGCACACACCCCGAGAGAACGTCTCCGGGGTCGCGAACCGCCATGACACGCTTTGACGACGAGGACGACATGACACCCTCCAGAGGACAGGTGAGGCGAGGACGGAGCCTCGCCTCAGCGAACGGTGAAAGCGGTCGACTCGCTTACTGACTGATGCCGGCCTGCTCGGCCACTTCCTGCCAGCGCTCGACCTCCTGGGCGATGAACTGCTTGAACTCCTCGCCGGCCACCTGGCCCGGCTCGGCACCCAGTTGGTCCGCGAAGCTGACGAACTCCTCGCGCTGCATCACGGCATCGAGCGCGGTGCGCATGGCCTCCTGAGCCTCCTCGGAGAAGGACTCGTGAGCGATCAGGCCGAACCAGGCGGTGGTCACGAACTGATCCAGGTTGTAGTCACCGACTTCCACCAGGGTGGGCACGTCGGGCAGATGCTCGGAACGCTCGGCGGAGGTCACCGCCAGCGCCTTGAGGTCGCCTGAGCGGATATGGGACAGCACGGTCGGCATGTTCTCGAAGGAGACGTCGACATCGCCTCCCAGCAGAGCCGGAAGAGCCGCACCGCTGCCGGCAAACGGCACGGCGGTCAGGTTGGTCTCGGTCAGCGTCTTGAACAGCTCTCCCGACATGTGAATGGAGCTACCCACGCCGCTGTGGCTGAAGGTCATGTTCTGCTCGCGGGCCGCCTCGACGAACTCTTCGACGCTGTCATAGGGGCTGCTGGCCGGCACCACCATCACGTTGGGGATGTCGATCAGGTTCTGCAGGAAGACGAAATCCTCGACCGGATCGTAGTCGAGGTCGGGATAGATCGCCGCCCCGATGGTATGTCCGGGCGAGGCCATCAGAATGGTATGAGCGGCGTCGCGCCCACCGCGCGCCAGGCGACCGGTGGCCACGGTGGAACCCGCTCCCGGCCGATTCTCCACCACAACGTTGGCGTCGAGCTCATCCTGCAGCAGGTCGGCCACACGACGCGACAGTACGTCGGTGGTACCACCCGGGGCATAGGGCACGACCAGACGCACATCGCCGGTCGGCCACTCGTTGGCATGGGCCGTAGAAACGGACATTGCCACCGCCAGGCCACCACCGCATGCCGCAAGGCACACCTTTTTCAACAAGCTCTTTTGCACACCAGCCATCACGCCACCTCGCATCGTCGTTTGAAATTGTTCGCAAAGCGCACACTTATTCGTTATCGAATCGAGAGTACTGGGTTGCGCCCGGGCTCCAAACCCGACCTTAGTCTTAGCGAGTGTCTCGGCAGGCATGAAAAAGCCCGGGCCAACCACCACAGCCCGGGCAAGGAGGAGCAAGGAATAACGCTACTCGAGCGACTCGTAGGGCAGGCCCACGTAGTTCTCGGCGATGGTCTTGAGGCCCGCCTCCGAAGACGTGAGATAGTCCAGTTCGGCCTGCTGCATGCGGGTCTCGAAGTCCTCCTCGTCGGAGAACTTGTGCAGCAGCGAGGTCATCCACCAGGAGAAGCGCTCGGCCTTCCAGATGCGCTTCAGGCAGGTCTGCGAGTAGTTGGGGATCAGGTCGGTGCGGCCCTCCTGATACACCTTCACCATCAGCCGGTAGAGCGTGTTGACGTCGCTGGCGGCGAGGTTGAGCCCCTTGGCGCCGGTGGGCGGCACGATGTGGGCGGCATCGCCGACCAGGAACAGCCTGCCGTACTGCATGGGCTCGACCACGAAGCTGCGCAGCGGTGCGATGCTCTTCTCCAGCGCAGGGCCGGTGACCAGCTTGGCCGCCACTTCCTCGGGCAGGCGCCGCTTGAGCTCCGCCCAGAAGCGCTCGTCGGACCAGTCCTCGACCTTCTCGTCCAGCGGCACCTGCACGTAGTAGCGGCTGCGGGTCGGCGAGCGCATGCTGCACAGGGCGAAGCCGCGCTCGTGGCGGGCGTAGATCAGCTCATCGGAGACCGGCGGCGTATCGGCCAGCAGGCCCAGCCAGCCGAACGGGTAGATCTTCTCGAACTCCTTGATGCGGTCCTTGGGGATCGACTGGCGCGATACGCCGTGGAAGCCGTCGCAGCCGGCCACGTAGTCGCAGTCGAGGCGCACGGTCTCGCCGTCCTTCTCGAAGGTGACGTAGGGAGCGTCGGTTTCGAGATCGTGGGGCTGCACGTTGTCGGCCTCGTAGATCGTCGTGCCGCCGCCGGCCTCGCGGGCCTCCATCAGGTCGCGGGTCACTTCCGTCTGGCCGTAGACCATCACCGTCTTGCCGCCGGTCAGCCCGGCCAGGTCGATGCGCACGCGGCGGTTGTCGAAGGCCAGCTCGACGCCGTCGTGGGGCAGGCCCTCCTCGTTCATGCGCGCATCGACGCCCGCTTCACGCAGCAGGTCGACCATGCCCTGTTCCAGCACGCCGGCGCGAATGCGGCTGAGCACGTACTCGCCGCTCTTGCGCTCGAGGATCACGTTGTCGATGCCTTGGCGGCTCAGCAGCTGGCCGAGCAGCAGCCCGGAGGGGCCAGCACCGATGATGGCTACCTGGGTCTTCATGAAAAAAGCCTCATTGTTGTCAGGGGCGACACACGAGTTGCATTTTTCAATGAAAGGGCGAGGCTATTAAGGCAAGATAAAGATCAATAGTTGGACTTTTCGCACATCCTTTATCGACTTTAGTCGTACAGGTGCCCTCATGTCGAACACACCCCACGCCTCGGTGCCCGTGTTCAAGCTCTACGGCGAGACCCACCCCTGGCCGACGCCGGACCTGCTGCACTGCGAATCGATCCCCGAGCGCAGCCGGCTACACGACTGGCACATCCGCCCCCACCGGCACGCCGATCTGGTGCACGTGCTGCACATCGCCAGCGGACAGGTCGAACTGGAGCTGGAGGGCACCCAGCATGCCTTGGGCGGGCCGCTGGCCATCGTGGTGCCGGCCATGAGCATCCACGGCTTCCGCTTCTCGCAGGATGTCGAAGGGCATATCGTCACCCTGGCCCAGCCGCTGGCCGAACAGCTCAGCCAGCAGCTCGAGGAGCAGGCCAAGACGCTGCGTCAGGCCAATTACTTTCCGCTGGAACAGGCGACTCAGGCGCACCGCCTGGCCACGCTGGTAGCGCAAATCGACGCCGAGTACCGCCAGCCCGCCGCGGGCCGCCACCGCATGCTGGGTGCGCTGGTGCAGGCCCTGTGCGTGGAGCTCGCGCGCCTGGCCGAACCGCACGGCCCCGCCACCGCGGAGCCACGGAGCCGCGACCGCGGCCACGAGCACCTTGCCCAGTACCAGACGCTGATCGAGGCGCAGTACCGCCAGCAGCCCAGCGTCGAGCAGTTTGCCGAGTGGCTCGGCATGAGCAGCGCGCACCTCAATGCCCTGTGCCGCCGCCTGGCGAATCGCAGTGCGCTGCAGCTGCTCCACGAACGCCTGTTGCTGGAGGCCAAGCGCCAGCTCACCTACACCAACATGACCATCAGCCAGATCGCCGACAGCCTCGGCTTCTCCGAACCGGCCTACTTCACCCGTTTCTTCAAGCGCAACACCGGGCTCTCGCCGCGGGACTTCCGCCTGCGCCAGCACGCCAAAGCCTCGCCCATATGAAAAGGCCCCGGTCAGACAGGCTGAACCGGGGCAGGAGATCAAAGGTGCGAGGCTAGGCTCTGCCTGAAAAGTCGACGAGCGCAGCCAGTATTCGGGCAGAAACTAGAGCATCCATAGCGATAGCACCGGAAAGGCAATCAACAGCGCCAGGCGCAGCAGGTCGGCGACGATGAAGGGCGCCACACCGCGGTAGATCTCGCCCAGCCCCACATGGGGCGCCATCGCCTTGATCACGAACACGTTCATGCCCACCGGTGGCGTCACCAGCCCCAGCTCCACCGTCAGCACGGTGAGAATGCCGAACCACACCGGATCGATGCCGAGCATGGTGATGATCGGGAACACCACCGGCACCGTGATCACCAGCATGGCGATGGAATCCATGAACATGCCGAGCACGAAGTAGAGCAGCAGAATCAGCAGCAGAATGACGATGGTCGGCACGTCCAGCCCGCCGAGGAAGGTGCTGATGGTGAAGGAGATGCGCGACACCGAGATGAAGTAGCCCAGCGTCTCGGCCCCTACCAGCATGAAGAACACCACCGCCGAGAGCGCCAGGGTCTCCCGCACGCTCTGCCACAGCCCGGCCAGGCGCATGCCCTTGTAGAAGGCGTAGAGCATGGTGGCGAAGGCTCCCACGCTGGCCCCTTCGGTGGGCGTGAACATGCCCTGGTAGATGCCGGCAATGATGATCACGAACACGGCGAAGAACGGCAGCAGCCCGGAGATCGAGCGCAGCTTCTCGCCCAGCGAGGTGGGCTCGCCCGGCACCGCCATGTCGGGCCAGATGCGCATCACCACGCTGACCGTCAATGCATAGAAGAGCAGCCCCATCAGGCCCGGGATGATACCCGCGGCGAACATGTCGCCGACGGATTGCTCGGTGATCACCGCGTAGATCAGCAGGGCGATGCTGGGCGGGATCATGATGCCCAGGGTGCCGCCGGCGGCCAGCGTGCCGGTGGCCAGCGAGCGCTTGTAGCCGTGCTTCTCCATTTCCGGCAGGGCTACCCGGGTCATGGTGCTGGCGGTGGCCAGCGACGAACCGGAGATCGCCGAAAAGACACCGCAGGAGCCCACCGTGGCGATCGCCATGCCGCCCTTCCAGCCGCCGCAGATGGTGCGCGTGGAATTGAACAGCATGCCCGCCATACCCGAATGGGCGGCCAGCACCCCCATCAGGATGAACATCGGAATGGCGCTGAAGCTGTAGCTCGAAAGCACGTCCACCGGCACCGACTTGACCATCGAGAGCGCCGCTCCCCAGGAGATCACCTGGGCGAAGCCCACCACGCCGACGATCAGCATCGCCAGCGCCACCGGCACCCGCAGAATCAGCAGTACCAGCAGACCGATCAGGCCGATGCCACCGATCATCTCGCTACTCATGGTGGACACCTCCCCCCTCGGTGGCGAAGAAGACGCCCAGCACGGCATGCAGCAGGCTGCGCAGCGCCAGCAGCGCGCACAGCACGGCACCGAACTGGTAGATCGGCCCCATAGGGATTCGCAGATCCTGGGTCACCTGACCGCGCTGGGAGGCGATACCGGCCTCCTGCCACAGACCGATGGCCATGACCGCCCCCAACACCACGAAGCCGAACAGGAACAGACCGCCCAGGCGCTCCTTGAGCACCGGCGAAAGGCCGTGGGAGAAGGCCTCGACCACCACCTGGCTGCGCTCCACGCTGGCGGCCATGGCCGCCAGCAGCGAGAACATCAGCAGATAGCGCACCAGCTCGACGCTGCCGATCACGCTCCAGTTGAGCGCCCCGCCGGAGAGGCGGAACGCCATGCGCAGCAGCACGTCGACGATGGTCACGCTCATCAGCGCCAGCAGCGCCAGACCTGCCACCAGCAGGCACAGGCGCGCCAGCTGGCGGCTTGCGAAAAGCAAGGGTTGCATCACGGCCTCCCGGCTCAGCTCTGCTCGACCGAGCAGGCCTCGCGCGCCGCCATGGCGGCTTCATAGACTTCACGCGCATTGTCCAGGCCGCGGCCTTCGAGCTCGCTGAGGTAGTTCTCGATCCCCGCCTTGAGCGGACCGGCCCAGTCGTCGTGCTCGAGCGGGTTGTCGATCACGCGGATGGTGTGCCCGGCCTCCTCGGCTTCCTGCTTGCCTGCTTCATCCAGGCCGTCGAACACGCCGCCGGCCACTTCGCTCCACTGCATGCCCATGTTGGCCTCGATGGCCGCCTGCTGCTCTTCGCTCAGGCGGTCGAAGCTGCGCTGGTTCATGGTGGCAACGAAGATCAGCGAGTAGAACGGCACCTGGGTGTGGTAGTTGGCCAGCTCGTTGAGACGGAAGACCTTCATGCCCTCCCACGGGAAGCTCAGGCCGTCGATCACGCCGCGCTGCAGCGAGGTGTAGATGTCCGGCGCCGGCATGCCGACCGGCTGGGCGCCGAGCTGCTCGAGCATCTCGCCGGCCACGGCAGTGGGGCGGCGAATACGCAGGCCGGAAAGGTCGGCCGGCGACTGGATGTCGTTATCCACGGTGTGCAGGTAGCCCGGCCCCGTGGTGAACATGAACAGCACCTTGGTGTCGTCGTACTCGCTGGCAATGTGGCCGTCGTCGTAGAGGGTCTGCAGAATGCAGGCGCCCTGGCTGGCGGTATCGGAAACCCCCGGCAGCTCGACGATCTGCGACAGCGGGAAGCGACCCGCGGTGTAGCCCTGGGCGGTGATGGCGATGTCGGAGATGCCGTTGACCGCGCCCTGATAAGCCTGGTCGGCGCGGGTCAGGGTCTGGGACGGATAGTTCTCGATCGTGAGCTCACCGCCGGAGGCTTCCTGCACGGCATCGGCCCAGGCCTGGAAGATCTCCTGGTTGATGCCGGAACCGTCCGGCCAGAAGTGCGACATGCGCAGGGTGGTGGAGGCCTGCGCGGCGGACGCGGCAGTGAGCCCAGCGATGGAAGCCGCCAGCAGGCAGCGGGACAGGACACGGTTCATGAGGGTGCCTCCGGGGTCGTTGTAGTCGATTCTCAGCGCCATTGTTCGCAAAACGAACACACGTTCGGCTTATCGACTAAGCTACCCCACCACTGCCCCTCTCGATAATCGACATTAGTCTATGTCGCTTGGATTTTCCGTTGCTTATGACAAAGGAAAAGCACCCATTTGCCCATAAAAAAGGACAAAAGGAATATTAATTTGGACTTTTCAAAGGCGGCGTGACAGAGACAAGGGAACGTGCCGTGATCTCAGTGCTCCAGCGACCCCTGCCGCCTGCGCAGTTCCACGGGTGAGATTCCGTAGCGCTGGCGGAATATCCGGGCAAAGTGTGCGCCGTCGACGAAGCCATGCTCCAGGGCAATGTGGGTGATGGTGTTGCGTCGATTCGCGGCGTCCAGCAGCGCCAGATAGCAGCGTTCCAGACGCAGCTCGCGAATGAAGGTGGCCGGCGGCGCCAGCTGATGACGACGAAATTCGTCGTAGAGCGCGCGCATCGACAGGTTCAGGGCGCTGGCCAGATCCTCCGGCGCCAGGGTCGGGTCGGCGAGCCGCTCCAGCACCAGGCGCCGCGCCCTGACCAGCCGCTCGCTCGGCATGGGGGCGCAGTGCAACTGCTGGCGTTGACGCCGCCAGAGGAAGTCGAAGACGAGTTCGAGCGCCACCTCCTCCACCTTTGCCACCATGGGGTCGTCACCCCACACCAGCTGCGAACGCAGCGCCGCCAGGGCTCCCTGCACGGCGGCGTCCCACGGCAGCACCTGCCCCTGGCAGCGTTCGGCCAGCTGCCGCCACTCCGGCATGTCGGCCAGGTCGAGGCTCAGCATCAGCACGCGATAATCGCCGAAGGTATGCAGGCGGTAGGGCGTCGAGAGGCGATAGACCGCCATCTGCCCGGCCCCCAGGCGGATGGTGCGGTTGCCCTGCTCCATCTCGGCCCCACCCTGCAGTTGCCACACCAGCTTGAAGGTGTGGTCGGCGCTGGTGTGACTGGCCAGGCGCGGCGTACGCGTGACCCGCACCGGTGAGCTGGCCAGCTGAATCAGCTGACCGCTGTGCAGGTTTCGGCCCCGCAGGCTGGCGCGGAATGTCGCTGTCTGGGGTACGACCTCCAAAGGCGGCAGATGAGCGCCGCTGGCGCTGACGAAGCGCTCCAGACTGGTGGTGCGCAGGCTGGTGGCACACAGGCTGGCGTCGGATGGGGCTGGCGACGGCATCCCAGCGGGACGCGCATCGCGCCGAGGGGCGAAGGCGTTCATCTCCGGCGTCTCCGTAGCAATTGTTATTGACGTTATTTATTGCCACTTACAACAAACTCGACATACAGGGTGGTCCAAGACGACCCGACTTGGCAAGCGATCGCTGCAGGATTCGACAACGTCTCTGCACGGATACGCAAGACCGGCATGGCATGGCGAGGCTGAATGGTCGTTACCCCCGGACGAAACAGCAGACGTAAACAACAGACGTAAACACAACAACAGGAGCACGCCATGTCCACTTCCCACGCCTTCCATGCCCTGATCGACGGCGAACTGACCACGGGCACTCGCCAGATGGCGGTGATCAACCCCAGCAATGAGGAGGTGGTGGCCTACTGCCCCCGCGCCACCCCCGAAGAGGCCGAGCGTGCCATTCGTGCCGCCCGCGAGGCCTGGCCCGCCTGGCGGGATACGCCGCTGGAGCGGCGGCGCCAGGTGCTGCTTGCCATCGCCGATCGCATCGAGGCGAATGCAGAGGAGCTGGAGCACTTGATCACCCTCGAACAGGGCAAGCCCCTGGCAGGCTCCAAGGTGGAAACCTTTCAGGCACCGGCGATCCTGCGCTATTTCGCCAATGCCGATCTCTCGCCGCGAATACTGCAGGACGACGCGCAGCAGCGCGCCGAGCTGCACCGCCGCCCGCTGGGCGTGGTGGCCGCCATCGTGCCCTGGAACTTCCCGCTGGTGATGGCCTGCTACAAGCTCGGCCCCGCGCTGCTCACCGGCAATACCTGCCTGGTCAAGCCGAGCCCCACCACGCCTCTCGCCACGCTGCGCCTCGGCGAGCTCATCGCCGACCTGGTGCCAGCGGGGGTGATCAACGTCGTGCCGGACGGCGGCGACATCGGCCCGCTGCTGGCCGGCCATCCGGACATCGACAAGATCTCCTTCACCGGCTCCACCGCCAGCGGACGCGCGGTGATGCGCTCCGCCGCCGACAGCCTGAAGCGCCTCACCCTGGAGCTGGGCGGCAACGACGCCGCCATCGTGCTCGACGACGTCGACGTAGCGGCCGTGGCCCCGCAGCTGTTCGGCCTGGCATTCGTCAACTCGGGGCAGGTGTGCATGTCGATCAAGCGGCTCTATATCCACTCCGCCATCTACGAACCGATGTGCGATGCGCTCGCCGAGCTGGCGCGCTCGGCCAAGGTGGGCGATGGGCTGGACCCGACCACCCAGTTCGGCCCGGTGCAGAACCGCCGTCAGTTCGAGGCGGTGAAGCGGGCGCTCGAGCTTGCCCCCCAGTACGGACGCATCATCGCCGGCGGTCGCACCTACGGCCCGGGCTATTACGTCGAACCGACGCTGATCCGCGACATCGGGGAGGGCAATCCGGTGGTGGACGAGGAGATCTTCGGCCCGGTGCGCTCGCTGCTGCGCTTCGACGACGTCGAGGATGCGATACGCCGTGCCAACCGCTCGCCCTATGGCCTGGGCGGCTCGGTCTGGACGCGGGACGTCGAGCGGGGCGAGCGCATCGCCAGCCGGCTGGAGACGGGCAGCGCCTGGGTCAACCAGCACTTTGCCATGGCGCCGCACATCCCTTTCGGCGGCCACAAGCAGTCCGGCATCGGCGTGGAGTTTGCCGAGGCGGGGCTTAACGAATACACCGCCATCCAGTCGGTGGTGGTCGCCAAGCCGGCCCCGTGAGAGGAGCGTACGCCATGGAAATCAACGCAGCCGTGGCCCGCGCGCCACAGGCCCCGCTCTCCCTGGAGACACTGCAGCTGGAGCCGCCCCGGGCCGGTGAGATCCTGGTGCGCCTGGTGGCTACCGGCATCTGCCACACCGACATCGTCATGCGCGATCAGCATCTCCCCACGCCACAGCCGGTGGTGCTGGGCCATGAGGGAGCCGGTATCGTCGAGCAGGTGGGCAGCGGCGTCACCAAGGTCGCCGTCGGCGATCACGTGGTCATGACCTACAACTCGTGCGGCCACTGCGCCAGCTGCGACAAGGGCCAGGCCAGCTACTGCCACGACTTCTTCCCGCGCAACTTCCTCGGCACCCGGGCGGACGGCTCGAGTGGCCTGTCCCAGGCGGGCAAGATGGTGTACGGCAACATCTTCGGCCAGTCCTCCTTCGCCAGCCACTCGCTGTGCCATGAGCGCAACGTGGTCAAGGTGCCCCGCTCGGCCCCGCTGGAGCTGCTGGGGCCGCTGGCCTGCGGGGTGCAAACCGGTGCCGGCGCGGTGCTCAACTCGCTGCGGGTCGCACCGGGCGATTCGCTGGCGGTGTTCGGCACCGGGTCGGTCGGCCTGTCGGCCATCATGGCCGGTGTGGTCGCCGGGGCGACCACTATCATCGCGGTGGACCGCAACCGCCAGCGTCTGGAACTGGCCCTGGAACTCGGCGCCAGCCACGCCTTCGTGGCCGACTCCCCCGGGGTGGTGGAGCAAATCTGCCAGGCCGCCGGCGGTGCGGGTGTCGATCACGCCCTGGATACCACCGGCCTGGCGCCGGTCATCCAGCAGGCCGTGGCGGTACTGGCGCCCCGTGGTACCTGTGGCATCCTCGGCGCTTCGGACCCCAGCAGCACCCTGGAGCTGAATCTGAGCCACATGATGTCGGCGGGCCGCAGCCTGAGAGGCATCGTCGAGGGCGACTCGCTGCCGGATCACTTCATCCCGGCGCTGATCCGCCTGTACGAAGGGGGCCGCTTCCCGTTCGACCGGCTGGTGACCTACTACGAGTTCGAGCAGATCAACCAGGCCATCGACGATGCCGAGCACGGCCGGGTCGTCAAACCCATCGTGCGCTTTCCCGCGCCGCTATGAAGCCAGCAGCTCCATGAAGTCAGGACAGGTGCAGCGCCATCCGGCGGTGCGCCTGTCCTGGCAAACACGCACACGCCCCTGGGCAGCGCTCAGTCGTCGGCTCGCGGCTGGCCGAGCCCGGGTCCCAACCCCAGCAACTCCCCATAGCGCAGGCCGATGAAGGCGTGCTCGCGCATCAGCATCTCGGCGCGGGCGCCCTCGCCGTGGCGCAGCGCCTGGAACACCAGCTCGTGCTGGGTCTGAGCCAGCTGCAGCTTGCGGTACTCGCGGTCGAGCGCCTCGCTGTCGATGACGATGGAATCCGCGGCGGCAAAGGGCAGATGGTTGTTGCGGGCGATGGCGTCGCCGATCACCGGGCTGCCGGCCGAGCCGACGATGGTTTCGTGGAAGCGCCGATTGAGCTCGCTCCAGACGTCGACGTCACGCTCCTCCAGGTAGCCCTTGGCCAGCAGCTCGCGCCCCTTTTGGATCCAAACCGTCAGCTCCTCGGCCAGCGCCGGGCTCAGCCCCTGCTCCGCCAGGCGGCGCGCCGCCAGCCCCTCCAGCACCCCGCGCACCTCCACCGCGCAGAGCACGTCCGCCTCGGTGAACTCCCGCACCATGAAGCCGCGCTTGCCGGCCCGCTGCAGCAGTCCCTCCTGCTCCAGGGTGCGGAAGGCCAGGCGCACCGGGGTGCGCGAGACCCCCAGTTGCTCCGCCACCGCCACCTCGCCGATACGTTCACCGGGCTGATAGAAGCCCTCGCCGATCAGCTTGCGCAACCGGCTCACCACGCTCTTGTCGCTGTCGCTCACTCGATCACCACCCTTGCTGCCCTTTCGAAATTAACAATGGATCCAACTAAAGCATAAGTTGACCATCGCAAGGCTGAAAAGCTCTACTTTGGATCCAAACATAACATTCTCAGCAAAGAAGGGAGCACTGATTTATGTAGCGAACGATGAGAGGCTGGCCGCCGCCGGAGCGCAGCTACCGGAGTTGACTGTAGCTCAATGAGGATAGCGAGCACCGCCGGCGGCCAGGATATCGAGCGCAGTAATAAATCCATGCTCCCGAGGAGAGAACCGTGACTCAACCCCCCTTCCCCAAGAACACCTGGTACGTCGTCTGCACCCCGGACGAGATCGCGGACAAGCCGCTGGGACGCACCATCTGCAATGAGCCCATCGTACTCTTTCGCGGCGACGAAGGCCGCGTTGCCGCAGTGGAGGACTTCTGCCCTCACCGCGGCGCCCCGCTGTCGCTGGGCTTCGTCCGCGACGGCAAGCTGGTGTGCGGCTACCACGGCCTGGAGATGGGCTGCGACGGCAAGTGCGCCGGCATGCCCGGCCAGCGCGTACGTGGCTTCCCCAGCATTCGCGCCTACCCGGTGGTGGAACGCCACGGCTTCGTGTGGCTGTGGCCGGGGGATCCCGAACAGGCCGACCCGAGCCTGATCCCCGAGCTGCACTGGGCCAACAGCCCCGACTGGGCCTACGGCGGCGGGCTCTATCACATCCACTGCGAATACCGCCTGATGATCGACAACCTCATGGACCTGACCCATGAGACCTACGTGCACGCCTCCAGCATTGGCCAGCCGGAGATCGAGGAGGCCGCTCCCGAGACCACCGTGGAGGGCGACGAAGTGATCACCAGCCGCCACATGGAAAACATTCCGGCACCGCCCTTCTGGCAGGCGGCACTGCGCGGCTGTGGCCTGGCCGACGACGTGCCGGTGGATCGCTGGCAGATCTGCCGCTTCACCCCGCCGAGCCACGTACATATCGAGGTGGGCGTGGCTCATGCCGGCAATGGCGGCTACGACGCCCCGGCCGCTGTCAAGGCATCGAGCATCGTGGTCGACTTCATTACCCCCGAGACCGACACCTCGATCTGGTACTTCTGGGGCATGGCGCGCAACTTCAAGCCAGAGGACGGCGAGCTCACCGAAAAGATCCGCGAGGGCCAGGGCAAGATCTTCGCCGAGGACCTGGAGATGCTCGAGGCCCAGCAGCGCAACCTGCTGCGCTATCCGGAGCGCCAGTTGCTCAAGCTCAACATCGACGGCGGCGGCGTACAGGCCAGACGCATCATCGACCGCATCCTCACCGAGGAGCGAACCGCCAGGGAGGGCGTCACCCCATGAGCAGCGTTCCTCTCTCGCTGATCGTCGAGGTCAAGGCGCGCCACGACGAGGCCCGGGACATCGTCACCTTCGAGCTGGCCGACCCCCACGGTCGGCCGCTGCCGGCGTTCAGCGCCGGCGCCCACCTCGACGTGCAGGTCAGAAGCGGCCTGATTCGCCAGTACTCGCTGTGCAATCACCCCGAGGAGCGCGACCGCTACCTGATCGGCGTGCTGCGCGACCCCGCCTCCCGTGGCGGCTCGGTGGCCATGCACGAGGAGATCCAGGTCGGCGACCTGATTCAGATCAGCGCGCCCAAGAATCATTTTCCGCTCAAGCCGGCAGCGCGCACCCTGCTGCTGGCCGGTGGTATCGGCATCACGCCGCTGCTGTGCATGGCCGAGCGCCTGGCCCACACCGATGCCGAGTTCGAGCTGCACTACTGCACGCGCTCGCCGGAGCGCACCGCCTTTCGTCGGCGCATCGCCGAGTCCGGCTTCGCCGAGCGGGTGCACTTCCACTTCGACGATGGCGCAGCGGAGCAGAAGCTGGACCTCGAGGCGCTGGTCGCCACGCCGGATCCCGACGCCCGGGTCTACGTCTGCGGCCCCACCGGCTTCATCGAGGCGGTGCTCACGGCCTGCAAGGCGGCGGGCTGGCCCAGCGAACGGCTGCACACCGAGTACTTCGCCGGCGCCGTGACCGACACCGCCGACGACGACAGCTTCGAGGTCAAGATCGCCAGCAGCGGCGCCAGCTTCAGCGTACCCGCCGACAAGACGGTGCATCAGGTGCTGGCCGAGAACGGCATCGAGATCATGGTCTCCTGCGAGCAGGGGGTTTGCGGCACCTGCCTGACGCGGGTGCTGGAGGGCGAGCCCGACCATCGCGACCTCTACCTGGACGACGACGAGCATGCCGCCAACGACCAGTTCACCCCCTGCTGTTCGCGGGCCAAGAGCAAGGTTCTGGTGCTGGACCTGTAGGTGCTTCACATGACGACACCCATAACGACAAGAGGAACACCCCCATGACACCCAGCAAGATCGTGACCGCCCTTTCCAAGCCCCTTTCCAAGAAGGGCGCGCGGAGAAATTCCCTGAACAGCGCCCTCACCGGCGCCCTGGCTGCGGCGCTCCTGGCCACCCCCGTTCTGGCCGAGGCCACCACCCTGCGCATCGCCCACGTCTGGCCCGGCGGCTCGCTGATCGACCGCGAGCTGTTCCAGGCCTGGGCGGAGAGCGTCGAAGAGGCCTCCGAGGGCCGCCTGCAGGTGCAGATCTTCCCCGGCGCCACCCTCACCGGTGCCGACAACGCCTACCAGGGCGTGGTCAACGGCATCGCCGACATCGGCGCCACCGCCCAGGGCTACAACGCCGGTCGCTTCCCGCTGACCCAGGTGGTCGAGCTGCCCGGCGTCTCGGCCAGCAGCCGCCAGGGCTCGTGCATCCTGCAGTCGCTCTATGAGCAGGGCCACTTCGACGAGGAGTATTCCGATACCCGGCCGCTGTTCATGTTCACCACCGGCCCCGGCTACCTGCACACCAAGGAGCGCCTGATCGAGACGCCGGCGGACCTGGAAGGGCTGCGCCTGCGCCGTCCCACGCCGGTGGTCGGCGACATGTTCACCCGACTCGGCGCCCAGGCCGTGGGCATGCCGGCGCCGGAGGTCTTCACCTCCATGCAGCGCGGCGTGGTGGACGGGCTGAGCTTCAACTGGGAGGGCATGAAGACCTTCCGCCTCAACGAGCTGGCCAGCTACCACACCGAAGTGCCGCTGTACGATCTGTCGCTGTTCGCCACCATGAACCAGCGCACCTACGACAGCCTGCCCGAAGACCTGCAGCAGGTGATCGACGACCACAGCGGCCTGGAGTGGTCACTGCGCGCCGCCGAGGTCTATGACGAGCTGATCCGTCAGGGCCGCCAGGACGCCGAAGAGGCCGGCCACGAGTTTCTGGTCATCGAGGATGCCCTCGAGCATCCCGACTGGGGGCCGGTGCTGAACGAGACCATCGAACGTTACCTGGACGAAGTCGACGAGGAAGGCCGGGAGATCTACGAAGCCGCCCTCGCGCTACAGGACGAGTGCCGCGGCTGAGTTCATCGCTAGTCGCGTCACTCGCCATACTCTACCCGCCACCCTCCATTCGCTAAGTCACCCTTCGTTACGGCAGCCCTCGGGCTGCCGTCTTCGTTTCTCCTCCAGAACGCTTCTTGCAAGACTAAAGTCGAAGAAAGGCAGGAATGACCCGGCTCGGCGACTGCTGTACTCTATCCATTGTTTAGTTACACAACAGTATCTTCGAACAACAAGCGCTCAGCTTGACGATTATTGCCGAGGCACACATGACCGAAACGCTCGTCAAGACGACTCTGGACGACACCATCTACACCATCACCCTGGCGCGCCCGGAGAAGCGTAATGCCGTCAGCGACCGTCTGCTCAGCGCCCTGGAAGAAGCCCTGGTGGCCACGCCGGAAGAGGCGCGGGTCATCGTCCTGGCCGCCGAGGGCAAGCACTTCTGCGCCGGTCTGGACCTCGCCGAACATCAGCATCGCGACCCCTTCGGCGTGGTGCAGCATTCGCGCGGCTGGCACCGCATCTTCGATCGCCTGCAGAACGGCGGCCTGCCGGTGGTGACCGCCATGCAGGGGGCCGTCATCGGCGGCGGGCTGGAGTTGGCCACCGCCACCCATGTGCGGGTCGCCGAGTCCAGCACCGTCTATCAGCTGCCGGAAGGGCGTCACGGCATCTTCGTCGGCGGTGGCGCCTCGGTGCGGGTCTCCAACATCATCGGCCCCGGCCGCATGTGCGAAATGATGCTCACCGGCCGCGTCATGGACGCCGACGAAGGGCAGCGCCTCGGCCTCTCTCACTACGTGGTCGGTAACGGCGAGAGCCTCGACAAGGCCCGCCAGCTGGCCGAGCGCATCGCCGAGAACGCGCCCATGGCCAACTGGGCCATGGTCTCCGCCATCTCGCGCATCGACAACATGGCCAGCGACGACGGCCTGTTCGTGGAATCGCTCACCGCCGCCCTGACCCAGACCAGCCCCGAGGTCGCCGAACGCATCGGCAACTTCTTCAAGCACAAGGGCCAGGGCCCACGTACCTGAGGAAAGCATCATGAAATTCCAGGACAATACCTTCATCGTCACCGGCGGCGCCTCGGGGCTGGGAGAAGCCACCGCGCGCGCCTTGCACGACGCCGGCGGCAACGTAGTGATCGCCGATCTCAATGCCGAGCGCGGCGAGAAGCTGGCGGGCGAGCTGAACGCCAGGAGCGCCACCGACCGCGCGCTGTTCCGCCGCACCGACGTCACCAGCGAGGCCGATGCCCAGGCCGCGGTGGCGCTGGCCGTGGACACCTTCGGCGGCCTGCACGGGCTGATCAACTGCGCCGGAGTCGGCGACCCCGCCAAGGTGGTCGATCGCCACGGCGAGCCGCTGCCGCTGGAAGCCTTCGCCCGCATCGTCAACATCAACCTGCTGGGCACCTTCAACATGCTGCGCCTGGCCGCCGCCGCCATGGCCAAGGGCGAGCCCCAGGCCGACGGAGAGCGTGGGGTGATCATCAACACCGCCTCGGTGGCGGCCTTCGACGGCCAGATCGGCCAGCCCGCCTATGCGGCCTCCAAGGGCGGCATCGTCGCCATGACCCTGCCCATCGCCCGGGAGATGGCGCGCCACGGCATTCGCGTCATGACCATCGCCCCGGGGCTGTTCAGAACCCCGCTGATGGAGGCGCTGCCGGAAGAGGCGCAGCAGTCCCTGGCCGCGTCCATCCCCTTCCCCAACCGCCTGGGCGAGCCCGACGAATTCGCCCGCCTGGCCTGCCATATCGTCGACAACCCCATGCTCAACGGCGAGACCATTCGGGTGGATGGAGCGATCCGTATGGCCCCGAGGTAAAAGCCCCTTCTTCGGCACCGTTCTCGGTGGGCGCCGGCGGGCAGGTCGTAGCGAAGGTCTTTTGCCATGGATGGCAAAAGTAGCGCCCAGGGAAGGGTTCACAGCGCCTTCGCGAAGGCCTGCCCACCGGGATAGCCCACCCCCACCAGATCCAGATCCTATCTACGTCCGGCCAGCAACGAGGAACGTCCATCACCATGCTCGATTACCAGGCGCCGCTGCGCGATATGCAGTTTATCCTCGACGAATTGGCCGGTCTCGAGCGTATCGGCGAGCTGCCCGGCTGCGAGGATGCCTCGCCGGATCTGGTCAGCGCGGTGCTGGAGGAAGCCGGCAAGTTCGCCGCCGGCGTGCTCGCTCCGCTCAACCCGGTCGGCGATCGGCAGGGCTGCCGTCTGGAAGGCGAGCGAGTGGTCACCCCCGAGGGCTGGCAGGCGGCCTACGACCGGTTTCGCGAGGCCGGCTGGATCGGTCTCTCGCTGCCCCCTGAGCATGGTGGCCAGGGGCTACCCAAGCTGGTCTCCACCCCGGTGTGGGAGATGTGGTTCTCGGCCAACATGGCCTTCGCCATGCTGCCCCAGCTCAACGTGGGCCAGACCGAGGCGCTGATGATCGCCGCCAGCGAGGCACAGAAAGCCACCTGGCTCGACAAGATAGTGAGCGGCGAGTGGGCCGCCACCATGAACCTCACCGAGCCCCAGGCCGGCTCCGACTTGGCGGCCACGCGCATGCGCGCCGAGCCCGAACCCGACGGCGCCTACCGCCTGTTCGGCCAGAAGATCTTCATCTCCTACGGCGAGCACGAGCTCACCCCCAACATCGTGCATCTGGTGCTGGCCCGGTTGCCCGACGCCCCGCCGGGAGTGAAGGGCCTGTCGCTGTTCCTGGTGCCCAAGTACCTGCTCGACGAACGGGGCGAGCCGGGGCTGCGCAACGACATTCGCTGCATCGCCATCGAGCACAAGATGGGCATCCACGGCAGCCCCACCTGCACCCTCAGCTACGGCGACGACGGCGGCGCCCTGGGCTATCTGGTGGGCGAGCCGCACCAAGGCCTGGCCACCATGTTCGTGATGATGAACGAGGCCCGCTTCAACGTGGGCATCCAGGGCGCGGCCCTGGGCGAGCGCGCTTACCAGGCCGCCCTCGCCTACGCCCGGGAGCGTGTGCAGGGGCGCGACATCGTCACCGGCGAAGCCGGCCTACCGATCCTCGCCCACCCCGACGTCAAGCGCATGCTGGTGTCGATGCGCGCCCGGCTGATGGCCATGCGCGGCCTGCTCTACAGCGCCGCCGGCTGGTTCGACCTCGCCCGTCATCACCCCGAGTCCGCAACCGCCGACAAGTACCGCCGCTACGTCGATCTGCTGATGCCGGTGGCCAAGGGCTGGTGCACCGAGGTGGGTAACGACCTCTGCGACGAGGCGATCCAGGTGTTCGGCGGCATGGGCTTCGTCGAGGAGACCGGAGTCGCCCAACTGTTCCGCGACGCCCGCGTCATCACCATCTACGAGGGCACCACCGGCATTCAGGCCAACGACCTGCTGGGGCGCAAGATCCTGCGTGAGGACGCCGCTACCCTGCGCGAGCTGATCGCGGATATTCGTCAGACGGCCGGTCGGCTCGACGGTCATGAACACCTGAACGACCTGGCGCAGCCGCTCCACGACCAGGCCACCCTGCTCGACGGAACCGTCGACTGGCTGCTGGCCCACAAGGTCGACACCGCTGAGCTCTATGCCGGTGCCGTGCCGCTGCTGCACCTGCTCGGCATCGCCTGCGGCGCCTGGCAGATGGCCCGCCTGGCGCTGGCCGCCGAGGCCCGCCGCGCAGCAGGCGACGGCGACGGCGACCCCGACTACCTGACGGGGCTGAGCGAACTGGCCCGTTTCTACCTGGCCACCCAGGCACCCCAGGCCCGCGCCCACGGTCACACGCTGCGCCATGCCGGCGCGGTGCTGAGCCGCTTTTCGGCCAGTACGCTGTAATGTCGGGAGCGGGCACGCCCGCTCCATCTCCCTTCGCGATCACATCTTTCCGGGAAGAAACAGCACCAGAGCCGGAAACAGTATCAGCAGCGCCAGCCTCAGCAGATCCGCCACCACGAACGGCATCACCCCCTTGAAAATCGTACCCAATGCGACATCCGGGGCCACGGAGCGAATCACGAAGACATTGATGCCGATCGGCGGTGTGATCATGCCCAGCTCGACTGCCACCACGACGATTATGCCGAACCAGATGGGATCGAAGCCCAGGCTGGTGATCACCGGGTAGAGGATCGGCACCATCAGGATGATCATCGCCATGGGATCCAGTACGCAGCCGAGCACCAGGAACAGCGCGAGAATCAGCAACAGTACGCCATAATCACCCACCGGCAGCGAGGTTAGCCAGGTGGTCAGCAATTGAGGCGTCTGGGTCACGGTCAGGAAATAGCCGAACAGCATTGCCCCGATGAGGATGGTGAAAATGGCAACGGAGGTACGCAGGGCATCGAGCAGGCAAGAGAGGGTCGATCGCAGGGTAAGCCGACGCCGCAGCACCCCGATCAGGAACGTACAGAAGGCCCCCAGGGCCGACGCTTCCACTGGTGTCACGGCACCTACATAGATTCCCCCGACAATGGCGATGAACAACAGCACTACCGCCCAGATGCCGCGCAGTGAATCGACCTTTTCACGCCAGTTCGAGCGCTCGCCCGCCGGCATCGATTCCGGTCGGAGCATGCCCAGCACGCGAATCGTAACGAACGAGAGCAGTATCGCCAGAAGCCCTGGGATCACCCCCGCCACGAACAGCTGGCCAATGTCCTGGTCGGTAAGAAAGCCATACAGGACCAGCACCACGGAGGGGGGAATCAGGATGCCAAGAGTGCCGCCCGAGGCAATCAAGCCGGTGGAGAGGCTATCCGCATAGCCGGTACGCCGCATCTCGGGCAGTGCCACTCGCGTCATGGTTGCAGCGGTGGCTACCGAAGAGCCACAGATGGCAGCGAACCCCCCACAGGCCGCCATGGTGGACATGGCAGCGCCACCACGAAAACCACCCAGCCAGGCCTGGCCGGCCCGGAACAGCTCGCGACTCATTCCCGTAGCCGAAGCGAAGACCCCCATCAGGATGAACATCGGAATGAGGCTCAGGTTGTAGTTGGTCACACTGCGCAGCGGCGAGGTGGCCAGCACCCCCAGCGCCGCATCCAGGCTGGTCACCGCAGCAAAGCCGAGCACACCGACGATACCCATGGCGATACCTACCGGTACGCGCAGGGCAATCATGGTGAAGAGCCCCAGGAACCCCAGCAGGGCGATCATGTTGTTATCCATCGCGAGGCTCCTTGGCCGCATCGTCCAGGATCGAGCCTGGATCCGGCAGCGCTGCGGGTCGCAGAATGAGCAAGACCAGCCGCGCCAGGGCCAGCAGGCTGGCGGACACCACACCCAGCCAGGCGGCGCCGTAGAAAGGCCATAGCGGTAGCTGCAGGTCGGACGTGGTCTGGCCGGCTCGCAGGATGGTTTCCACTCGCCCGAACAGCACCCAGGCCAGCACGACGATGAAGCCCGTTACCAGCAGGTGGGAGAAGATGTCCATCAGGCGGCGCAATGGCGGCGGGCAAAGCTGCCAGACAAGATCCACTGCGATATGGTCGTTGCGCCAGGTGGTCGAACCGAGCCCCCAGAGGATAGCGATGCCGAGCAGCAGGCTGGCGATGGCATGGGCGTCGGGAATGGAAGTGGCGATCAGGTAACGCGACAGCGAAGCGACGAGAATCAGCAGCGTGATCACCGCCAGGCTGAGGCTGGCGATGCGCTCGATCAACCCCGCAGCTGCGGTGATGATGGCGTGTAAAGGCATGGGCGGTTCCTCGGTGGCTAGCCGACGCGGTAGACCTGGATCCGGACCCGGCCGGGCTCACGGATGCCTCGTCCGACGAAGAGATCGCGCGTCAGCCAGGCTAAGTCTGGATCGGCGGTCTGGAAGCGGGGCGCGGTGCGAAAGTAATACTGATCGGGGTCGACCGCCTCGCCGCGAATCAGCCTCGCCATGACCGACTCGGCAGCATGCCTCACCCCGCCGTTCTCCACTTCGATCAGGCTGCCCTCATGAGTGCGAAGGGTGTAGCGGGCCATGATCTCGGCGCAGCCATCGGGGCGAATCAGCTGCCAGTCTGCCCCGCCACCCAGCACCTCTCCGGCAAGCTTCGGACCATCGAAGCTGCCGCCGGAGATGGGAATGATGCGGCGCCGACCGATGGCCAGCTCGCCGATCTCGAGAGGATCCTCGACCAGTACGTTCAGGGTCGTGACATGCTCCAGCTCAGGGGGATGTTCGAGTTTCACCTGGGTCTCCTGCGGATGATCAGCCAAAAGCCAGCGCGGGCCGCCTCTCCAGTCATCCGGCACATGCAGGCTGAAGAGACGGCAACGGCTTCGCGTCGGTGGTTACTCGGCCAGGGCATCCACAGCGGCCAGTCGCTCCTGCAAATCGTTCAGCAGGCTTTCAGGGTCATGCCCTGCGTTTTGCACGCGCTCGGCCCAGGCGTCGCGCAGCGGTGCTGCGGCCTCACGCCAGGCGTCGAGTTCCTCGTCGGTCAGCTCGATCATGGTGTGCTCGGGCGAGCTGCGGAAATGCTCGTGCCCTTCGCGCTCCATCTCCTCCCAGCCTCGTGTGACGCGAGTGGCCCACTCCCCGGTACAGTGGTCGTCGATCACCCCCTGCTGCTCGTCACTCAGTCGCTGATAGGTGTTGCGGTTGATCAGAATCGCCTGCCATGAGGAGTACATGGGGTATTCGATGTGGTATCGCGTGATGTCATCGATGCCGAACAGGATCGTCGAGCCGGAGGGGAAGGTAATGGCATCCGCCGTGCCCCTGGCCAGCGCCTCACGGGTTTCGGGGGCCGATACCTGGACGCTGGCCCCACCCAGTACGCTTACAAGTTGAGCAATGGAAGAGTTGGCCGGCCGGATCGTCATGCCCCGCACCTGGCTCGGGTGACGTATCTCCTCCTTGGCGTGCAGTGTGCCTGGGTAGTGGCCATGAATCAGGCACATCACCACCTCCGGCATCTCCTGCTCGGCATACTGCTTGTACCACTCCGTCGCGGCTGCGGCTCCGTTCAGCGTATCGCTGACGATGAACGGCAATTGCAGCAGGTCCGAGACCGGGAAGCGTCCTGCGGTGTAGCCGGGGTTGACCCAGGTAACGTCGGCTATGCCGCTGGCAGCCATGTCGTAGTGGTCCTCTGCGCTGCCGAGCTGCTGGGCCGGGTACATCTGGAAGCGGATGGTGCCTCCCGAGGCCTCGTGGATGGATTCTGTCCACTCCTTGAAACCGGTGGCGGGCAGGGCGTGCTGCTCGGGCAGCCAGTGAGCGAATCGCAACGTGGCGTCCTGTGCCTGTGCGGCCGAGGACCAGAAGCCAAGACAAAGGGTACCGATCAGGAGCTTGCGTGCTGTCATTGTTGTTTCTCCTTTTCTCAACTGAGCGGAGCGGCCTTGGCCGCCCCTGTCATCGGTGCGTTCGACCGAACCGCACCTGAGCCTTTTCACCCGACCTTGACGATCAACGCCGCGGCGGAGTCGCCGGCGGCGCAGCCGGTCACCAGGGCGTAGCCGCCGCCCTTGAGTGCGGTCTCCTCGATGGCTTCGATCAGCAGGCGCGCCAGGGTCGGCGCCTGGGGGTGGCCGTAGACCAGCGAGGTGCCGTAATTGTTGAAGCTGTGGGCGTCGAGCCCCAGCGCCTTCGAAAGGTGCAGGTCGTTGGCGATGAAGGGCGTGTGGTTCTTGATCGTCTTGATCTGGTCGAGCCGGAGATCGGCGCGGGCGAGCGCACGCTTGACCGACTCGGCCGGCGCCATCGGCATGTGCGCCGGCTTGGTGCGGGCATGGCCGTAGGCCACCACCTGCACCGCCATCTGCGGGTCACGGCTGAGCTCGACGGCCCGCTCGCGGGTGGTGACGAGAATGCCGGCATTGGCATCGGCCGGGTGGGTCTGGGCGCCGTAGGTATGGATACCGTCCGGCTGCACGCAGCGCAGCTTGGCGAGTCCCTCGGCGGAGGTCGCAGTCACGCCCTCGTCGGCCTCGACGAGCTTGGTCTCCTTGCGCGAGACCGCCACCTCCACCGGGAACATGTAGCGCTTCTGGAAGGCGCGCTCGTTGGCCAGGGCCTCGGCGTACTGCTCATAGCGCCGCAGGGTCAGCTCATCGGCCTGCTCGCGGCTGAAACCGTGCTCCCGCGCCACGTTCTCGGCGGTGGTCAGCATGTCCTTGCCGGTGGCCGGATCGGCGGCGATGTTGTCCATGTTCCAGTTCTCGGCGATCACCTCGCCACCCGGCCCGTTGGGGTTGGGCCAAATGGTGTGGGGGCCGTTGGAGGGCCGGTCGGCCAGCAGGCAGTAGGTGGTGTCGAAGCTGCCGGAATCCACCGCCAGGGCGGCATTGAACACCGCCGTGGTGGCGGTGGCGCAGGCCTGGGTGATGTTCTGCCCCGGGGCCTGGCCGGCGCCCATCATGGCCGCGGCCCAGGGGGCGCCGTAGAAGATCGACTTCTGCCCCACCGACACCCCCAGGTAGAGATAGTCGATGAGCGTGGGATCGATCTCGCGGGCGGCGAACCAGCGCTTGCTGGTGGCCGCGCCCAGCTCGATGGAGTTGACGTTGGCCAGGCTGCCCATCCACTTGCAGAAGGGGGTGGTGTAGTAGCCGCCGTAGGGGATGTAGGCGTTCTTGAACATGTCCGATCTCCAAATGCTGTTCAGTCGCGGGTCAGGTGCGCGCGCAGGCCGCCCCACTGGGGCTGGAAGAGCTCCGCCGGCATCTCGCGCAGCTCGCTGGCAATGCGCGGCACGAAGTCCATGGCCGCCAGGATGTCGCGCTCGACGTCCAGCCCGGGGGCGATTTCGGTCAGGGTGATCTCGCCGTCGAGCAGCTCGAACACGCAGCGCTCGGTGACGAACAGCACCGGCTTGCCGGTCTCGTGGGCATAGCGACCGCTGAAGGTGATCTGGTCGACGCGCTGGACGAACTTGCGCCGCGGCCCCTCCTCGAGAATCCGCAGGCTGCCGCCCTCGACCGCCACCTTGCCGCCGTTGGTGAAGGTGCCGCAGAACACCACCTTGCGAGCGTTCTGGCTGATGTTGATGAAGCCGCCCGGCCCCACCACCTTGTCGCCGAACTTGCTGACGTTGAGGTTGCCCTCGTGGTCGGTCTGGGCCAGCCCCAGGAAGCACACGGCCAAACCGCCGCCGTCGTAGAAGTCGAACTGGTAGCCGTGATCGATGATCGCCTCGGCGTTGTAGGCGGTGGCGAAATCTCCGCCGCTGGCCGGCACGCCGCCGTAGGTGCCGAGTTCGGTGGTCAACGTCATCAGATCGCTGACACCCTCTTCCGCCGCCACGCTGGAGACCCCTTCCGGCATGCCGATGCCGAGGTTGACCACCCCGCCCGGCACCAACTCCATGGCGGCGCGCCGGGCGATCACCTTGCGCGGGTCCAGCGGCAGCGGCTTGATGCCGCCCAGCGGCACCTTGAGATCGCCGGCCAGGGCCGGGTTGTAGGTGGTGGTGATGGTCTGCATATGGTGTTCGGGCTCGGCCACCACCACGTAGTCGACCAGGTCGCCCGGCACCTTGACCTGCTTGGGGTGCAGGCTGCCCTGGGTGGCCAGGTACTCCACCTGGGCGATGACGATGCCGCCGCTGTTCCTGGCCGCCTGAGCCATGGAGAGCTGCTCGAGGAACAGCGCCTCGCGCTCCATGCTCAGGTTGCCGCGCTCGTCGGCGGTGGTGGCGCGAATCACTGCCACATCCACCGGGAAGGTGCGATAGAGCAGCCACTCCTCGCCTTCCAGCTCGACCAGCTTGACCAGATCCTCCTCGGCGGCGCTATTGGCCTTGCCCCCCTCCAGGCGCGGGTCGACGAAGGTGCCGAGCCCCACCTTGCTGAGCACGCCGGGCTTCTTGCCGGCGATATGGCGCCACAGGTGCGCCAGCACGCCCTGGGGCAGCAGGTAGCCCTCGACGCGGTTCTCGCGAATCAGCTCGCCCATGCGCGGCGCCTGGCCGGTGTGGCCGCTGATCAAGCGCCTGACCAGGCCGGCGTGGCCGAGGTGGTTCATGCCGCGGCTCTTGCCGTCGCCGCAGCCGCAGCTGTGCGCCACGGTGAGGTTGCGGGGCGCCCCGGTCTCGAGGAAGCGCTGCTCCAGGGCCGTGGCCACGGCCTCGGCGAAACCGCACAGGCCGGCGGTAGTCCAGATGACCGTATCGCCGTCCTGGATCAGGTTCGCCGCGGCAGCGCTGTCGATGATCTTGTTCACACTTGTCGGCTTCACTGTTGTCGGCCCTCTTGCGGAAACACCAATAGCATGGCGATATATATTGTTGAATCAACAAACATACTGACTCATGGATCTCCCACTGGAACGCCCCGGCTAGCGAGGCGCTCCCGTCAGCCGCTGGTCAACACCAGCACGATCTGGGGATAGAAGATCACCAGGGCCACCACCAGGATGTCGGCCACCAGGAAGGTCGAAACGCCGCGGAAGATGTCCATCAGCGAGGCGTACTGCCCGGCCACGCCCTTGATCACGAAGATGTTCATGCCCACCGGCGGCGTGATCATGCCGATCTCCAGCAGCTTGACCAGCAGCACGCCGAACCAGATCAGGCTGACGTCATACAGCTCGAAGATCGGTAGCAGCACGGGCAGGGTCACCAGCATGGCGCCGAACGGCTCCATGAACAGCCCGAGGAAGAGATAGATCAACACCACCACCAGCATCAGTTCCAGATAGGTGGGGTCCCAGCCGCTGACGGCGCCGGTGATGTAGCCGGCCACGCCGCTCAGGCTCAGGAACATGGTGAACATGCTGGCACCGACGCCGATGATCAGCAGCGCCGAGGTGGTGGAGAGCGTCTCGAGCAGCGCCGCCTTCATGGCCCTGCCATTCAGCCGCCGCAGCACCAGGCCGATAAGAATCGCCCCGGCAGCGCCGACGGCACCGGCCTCGGTGGCGGTGAAGAAGCCGGAGAAGAGGCCGCCGAACACCAGCACCCCGAGCACCAGCACCGGCCAGATATCGAGCAGCGCCTGACGCGGAGACACCTCGCGGGCGCCAACGGCCTCCCGGGGCACGATGTCGGGGCGCAACCAGCTCACCACCAGGATCACGATGCAGTAGCTCACCGCGGTCAGCAGGCCGATGGTGATGCCGCCCAGGAACACCTGGGTGATCGAGACCTGGGCGAACACGCCGTAGACGATCATCAGGATGCTGGGGGGAATCAGCGCCCCGATGGTGCCACCCGCGGCAATGGTGCCGCAGGCGAAGCTGGGCTTGTAGCCGCCCTTCACCATCTCGGGAATCGCGATGCGCCCCATGGCCGCCGAGCAGGCGACGCTGGAACCGCTCACCGCGGCAAAGCCGGAGCTGGCAAAGATGCTGGAGATGGCCACGCCGCCCGGCAGCCAGCGGAACACCACCTTGGCTGCATTGAACAGGCCGTTGGTCAGCCCGGCGTGGTAGCAGACGAAGCCCATCAGCAGGAACATGGGTACCGCGCTGAGCGTCCACTTGGCGATGAACTCATAGGGCGTCGAGGAGAGCATGCCGATGGCGGTGTTCCAGCCGAACATCATGGTCATGCCGCCCAATGAGACCGACACCAGAGCAAGCGCAACCGGTACGCGAAGTGCCAGCAGGACAAGGAGAATGATCAAGCCATAGAAACCGGTCGCAACGGACATGAATTACCTTTCCTCTTGCGCGGGAGAATCGTACGTCGTTCCCGTCGCCAGCAGCGGCAGCCTGACCAGGCAGACCAATGCAGCCAGCGCAAAGGCCACGGGCAGTACGAAATAGGTCGGCCAGACGGGCATCGGCACGTTGAGCGACATGACGTAGGCGCCGATCTGGTACTGCTCCATGGCCTTGCCCCAGGTAGCCACGGCCAGCGTGGCGTAGATGGCCGCCGAGAGCAGCGATACCAGAACGTCGGAAATGCGGATCAGCCTGGGGCCCATCAGGCCTTCCAGCGCTTCGACGCTGATCATGTTGCGGCGCCACTCGACCCAGCCCAGCGGCAGCAATGCCAGGGTGATCAGGTAGTAGCGGGTCACCAGTTCCAGCGTGGCGGGAATGGAGATCGACAGCGTCGAGCGCAGCACCACATCGAGCGTGATGTGCACCACCATCAGCAGAATCCCCAAAGTGCCCAGCAGCGCCAAGCCGACAGCGGCGAGGTTGGTCAGGCGATATAACACAGCCATGGGGCGTCTCCTACATCAAGGAAAACACTGCACGAATGCCGGCCCGAAGGCCGGCCATTCGTGGGGTACACGACCTGCTCAGCTGCCGTAGGTGGCGAAGTCGACGTCACTAAAGATTTCACGCTTCATGGCCTCGGCAATGGCCTCGTGATCGTCGCCGATCTCTTCGACCATCTCGGTCCACTTGTCGACCAGCGCCTGGAAGCGCTCGATCTTGGCCTCGGCGTCTTGCACACCGTGGCGCCTTTCGGCCTGCTCCGCGGCATAAGTCAGATCCTCCTCGAGGAAGGCAGGAATCGCATCGAGCAGATCCTGCTCGGGCTCGAGAATCTCGATGCCGCTCTCCTTGGCGATTTCGCGCGCCTCTTCGGCCATCTCGTAACCCCAGCGCTGGGTGATGGCGGCGCTCGCCTCGACGGAAGCGTGGATCATCGCTTCACGCTGTTCCTCCGTCAGGCTGTCCCATGCCTGCTGGCCGACGGCGTGGGAGATGGTGCTGTGGAAGGTGCCCAGTTCGACGTCGGTCACGTAATTGAGTACGTCGTCGAGACGGAAGGAGATGATGTCGGCGATGGAGGCGATGGTGCCCTCGATCACGCCCTGGGAGAGCGACTCGTAGGTCTCGCCCACCGACATGGTCGCCGGTGTCAGGCCGACCGACTCGGCCCAGCGGGAGTACTGCGGGCCGCCGACGCGCATGCGCAGGCCGCGCAGATCGGCAAGGGAGCGCACCGGCTTGGTGCTCAGGATGCGATAGAGGTCAGAGGCATGCGAGCTGGTGTAGACGATGCCCAGCGCCTTGAGCTCTTCCTGACATTCCGCACAGGTAACGATATATTCCGTCACTGCCGCCGCCATGGCATGGGGCGTGGTGCCGAGGAAGGCCATGTCGCCGACCAGGTTGATCTCGGGAAGGTCGGCCGGGAAATAGGCCGGCAGGAACAGCCCCGCCTCCACCAGACCGCTGCGGATGGCATTGCGCATGTTGCCGATGTTGGCCACCTCGGTGCCCAGCAGATTGCCCCTCAGCTCACCGTTGGTCTTCTCCTCCAGGCGCTCGGCAAACTGGGTGAACATCGGGTTGTAGGCGGGATGGGCGGGCGGCACCCCCGGCGCCATGCGCAACTCACGGGCCTGAGCATGGCTGGCTAGCGCCAGACTCCCGACGGTGACGGCAATGGCAACGGTCTTGAGCAGCGTGTGATTCGTCATGGGTGTCTCCAGATGGATTATATTTGTTTGTTGAATCAACAATGGTTGTAGTCATCTATCTGATGGCCGATTATAGTCCACTCATCAACCCCTCTAGATACCCGACTTTGGTCTAAGTCTTCTTGGCCAGCTATCTCTTGAGGCGGGAGTCGATAAAAGGCCCGGCGAGTCGCGTTCTCGCCGGGCCGAAAGCAAGCTAGTCGGACACAGAGCGCCTTTGCCTCAGAAGCTGACGCTGAGACCCGCCGCCACGTTGTTGTCGGTGCGGTCGTAGCGGCCCGCTTCGAGGAAGCCATACACCTTGTCGTTGAAGTGGTGGCGCACGACACCCACCCAGGCGTCGTTGTCGAGATCGAAGTTGCGGTTGTTCTCGGCGTAGCCCAGAGAGACCGACCAGGCATCGCTCAGATTGGCCGAGACGTTCACGCCCCAGGCATCGAAGTCGGAAGCGGCACCGCTGTCCTCGCGGTCGTCGTTGTGCTCGTAGACACCGCCCAACTGCACCATGCCGAAGTCGTAGCCGATGCCGAAGGAGGTACGGTGCAGGTTGTCGATGCCCGGACGACGCACCTGGGTATGGCCGATGCCGAAGTTGAGCGGCCCTTCGTTGTAGATCAAACGCCCCGTCACCACGTCGAAGTCCTGATCGTTCTGGGCGTTGGTGGTGAGCACGGCGCCGATGAACTGGAAGCCGCCGAAGCGCGGAGTGCCGTAGGAGAGCACGTCGCTACCCTGCTCGGCCTGGCCGAAGATGGCGTTCTGCCCGGTCTGGGCATGGAAGCGGTTGTACTCGAAGGTGTCGATGTTGTTGTAGATCTGGTGCCAGAAGCCGGAGGGCACGCGGGGCTGGAAGCCGAAGCTACCGAAGTCGGTCAGCAGCAGCACGCGGGCGGTGCGGAGGTAGATCTCGCCGTCGTCCTGACGGTGGGCGCCCGGCGTCCAGGTCTGCTCATCCACGGAGTTGATGGCATTGGCGAAGTCGGCCACCAGGTCGTAGCGGATACGCAGGCTGGGATTGACGGTATAGACCCCACCCACGCCGGCCTCGGCCCGGAAGGCCCAGAGATCGAGGTCGCGGTCGCTTACATCGAGTACGCCGCCGGTCACGTTGCCGGAGAAGGTGGGGCCGCTGTGGTGGGTGTCGGCCAAGGCCTGGCCGGAAACCGCAGCGGCCAGGGCGAAAGCGAGAGGCGTCAAGGTCAGTCGTTGGAGCGTTGTCATTGTGTGTTCCCATTGTGTGTCTTGTTGGCGAGCAGCGCGCTCAAACGCTGCACAACAATACTTTCCAACAAACAAATTGTTGTCAAACACAATGTTTATATCAACATATCGTCCGCATAACGAACAATATTGACAAACGAAAAAACACAATTCATACAAAGCGTTGCAGGGATTTCCAGGGTGTGCATCGGCAATCGCTCACACGGCCTCCCTTGCTAAAGTCGAATGCCGCAGCTGCTGAAACGAGGTACTCGCTTACCAGAACGAGGAACGCCCCGGCTTCCAGGACGGGGCGTCAGACATGCAGCCGGTACTGCTCTACAGGAGAGCTCAGCGGAATCGATGCACGTGATATTGGTCTCAGCCGAGATGCAAGACGCTCGGCGGCGGTGGCTCGCGATACAGCTCGTCGACGATGGCGGCCCGGTTATCGAGTACCGCACGCTGGTTGATCGAGCCCTTGTCGGTGATCTCATGGGCATCCAGCCGCGGCGGCTCGTCGAGCAGTACCAGGCGCCGCACCCGGGTGGAGCTGCCGGTGCTGTGAGCGTCCAGGTCGCGCAGCATCTGCCGGAAGCGCTCGCGCACCGGCTCGCTTGCCAGCACCGTGGCGGCATCGACCTCGCGGCCCAGCCCCGCCAGCTCGCGGCACTTCTCCAGATCCGGGAACACCATGACCGAGATATAGGGCTTGTCGATGCCGGCGATCACCACGTCCTTCACGTGGGGGGCGCCGGCTTCGATGATGCGCGCCCGCAGCGGCCCGACGCTGACCCAGGTGCCGGTATCGAGCTTGAAGTCCTCGGAGATGCGACCGTCGAAGCGCATGCCGCGCTGGGGGTCGTCCGGGTCGATGAACTTGACCGCATCGCCCAGGCAGTAGAAGCCCTCCTCGTCGAAGCTCTTGGCGGTGAGCTCCGGCTGGCGCCAGTAGCCCGGCATCACGCTGGGCCCCTTCACCCGGCACTCCAGCTTGCCGCTGTTGGGCACCAGCTTGATCGTCACACCGCGGGCCGGCAGGCCCACCACCCCCGACTTGGACTCCTCCAGCGAAGCGAACATGGCCGAGGGCGCGGTCTCGGTGGCACCCAGCCCCGTGAGCATGCCCACCTTGCAGCCAAGGGTCTGGACGGCCAGCCGGTCGAGCTCGTCCCAGATGTGCTGGGAGAGCCCCGCGGCGGCGAAGAACATCAGATTGAGCCGCGAGAAGAAGGTCTCGCGCAGGGCATCCTCGCGCTTCAGGTAGTCCACCAGGATCTCGAAGCCCTTGGGCACGTTGAAGTAGACCGTGGGCGCAATCTCGCGCAGGTTGGCGATGGTTTTCTCGAACTCCCCCGGCACCGGGCGGCCGTCGTCGATATAGAGGCTGCCGCCGTTGTAGAGCACGATGCCGACGTTGTGGTTGCCTCCGAAGGTGTGGTTCCACGGCAGCCAGTCCACCAGCACCGGCGGCTCGTCGCGCATGAAGGGCATCAGCGACGCCAGCATCTCCTGGTTGGAACAGAGCATGCGGTGCGTATTGATCACCCCCTTGGGCATGCCGGTGGAGCCCGAGGTGAACAGGAACTTGACGATGGTATCGGGAGTGACCGCCGCGCGGGCCGCCTCCACCGCCTCGGTGGGGGGCGTATCCAGCAGCGACTCGAAGGCATCGATGCCGGGAAAGCCGGTGGTATCCACCGCCACGCAACCGCAGTCGGCCGGCTGCACCGCCGCCAGCGCCGGCGCGAAATCCTTGGCCTTGTCGACCAGCAGCAGGCCGGGGGTCAGCAGCTCGACGATATGGCGCAGCTTGGCGTAGTCGCGGCTGACCAGCGAATAGGCCGGCGAGATAGGAGCGAACGGCACGCCCACGTACATGGCCGCCAGGGCCAGCAGCAGGTGCTCGATGGAGTTGCCGCTGAGGATGACCAGCGGCCGCTCGACGCTCAGCTCATGATCGAGCAGCGCCTGGGCCAGGCAGCGCACGCGGCTCAGGGTGTCGGCATAGCTCAGGCGCTGCCACTCGCCGCTCGCGTCGCGGCGCGCCACGAAGGTTCTCTCCGGCGCCTCGTCGGCCCAGCGCTCCAGACACTCGAGCAGCGTAGCGGGATAGTCGCCAAGAGGTTCCTCGATGCTGAGCAGTTGGGTGCCGTCATCGCGCGAGACCAGTCGGGCAGTGGCAGTGCCCAGGTGAACATCGCGAAAGGGGTGAAGCATGGGCGCTCCTGCTGTTGTGATCGTTGTCAGGGGTCGAAAGGGGCATTCGCTACCCTCGGCCTGGGAGCCTTGGTAACATGGGTCCAGTATTTTTTTAAATTGTTGGATAGTCAAACATTTAACCACCATAACATTATGCTTGGGAATGCCAGCAGCAGGCGAGGAAAACCAAAGAATATCAAAAAGATATGCGGCACATCGGGCGATGCCCATCACGCTTGGATACGACTAAAGTTGGTACCCAGGCAGCCCCGCCAGCTGCTATCCGATAGGCTATTCACTGCTCCGCCCGCGTGGCTCACCCTAGGTCAGGACCCACATATTCATGAGCAACGACGACCAGAACGGAATCGACTACTCCATGCTGCAATCCCGCCTCGGCTACAAGCTACGCCGGGCGCAGCTCGTCTACTTCGACGTCTTCTTCGAGGCCTGTGCGCAGGAGGGCATCACGCCCGGGCTGTTCAGCATCCTCGCCATCATCTACCACAACCCTGGCTTGACCCAGTCGGCGGTATCCACGGCCCTGAACGTGGACCGCTCCGCCATGGTGGCGGCCATCGACAAGCTGGAGAGCATGGAGGTGGTGGAGCGGCGCAAGTCGAAGAACGACCGCCGCTCCTATGCGCTCTACCTGACCGAAAAGGGCAAGGAGTTCACCGAGCGGCTCAACCGCAAGGTCTCGGCGGGCGAGGACCGCTTCGACAAGTTCATGAAAGAGGGCGAGCGTGAATGGCTGCTCGACCTACTCGACCGCATCATCGAGAACCGCAAGGGCAACTAAGGCCCGTCGCTTGCCAAGCGTAGGGGGCGATACCATCGCCCCCTGCTACTTGCCTGGCTCGGCAGCTCAAATGGGTGCTGCTCAAATAGGGTAATGCCGTGGCCCCAATTGCACCGTAATCCAACGCAGCTCGGTGAACTCCTCGATGCCCGCCTTGCCGCCGAAGCGCCCGTAACCGCTGGCCTTGGTGCCGCCGAAAGGCATCTGCGGCTCGTCGTGCACCGTCGGCGCATTGATATGGCAGATGCCCGAGCGGATCTTGCCGGCCACCTTCATCGCCCGCGCCGTATCGCGGCTGAACACCGCCGCCGAGAGGCCGTACTCGCTGTCGTTGGCGATGCGAATCGCCTCCTCCTCGCCATCGACGCGGATCACCGCCACCACCGGCCCGAACGACTCCTCGCTGTAGAGGCGCATGGCCGGGGTCACGCCATCCACCACCGTGGCCGGCATGATCACCCCGTCGGCCCGGCCGCCGGCGGCCAGACGCGCGCCGTGGCTCTCGGCATCGTCGAGCAGCGCATTGAGCTTCTGCCCCGACTCGGCGTTGATCAGGGTGCCCAGGGCGTTGCCCTCGCCGCGCGGATCGCCGACCTTGAGCGCCGCGGCGCGGGTGGCCAGCTTGTCGACGAAGGCATCGGCCACCGAGGCATCGACGATCAGCCGCTCGGTGGACATGCAGATCTGCCCCTGGTTGAAGAAGGCACCGAAGATCGCCGCATCCACCGCGGCATCCAGATCGGCGTCGTCCAGCACCAGGAACGGCGCCTTGCCGCCCAGCTCCAGCAGCACCGGCTTGAGATGGTGCGCCGCCTTCTCGGCGATGATCCGCCCAACCCCGGTAGAGCCGGTGAAGTTGATGCGCGCCACCTCGGGGTGGGCGATCAACGTCTCGACGATCTGCGGGGCCTCGTGGGGCGCATTGGTCACCACGTTGACCACACCCTCACCGAGGCCGGCCTCCACCAGCACCTCACCGATCAAGTGGTGGGTCGCCGGGCACTGCTCCGAGGCCTTGAGAATCACCGTGTTGCCGCACGCCAGCGGTGTGGCCACGGCGCGGGTACCGAGGATGATCGGCGCGTTCCACGGCGCGATACCCACCACCACGCCGCAGGGCACGCGGATGCCCATGGCCAGGTTGTCGGGCACGTTGGAAGGGATCACGTCGCCCTGAATCTGAGTGGTCAGCGATGCCGCCTCGCGCAGCATGCCGGCGGCCACCATCACGTTGAAGCCGGCCCAGCCCGGCGTGGCGCCGGTCTCGTTCACCATGCGCTCGATGAACTCCGCCTGGCGCGCTTCCATCAGCTCCGCCGCCTTGAGCAGCTTGCCGCGCCGCTCGCCGGGGCCCGTTTGCGACCAGGTCGCGAAGGCGCGGCCCGCGGCATCCGCCGCCGCCTTGGCATCCTCCACCGAAGCCGCCGCCGCCGTGGTCGCCACCTCACCGGTGAAAGGGTTGCGACGTTCGAACGTTCCTTCTCCAGAGGCAGCCTTGGCCTGGCCGCCGATCAGCAATCCGAGGGTCGTCATGGGTCACTCCTTTGCATTGTTATGGCATTGCCAGCTTCTCATTCTCCCCGAAGCTAACGGCTGCATAAGGCAATATCAGCGGGATTACTTGGACTTTTCCAGCAACAGTCTTGGACTTTAGTCGAGCACTGCTCACCCTAGCAGTCGGCGACGCGGAGCACTCTCAGTGCTGGCTTTGCGAAAGCATCATTGAGGCGATTGGGGGAGCTGTTTAAACCAATTGGTGAACAGCATCGACGCGAGGCCTTCAGCCTCGATGTTGACGGCTGCGGAAACGAAGGCACGACAGGGCCTTGCGAAACCCGCGCCAGGCACTGCCAAACAGCTTGGCAAAGAATGCGGCGCGCAACCGAGCATTACGCCGCTCGATTTCGCGCATCTTCGGGTCGGGGTTATGGAAGGCCATCAGACGTCTCGCCCGCTGTCGTTCAGGAAGCGTAGCGGAAATCTCACATTGCCGGTGGACCGATTTCTAGGTAAAAGGTCACGGCATCGCGCATGCTTTTTCCTGGTTGGCCGAAAGTCAGCAATCGCCCAAGAGCTGACATTCAGTGTGTCTGTTATAGCGCCAAGCATGAGCCGATCTCAGCGTCGGAGCTATAATGCGGTAGATCATCAAACAGATTGTCCCCCCGAACCGCATGGCCTTCCCTTGCTGGTGCCGAAGCCTACCAGAAAATCTGGCCATGCTGAGCCGAGAGGACGTTCTTATGGTAATTCAACTTCACCCGCGAGGCGCTCACCTCGTGGGCATTGTCCATCAGATCGGCTATTGCGAACGCACCGTGCGACGCCATCTGGGCCGCGGAACGACGCCGGCGGGACAACCGGTCAAGCCGCAGGTGAGCCCCACGGCCCAGCAAGCAGACCATGCGCTTCGAGACCCCGCCCGTTCGGCAGCGTACCGCGCACGATGATGATCGATAAAGAGAAGGCTGCGGTGAATTCCGCCAAACTCCGGCCGAACGCTTTACCGCTGAGGTAGAAGCCCACCAGGCACTGCCGTTCACCGACTTCGATACCCGCTAACCACGAGCTGCAGATCTACGAGGCGGTGCAGTCTTGATACTACAACTACTCAACCGCCTAGAGATGGAGCATCTCTAGGCCTCTCTCAATAACCTCTGCGAGCACTTAATCAAGCAGAAGCTAATTTATTCGTACAACAGCAAAAACCATGACGCAGATCAAATTATCAGCATTCTTTGAAGAACAAGCCTAAATTTTTACGCCCCAGCGCCGAAAACTGTGAATGAGTTGTAAGGGCGCGCACTCATTGTGCTCAAACAATGCTTAAACACTAGTGATTTAAAGATTGGCTGCGTTAAAATAGGCACTTAAGATGATTGAAAAAATCAAAGTCGCGCATCAGCTCTCTATTCTCGTCGCCGTGTTTTCCATTGCCCTAATTGGAATAGGCGTACTCGGGCTTTCCGAAAAGGCTGCAACACTCAACCGACTAGAGAGCGTTTACGAAGACCGAGTGGTTCCCTTGAGGCAGCTTTCCAGAATTTCCGAACAATACGCTGTGAATGTTGTCGACACTGCCCATAAAGTAAGCAATGGCAACATTAGCTGGGAAGAGGGGCTGCAAAACTTGGCACAAGCACAGGCGGTCAGTGCGAGGGAGTGGGAAGCTTATCTCAGCACTCAGCTGGTTGGCGAAGAAGTGCGTTTGGTCGAGGAACTCCAGCCTTTAACGCAGATTTCCTACACAACAATAAGTAGACTAGAAGCAATCTTTCAGCAGAGTGATCAAGTTGCACTCCAGCACCTTATCGTCAATGAGCTTTACCAGACGATTGATCCTGTTTCCACCATATTTGATGATTTGATGAAGGTGCAGCTTGATGAGGCAGAGCGGCAGCACAGTGAAGGGCTGGCACAATACGCGAGAATGCAGGTCACGTTTATCGTGACACTGGTGGTAGTCTTGCTGCTTGGCATTCTGTTGGCTTGGTACATCATTTCAGGCATCAGTCGCCGTCTGGGCGCAGAGCCCGCACGTGTCGCCGAAATCGCCAGCCAAGTCGCTGATAATCGGTTAGATATCGTTATTGAAACCCGCTCAGACAAGGATGATGGCAGCGTGATCTTTGCCATGAAGCGCATGGTAGAAAATCTCTCAACCGTCATTCTAGATGTTCGTAACAGCAGCAGCTCCATCCATGTCGGCACTCGCGAGATTGCCAGCGGCAATGCCGATCTTTCTTCCCGTACAGAGGAGCAGGCGGCGGCTTTGGAGCAGACCGCCTCCAGTATGGAAGAAATGACCTCAACTGTGAAGCAGAATGCCGACAATGCCAAGCAGGCCAGCGCACTGGCCAAGGAAGCATCTACGACGGCCGAACGTGGCGGCGAAGTGGTGGATCAAGTTGTCAAGACCATGCACGGCATTGCCTGCAGCTCTCAGCAGGTGGCAGACATTATCGGCGTGATAGATTCCATCGCCTTTCAGACGAACATCTTGGCGCTCAATGCCTCAGTCGAAGCAGCGCGCGCTGGCGAGCAAGGTCGCGGCTTTGCGGTGGTTGCCAGCGAGGTCCGCAATCTGGCCAGCCGCAGTGCCGAGGCAGCACGGGAGATAAAAACTCTAATCGAGGGCTCCGTTGCCCAAGTACAACAAGGCTCGACCCTAGTCGAACAAGCAGGAAAGACGATGGAGGAGGTAGTTCTAGCCATTCGTCGAGTCACCGATATCATGGACGAAATTTCCGCCGCTTCCCAAGAGCAGAGCGAGGGTATAGAGCAGGTCGCCCAAGCGGTGGGGCAAATGGATCAGGTTACTCAGCAAAATGCTGCTCTCGTGCAGGAGGCAGCCGCCGCTTCCGCCTCTCTTGAGGAGCAGGCGAATAGACTGGAAGAAGCCGTTGCTGTCTTCCAACTGTCTAGTCATCATCGCAGCGGTCAGGTGATCAAAAGCCAAAATAGCCTTCCCGGTTGGCTGAACACAAAACCTAGCGATGGACAGCCCTCTAGAGCGGCATTACCCCTCCCTGCTAAAGAAAAAAAGCGAACTCAAAGTGAGTGGAAGGAGTTTTGATCGTTGCCATTACATAACTAGCAATGTCGGGCTGATGCTTTTAATAATGGGCCAAGCCGCCTGTCGTGCCGCACCGCCAGGTGCGGCCATTGCGCGATGTAGCATTGCATGGGAAACCAACTCATCCCCGCTCGTCTCTTCCCTGGTTGATCAATAAATCACCGAGGTGTACCAGGTCATAACAATACGGGTTGCTAGGCTCCAGAGAGGAACTCTCGGAAAATAAAGGTGCCTAGCAAGGAACTGTGTGAAAGAAACGACCATGTTGTGTACAGCAGCTATCGGCCAAGAGCGGAAATTGAGGTTTTCCTGATGTTTAACGCCCAGCGTAACCGGCGCCCAAAGGAGCGAAGCGCAGCTGGGCGTCCGTGTTAACGCTATGGTTAGGTTTCTTCTTTTCATAAATCTCTTTCTTCAAGGTCTTCCAAGCACTTTCAGAGTCAACGGGGAGCTTGAGAGATTCACCTGTACGTTCGGCAAGCTTGATAAACCTCTTTCCTACCTGCTCTTGGGTAAGACGATGGTTAGCAATGATTTTATCGATATACCCAATAACACCGGGCGCTACCATAGCCCTCTTCGGATCGAATGGCGGGTACTCCCGAAGTATCTCAGGATCTCGTGTGCCACAGTTGCTCGGACCATTTACATCTAGGTAACAAACCTCCAGATAAGTATCCAGCGCCTCAAGTTCCTTTGATTCCTTCTTTAGGATGTCGCCCATTGACAGCCTGGCATTTCTGTAGAAGCCCCACTGAAAGTCCTGTGCATACTTCAAAAGTGACTTATTTAGCATTGACCATCGTATATCGTTTTCGCTCGGCTCTCTTCCAAACTTATTTCTCAGTGCATCTCTTTCCTTTTCATACGCCTCCTGTTCCGCAAGAAACTGCTCATGTGTACCGTTCGCTATGGCCCACTGCTCCTCGATCACCGATATCTGGTCTTCTCTGATAAGAATTTTTTTCTTGTCGCTTGGTCGTGTTCGAACATATATAAAACCGCCACAAGACGTACACTTCTTCTTTCTGCCCGGCATCTTGTCCAGAGTTTCATTACAATAAGGGCAAATTGGCTCATCGTTACCTATATCGTCACCCAGACTAGAGGCGTTTGAAGGTTTTGCGCTGAAAATTTTCTTTACTGTCGAAAAAAAACCATTGAAAGCTCCATTTGAAACCAACATCAATCATCGCGCATGCTACATATCCCCAATGAACGCGCCGGCGGCATTTGCCGGCATGTCGGCTTTGGGTCGGGGGTCGACAACTGCCAAACGCTTTTAATCAGCATAGACTAACATTCCCCATTCGGCCAGAAGAGTAGATTAGGATATCCTCATGTATAACGACCTGCACAGCGGAGCACGAAGTGCGTCTGGCGCCCAACGGGCGCGTATTGGTGCTGCTTGTCATGCGATGCCGGAATTTTTAAAAATCATTTTCTGAAGGCGGCTCGTAGGGATACCGTTGCAGATACATCGCGGCTATAAGCTTTGCCGCTGCTTCACCTGGTTTCTCTTCGACGAGAGACCGCCATTCATCGAGATATTCAGCTGGCAGCATACTGACATCAAAATTCGTGAACTCCTCGGACTTCCCTTTGATATTTAGACTAGCGAATGCCACCGGCTCCTCGTCGTCAGCAATACCGGCCTGTGTGAGGAAGGTATTCAGCTTCTCTTTATCAAGTGAGAACGTCGATCCTTCAGGAATTGTTACGTAACTCCTAGGAGCTAGCGCTTGAGGTGGCGCTGCCCGAGCATCTTTCACAGAGACTTCCTCAAATTTCTCATAGAAGAAATATACTGCTCTCCGCCCACGACGGTTCAGGTTAGGCCGCGGTATTTGATACGACGAGAATCTGGTTGCTGGCGTTGGAGGATCGGGCTTCAGTATTAGGGATGCGATGTGAATCTGTAACCAGTATCCAAGCAGTTTGCGCGGGGCCGCGAAGGATAGCGCACCTCCGAAACGGTCAGCGATATCTACTAGCTTCCTCTGAATGATATCCCGGGAGTGCTCGTTCGTCATCCCGAAGGTGAGTCCATTGTGGGAGAACGCCATTTTCGTAACATCAGCGGCGATGCAGCCCATGACTATTCGTGCTCCGTCGTTCTTGGGCATTCTCTTTCTGAGTTGACTTCGGGCTTCCGATAGTCTTTTTCGCAACTGAGTCTCGCTACCGATTCGTTTGCATTCAATGAAAAACCGAAATTTTCCCGTACTCGCAATGATATCGGTGTCGGTGCTCATATCGACTTCAAAACCACTTTGACAGAAATAGCTTGCTATTCGTAGCTCGAACTGGGCGTCACGCGAACGAGAGTCCCTGTCTAAAGCTGCAAAATCACGACCTCCGACAACGGTTTCCAGCTTTTCTTGTACGCCTAGAGGGGTGTGAGTTTGTAAGCCTTTCATTATCCACATCAGCTCGTGAACTTCGCGGAGGACATAGAGCAACCAGTCGCCGGGACTCCGGAAGCGAGAGTCTACAGAATTTTTGAAGATCGCTTCGGCATCTATCGACTGTGTACCTCGAACTTCGATTTCTTCGTAAAAACGAGCGTAACGATCAAGACGAGTATTGTGCGTAGCGATACCGCGAAGTTCCATGAAATTACGAATCTTCTGTAGGTCCTCGATATGGTGTTTTATGTCGAGGCTCTGCATCGTCTCCGTCGGCAACGGATAGGATACTTGATCTCTATTCCTGGTAAGCAACTGAACCTCGCATAACCCTAATGAATACGCCTGCTGCCGTTGTCGGCATGTCGGCTTTGGGTCGTTAGCCGCCATTACCCTTCCTCACCACTAACAAGCCAAAGTGTTAACCTACAGCGCCCATCACCATTCCAGCTTACAAACGAACACATACAACCAGCCTAGACGCTCTCTCAGCCCCACACCAGAGACCTACGTCAACGCAGCGCCAAAATGACGAGAGCCAGCGCAATGGCTGGCTCTCGGTGCTGGCTCGCCCGCTGATCTCACCGGGCCGGCTAACCCTCCATCGCCGCGAACGCTACGGCGATGGTGGGCGGTGCCGCGGGTCTGGCGTACATCGCCTTCAGGTACTCCCTCAGCCGCGGGGCGGCGTCGAGCAGGTTCTCTTCGTTGGCCCAGTCCAGCGTATAGGCGGCATTGAAGTCGGCGACGCTGAGCCGGTCGCCGACGAGGTACTCGCGCTCCTGCATGTGCCGCTCCAGCACCGCCAGCATCTCCCTGCACTCCTGCCTGGCCAGGTCGACGTCCTGGGGTATGCGCATCTCGTCCGGGTAGAGGAAGGTGTGGCGGGCAATACGCCACAGCGGTGGCTCGATCTCGGTCATCAGGAAGAAGATCCAGCGGTACATCTGGGCGCGTTCTTCCACAGCGCTGGGGATGAAACCCGCCTGTGGATATTTCTCGGCCAGGTAGAGCTGTATCGCGGCAGATTCGGTGATGATCTGGTCGCCATCGACCAGCACCGGAACCTTGGCGGCGGGGTTGAGCCCGAGAAAGTCTGGCTGGAGGTGCTCTCCTTGCATGAGATCCACCGGGACCTGTTCATACTCCAGGCCCAGCTCGTTGAGCAACCAGATCACGCGCAGGGTACGGGTCGGGGGCGTTCCGTAGAGTTTCATCATGTTCCGGCTCCATCGATTGGCTGGCATCTGCCGTTTCGCCTGTTTCCGGAACTCATCGAACGGAGGCGCCCGCTATCGACACTTCATAACGAGAAGAGCCAGCGCAGGCGCTGGCTCTTCTGATGTCTCTCGCTGCCGGCCGCTCCGGGCCAGGCCTGACACGGCTTCGGCCGTTAGAGGTAGTAGTTGTTGCGCAGACGGGGCGCATGCTGGCGGTAGGCCGCTTCGCTCATCCGCTCGAGCAGACGGTACGCGGCAGAGCCGATGCGCTTGATCAGGGGAGCGCTGGTTTGGGTGGCGACTGCGGTATGGGAAAGCGTCTGGGTGGTCATGGCTGGGTATCTCGGTTACTTCATGAGGATGCTAACAGAATACCCGAAATTTAGACTTTGGTCTAACCCATTCGCCTTTAGTCGCATGACCTGCGTCATACCAATAGCCAAAAAAACCGAGAGCCGGCACATGCGCCGGCTCTCGGTGTCTTGCGGCCCTCTTCGGCCAGATTTGCTGCGGTAGTGGCGAATCAAAAATCGAAGAACACCGTCTCGCCTTCGCCCTGCAGCCTGATGTCGAGGCGGTAGCGCACCTTGCCGTCGGCCTCTTCGCGCTTGGCGATGAGGGTCTGGCGGCGGGTCGGCGATTCGATGCGCGATAGCACCGGGCAGGCGGCGTTGGCCTCGGCTTCGTCCTCGAAGTAGAGGCGGGTCTGCAGCTGGATGTTGATGCCGCGGGCGAAGATCGCCAGGTTGATGTGCGGCGCCATGAGCTGGCCGTTGGGGTGGGCCACCGAGCCGGGCTTGACGGTCTTGAGCGTCCATTCGCTGCCGTGGTCGAAGGTGGTGGCGGTGCGCCCGAAGCTGTTGAACGGCTTTTTCAGGTCGAACTCTGGCTGGTAGACGCCGTTGGCGTCGGCCTGCCAGGCTTCGAGGAAGGCGTCGCGCACCAGGTCGCCGTTGCCATCGATCACGGTGCCGACGATTTCGATGTGTTCGCCCTCGGCGCCGGGTTTGGCCATCTCGTTCCAGATCTCTTCGTCGCGGGTAGGGTTGCCCGCGGCGGCCAGGGCCAGGCCGATGTGTACGTAGGGCCCGGCGGTCTGGGAGGCGGTCTCGCGCAGCATCAGCTCGCTGGTGGGGACGCTGTTTGGCTGTTTCATGTGATTTCCCTCACTGATTCTCGAACCCGCTTACTGATTTTCGAAATAGGTCTGCAGCTCGCCGCGTACCACCAGGTCGAAGCGGTAGGCCAGGCAGTCCATGGGCTTGCTGCGTGCCATGTCGAGGCGTCCGATCATGGTCTCGACCGCGGCCGGGTCCTTGATGGTGTGGACGATGGGGCACAGCGGAATCAGCGGATCGCCCTCGAAGTACATCTGGGTGATCAGGCGGGTGGAGATCGAGGGGCCCATCACCGAGACGTGGATGTGCGAGGGGCGCCAGCTGTTGGGGTCGTTGGGCCAGGGGTACGGGCCGGGCTTGATGGTGCGGAAGCGGTACCAGCCCTGCTCGTCGGTGAGGGTACGGCCCACGCCGCCGAAGCCGGGGTCGAGCGGGGCGAGGTAACGGTCGTTCTTGTGACGGTAGCGCCCGCCGGCGTTGGCCTGCCACATCTCGACCAGGGTGTGCGGCACCGGCTTGCCGAACTGGTCGATCACGCGGCCGAACATGATGATGCGCTCACCCACCGGCAGGCCGGCCGCGCCCGAAAGCGACGGGTCTTCGCGGAAGTTGAGCAGCAGGTCGTTGTCGTGGGGGCCCATGCGCAGGTGGCGGAAGTCGGGGCCGGTGAGTTCGGAAGCGGTGGCTTGCTGCATGCTGGCCAGGGCCTGCTGCGGCGAGCGGGGCACGCTGGTCTTGTAGCCGGGGGCGTAGGCCGGGGGGTGCCAGTTACGGTCGCGCTCTACGAAGCGCTTGTTGTGATCTTGCATGGCGTGTCGTCTCTTGGGGAGAGTGGTCTTGTCTCGCCCAGTGTGGCCTCTCGCCAAAGGCCCGCCAATTGACGACTCGGGCACCCCTCATAACCGCTGGGTTATGCTGCACTGCCGCTATGGAGCTATTTTCAATTGCTCCCGGTGCCGCGCTCGGCGCTCACTTCGCGCAGTACTTCGCAGAAAGCTTCCAGCGCCAGCGAGGGCTGCATGCTGGCGTTGTAGCACAGCCCCACGGAGCCGCCGCGGGGTTCAAGCTCGATGCCGAGGCGACACAGCCGCCCCGCCGCCAGGTCTTCGGCCACGGCCTCTTCGGGCACGACCCAGATGGCATCGCTCTCCAGAGTGTAGTGACGGCTGATCGGCAGCGAGAGCGTCTCCAGCCGTTGGCTCATCAGCGTCAGCGAGTGGCGCACGCAGAAGCTGTCGACCTGCTGGCGCAGGGTGGTCTGCAGAGGCGGCAGCACCCAGGGGAATTCGCCCAGCCGAGCGGCTTCCAGCGGCGCGATGCCGGCCAGTGGGTGGCCGCGGCGCACGCACAGCAGCAGCGGCTCGTAGTAGAGATGCTCGAAGGCCAGGTCGCGGATCTCGCGGGCCTCGGTCATGCGCCCTACCACCAGATCCAGCTCGCCGCGGCGCAGGCGCGAGAGCAGGAAGGCACTGGCGCCGACTACCACATTGACGCCCACCGCGTTCTGCCCGCCGGGCGCGGCGTGCCAGCGGCGGATGGCCTCGGGCAGCAGCCGGCTCTCCACCGTGGAGAGCGCCCCCACGCGCAGGTCGTGAGCGCCCAGGTGCACGTCGCCCACCGCCGCCACGCCCTCTTCCAGCGCGCGCATGGCCGGCCCGGCATGGCGCAGCAGGGTCAGGCCCGCCTGGGTCAGCGCCACGCCCTGGGGCGTGCGTTCGAACAGCGAAGCACCGAGGCTCTCTTCCAGCTCGCGAATAGTCTTGGAGATGCCCGGCTGGGTGATCGCCAGCCGCTCGGCGGCCCGGGCGAAGCTGCGCTGGCGGGCCACCTCGAGGAAGGCCTGCAGATGGCGCAGCTTGATACGGGCGTTGAGCATGGGGTTTTCCTACTGGCGTGAGGCGAGCAGCCGCGGGGTGACGACCATGGCGACCAGGCTGATCAACAGGGTCGGCAGGAAGGCCAACGCCACGGTTCCCGAGAGATCGTTGAGCCAGCCGCCGATCACGGTGATGCCGAATACCAGAAGGTACCCGAAGAACAGCATGCCGGCCATCAGCCGCGGCAGCGCCTCGAGGCGAACCAGCCAGGCCGGCAGCGCCAGCACGAAGATGAACAGCGCACTGGTGAAGAAGCCGAACACGCCCGCTGCCCACACCACGTGGCCGCCCGGCAGCCACAGCATCAGCGGCAGGGCCAGCAGCGCCAGGGCGGTGATGCCGATCAGCGGCCGGGGCCGCCCCATCAGCCGGTCGGCGTAGAGGATCAGCAGCGCCGATGAGAACATCTGGGCGCCATTGAGCGCCGTGAGGCTGGGCGCCAGCAGTTCGAGGCGCGCACTCGCCTCGAGCAGCGGCGGCAGGAAGACGTTGCCGGTGAAGTAGAGCGCCGCCGCCGCGCCGAGCAGGGCCACCAGGCGCCACGTGCGGCCGTCGCGCACGTTGGGCAGGGTCAGGCTGGCGCTACGGGAGCCATTCGCCATGGCCGGAAGCTGCCGGCAGCCGACGATCAATACCAGCATCAGCAGCGGCACCGGCGCTACCCACAGGGCGAAGGCCCACTGCCAGTGGGCACCGAGCCAGGCCGCGGCCAGGGGGCCGGTGGCGCCCGCCGCCAGCAGCTCGCCCACCAGCAGGCCGTTGGTGTAAACCGCCGAGGCGCGGCCGATGCGACCGGGCGCCCACAGCTTGGCGAGTACCGGCATCGCCGTTTGCATGAAGGCGATCCCCACCCCCATCAGCACGGTGGCCAGCATGAAGGCGGTAAAGCCCTCGGGCAGGCTACGCAGCGCACTGCCCAGCGCCATGACGGCGAGCCCCAGCAGCATGCTGGGCAGCGTTCCGACCCGGGCCAGCAGCCAGCCGGCCAGCAGGGCGCCGAAGGCCAGGGTGACCAGCGGCAGGCTGGTGGCGATCGCCACCTCGCTGCTGGTAAAGCCCAGCACCGCCTTGAGCTGGGGGATCAGCGGCGGCACCACCAGCACCGTGAGGCGCAGATAGAGCCCCAGGCACCACAGCAGGCCATAGGCCAGCAAGGCCTGACGCAGCTCGCTCGGCGGCGGGGTGGTGGTGTCCTGAGTCATACCCTGCTCTCCTGATCCCTTCTGCTACGCCCATAAAGCCGAAACCGGCCAAAGGCCGGTTCGGATCATGCCATGGGGCACAGCTTATTAGCACTCTAACGAAAGTCTAGGGCTGCTCTCTACGCCGAAAGGTGGCCGATACCCAAGTAAGTATCAGGAGTATCAGGCATGGTGAGGTGGCTTGATCAGGCTCTCGGCAGGAATACCGAACATGTCGTGTAGTTTCCAGACCATGGCGAGGGTCAGGTTCCGCTTGCCATTCAGGATCTCATAGACGCGATTACGACGACCAAGAGCGGGCTCGAGATCCTTGGGCGTGAGCCCCTGCTGTTCCATGCGAAACTTGATGGCCTCAATGGGATCCGGCAGGTCCACGGGGAAGTGCTTGGCTTCAAAGGCCTCGATCAGCGTCAGGAGGATCTCGAAGCGGTCGCCCTCCTCGGTGCCGGGCTCCGGCTCATTATCGAAATAGCCAGAAATTTCCCGCAGGGCGGCCTGATAATCGTCCTCGGTACGAATGGGGCGAATATCCATGGGTTACTCCATCTCTACGGTTTCGGCATCGACTTTGTCATATTCCACGTGTGTGCCGATGAACTTGATGTAGACCGCGCCAAATCGGTAGGCAACAGCGACGATCAGTCGATAGTCGTTACCCTTGATGTTGAACACCACACGCTTGTTGCCCACAGGGCTGGCGCTGCGGTACTTGGCTTTGATGTCATGCGCATCTTTCCATTCAGCATGCTTCACCTCATCGACCCAGGCTTCCAATGACGCCTTGGCATCGGGGTGTTGCCGCCAAAAGTCACGCAGATACTTGATGGCGATGATCCTCATAACGCCAATGATGTCCCAATATGGGACCATGCGCAAGGCGAGAGGTTCCCAGGCTTCTCCGCCGTATCACCAGACCACTGTGATACGGCGAATCAGCCCAGCTCCTCGCCCCAGCCCAGCTCCTTGGCCAACGCAAACGCATGGTTCGCCGCCGGTACCCCGGCGTAGATCGCCACGTGCATCAGTACCTGGCGCAGTTCCGCTTCGGAGAGGCCGATGCGCTTGGCGGTCTTGAGGTGCAGCGTGAGCTCCTCGCGGCCCAGGGCGGCGAGGATGCCGGTGGTGATCAGGCTGCGCTCGCGGCGGGTGAGGTCGTCGTTGCTCCACAGCTCGCCCCAGGCCAGCCGGGTGATCATCTGCTGGAAGGGGGCGTCGAGGCTGTTGGCGTTCCGACTGGCGCGGGCGACGTGTTCCTCGCCGAGCACCTGCTTGCGGGTCTCGAGCCCATCGGCATAGCTCACGCCATGCTCGCCGACGTCCTCACGCTCGCTGGCCATCCACAGCAGCAGCCGCTTGGCCATGGCGGCAGGCGCCTCCACCGAGGGCACGTGGGCAATGCCTTCGAGGATCTCCAGCGGCGCCCCCCCACACTCGGCGGCCAGGGCCTGCAGGGTCTCCGGCGGCGTGGCCACGTCGGCGCTGCCGCCGAGCAGGTGCACGCCGATGCCCGGATGCTCGGCGAGCGGGCCTTGCAGCTTGCCGCGGAAGTCGGTACGGCCGAGCATCTCGCACAGGCGGGCGTAGGATTCATCGTCGCCGCGGCCCATCTGGGTGCACCAGCCGGCCTTGAGGGCCGGTTCGGCCTCGAAGCAGGCCGGCGCGAACCAGCGCGGCACGATCTCCTCGGCCATGGCCGCCAGGCCTTCCTGACGAATGCGCTCGGCGCGGGTGCTCCACAGTTCGGCATTGCCGATCACCGCGCCGGTATTGGTCAGGGTGACGGAGTAGAGCCGCTCGGCGTGCTCACTGATCAGCTGCTGGCCGACCACGCCGCCGATGGAAGTACCGACGAAGTGGAAGCGCGAGGCACCGGCATGTTCGACCAGCGCCAGCGCATCGCGGGCCAGCGCCGCCGGAGTGATCTCGCCGCCTTCGGCCGGCCAGGCCTGGCTGGCCCCGTGGCCGGGCAGGTCCCAGGTGAGCACGCGGTAGCGTGGCAGCAGCGCCGGCAGCAGCTCGTCCCACACCGCCTGGCTCATGCCCAGCGGATGCGCCAGCACCACCAGCGGCAGCGCCTCGGGGCCGAGCAGGTGATAGGCGACGCTGCGGCCGTCGACGTTCAGAAATGCCATGTTCCTTCTCCCTGCAGTGCAACGGGAAAAGCCGGCAGTTCCTCACCGCCGGCCTGGTTCCAATCTCAGTCTCGCTTAGACCTTTTCGATCAGGGTAGCGATACCCTGCCCCACGCCCACGCACATGGTGCACAGCGCGTAGCGCTTGCCGGTGCGCTGCAGCTCGTGAGCGGCAGTGAGCAGCAGGCGGGCGCCGGACATGCCCAGCGGGTGGCCCAGGGCAATAGCTCCGCCGTTGGGGTTGACCCGCGGGTCGTCGTCGGCGAGCCCCAGGTCCCGCGTGCAGGCGAGTGCCTGGGCGGCGAAGGCCTCGTTGAACTCGAAGATGTCGATCTCGTCCATGGTCACGCCGGTGCGCTCGAGCAGCTTGCGCACCGCCGGCACCGGGCCGTAGCCCATGATGCGCGGCTCGACGCCGGCCGTGGCCATGCCGATGATGCGGGCCATGGGCTTGAGGCCATGTTGCTCCACCGCGGCCCGGCTTGCCACCAGCATGGCGGCGGCGCCGTCGTTGACGCCGGAGGCGTTGCCGGCGGTGATGCTGCCACCCTCGCGGAACGGCGTCGGCAGCCCGGCCAGCTTCTCCAGGGTGGTCTCGCGCGGGTGCTCGTCGGTATCGAATACCAGCGGCTCCTGCTTGCGCCGGGGGATCTCGATGGGTGTGATCTCGATGGCGAAGCGACCCGCCTTCTGCGCGGCGGCGGCCTTCTGCTGGGAGCGCAGGGCGAAGGCGTCCTGGTCCTCACGGGAGATGTTGAACTGTTCGGCCACGTTCTCGGCGGTCTCCGGCATGGAGTCGATGCCGTAGGCCTTCTTCATCAGCGGATTGACGAAGCGCCAGCCGATGGTGGTGTCCTCGATCTTCTGGCCGCGGGAGAAGGGGCTGTCGGCCTTGCCCAGCACGTAGGGCGCACGGGACATGGATTCCACGCCGCCGGCCAGGGCCAGCTCCATCTCGCCGGCCTTAATGGCGCGGAAGGCGGTGCCCACCGCGTCCATGCCGGAGCCGCACAGGCGGTTCATGGTGGTGCCGGGCACCGAGGTGGGCAGGCCCGCCAGCAGGGAGGACATGCGCGCCACGTTGCGGTTGTCCTCACCGGCCTGGTTGGCGCAGCCCATGAAGACCTCTTCGATGGCGGCCGGGTCGAGATCCGGAGCCTCGGCCAGTACCGCCTTGAAGATGGTGGCGGCGAAATCGTCGGGGCGTACGCTGGCCAGGGTGCCGCCGAAGCGGCCGATGGCGGTGCGCCGCGGATGGCAAAGGAATACGTCAGTCATTTAAATATCTCCTTAATTCGATGCCAGAACGCGTCGAGCGATGGCCAGACAAGGCGAGAGACAGCGACAAATCGGCAAGGATTGCTGATTTGGGCAGCTCCGCTGCTCGAAGAGCGAGCGACATGGATGTCGCGAGTCCAAAAGCGGAGTTTACGAATGGGTAAATGAGCATTTTGAGCTGCCTCTCAACGCCGTATGGCCAAGCGCAGGCCGTTCTGGCGCGAATTACGCACCGGCATGGGCACGGGCGGTCCTGTCTTTGAGCTCGCGCAGGACCTCGAGCTCGCGGGCCGAGGGCTCCGGCGTGCTTTCCAGCGTCTCGGCGAAGCGGATCTCCCAGCCGGTGGCCTCGATCACCTCTTCGCGGCTCACGCCCGGGTGCAGCGAAACCACCACCAGCTCCTTGGTCTCGGGGTCGGGCTTCATCACGCACAGGTCGGTGATGACCCGCGTGGGCCCCTTGCCGATGTTGGGCACGCCGTCGCGGCCCTTGCCGTCACGGCCGAAGCCCAGGGTGGTGACGAAGTCGACCCGGTCGACGAAGGCGCGCTTGGAGTGCTTCAGGGTGATGAATACCTCACCCGCGTTCGTCGCGATTTCCGGCGCACCGCCGCCGCCCGGCAGGCGCACCTTGGGCTCGCGGTAGTCGCCGATCAGGGTGGTGTTGAGGTTGCAGTAGCGGTCGATCTGAGCGGTACCGAGAAAGCCCACGTCGATCTTGCCGCCCTGCAACCAGTAGCGAAACATCTCCGGCACGGAAACGGTGGTGAGCGCGGTCTCGGCCAGCTCGCCGTCGCCGATGGAGAGCGGCAGCACGTCGGGCTTGGTCTGCAGGGTGCCGGATTCGTAGATCAGCACCACGTCCGGTGCGTGGGTCAGGCGCGCCAGGTTGGCCGCCTCACTGGGCAGACCGATGCCGACGAAGCAGGTCATGCCGTTCTCCAGCGCGCGGGCCGCGGTGACGGTCATCATCTCCGCCGAGGTGTAGTCCAGGCACTTATCGACGCTACTCATCAGGCGTTCCCCCCTGCTTTCATGACGTTCTCTTCGATCCACCGGGTGAAGGTGTCGCGGTCGCGGGCGATGCCGTCCCACTCCTTGTAGAAGGCGTTGTTGCGCGGGTAGTAGCCGTGGGCATAGGAGGGCAGCGAGCCCTTCTCGGCCACGGCGATGGCGCTGATGGCCCAGCCCGGGATGATGCAGGCGTTGGGGTGATAGTCCGGCTCGGCGCGCAGGTCGTCGACGATCTCCTCGACGGTGACGATGCTCTGCTTGGCCGCCAGCACCGCCTCCTTCTGCACGCCGACGATGCCCTCCACCAGCACGTTACCGGCGCGGTCGGCCTTCTGCGCGTGGATGATGGAGACGTCCGGGCGCACCGCCGGCACCGCGGCCAGGCGCTCGCCGGTGAAGGGACACTCGATGAACTTGATCTGGTCGTTGACGCTGGGCAGCTCGCTGCCCACGTAGCCGCGCAGCACGGCCAGCGGCAGCCCGGCGGCGCCGGCCTCGAAGGCGCAGGCCATGGCGGCGTGGCTGTGCTCGAGGATCTCGACCTTGTGCGGCCAGCCCTTCTCGACCGCGTCGCGCAGGCGGTGCAGCGAGCCCACACCGGGGTTGCCACCCCAGGAGAAGATCACCTTCCTGGCGCAGCCGGCGCCGATCATCTGGTCGTAGACCAGGTCAGGCGTCATGCGGATCAGGGTGAGGTTGCGCTTCTTCTGGCGGATCACTTCGTGACCGGCGGCGAACGGAATCAGGTGGGTGAAACCCTCCATGGCCACGGTGGCGCCGTCTTCGACGTAGCGGGCCACCGCGTCACGGAGGCTCAGGAATTCGGCCATGGTGTTCTCCTGGACGCTCTCGTTAAAAAGTTCGAATAACGAACTTTGTTTTGTGATGCGAACAAATTAACGCCAAGTCGCTCGGCCGTCAAACTCGTCAGGAACGAAAAAAACGAGGGGAGGCCAGGCCTCCCCTCGTTGAGCTCAATGAAACCGACGGGTTTTCAGGTCGTTATTCGCGCTGAAGCCAGGCAGCGGCGCGGCGCACTTGAGCTTGGCTACTACCAAGGTATAAGGCGGGATCGGTTGCCTGACGCAGCGCTTGCGCTTCCACCTGCCCTTGCAGCTCAGGGTGAGCCTGCAGCGCATCGGCATAGGCCACGCCCTGCAGGCGGGCCGTTTCGGCAGCCTCGGCGCTGATGCGCTTGGCCGCCTCCTGGCCCAGCGTGGGCGCCAGCAGGCGCGATACCGGCTCGGCCATGATGCCGCCACCGGTCGCCGCCAGGTTGCGCCGCATGGCCTCGGGGTGCACCTCGAGCCCTTCGAGCAGCACGGCGGCCTGCTCCAGGGCTCCCTCCACCAGCAGCGCGCTGTCGAGCAGCGGGGTCCACTCGGCGTGCCACTCGCCCAGGCCGCGCTCCAGCGGCTGGGCATGAGCGTTCAGAATGACCGAGACATGGCCGTGAACCTGACGCGCCGCGCCGCGAATCAGCGCGCAGCGTACCGGGTTGCGCTTGTGCGGCATGGAGGAGGACTCGCCCATGCCTTCGCCGCCGGGCTCGCTCACCTCGCCCACTTCGGTCTGGGTCAGCAGGGCGACATCCAGCGCCAGCTTCTCGGCGGCACCGGCTACGGCGTCGAGCGCGGTGGCCAACGCGTGGATCGGCTGACGGTCGGTATGCCAGGGGAGCACCGGGACGCTCAGCTCGAGGCGCTGCGCCAGGGCATCCATCAGCTCCAGGCCCAGCCCGCCCGGATCGGTTTCATCCGATCCCTGCCCGTCCAAGCCCGGTCCATCCAAACCCGGCCCGTCCAAACCAGAGTGAACGGCCACCGCACCACCGAACTGCACCGGCAGCTCGAGGGTGGCGAGGCGACAACGTGCCTGCTCCAGGCCGATGCCCCAGTGCGCCACCTTGACGCCAAAGGTTATCGGCAGCGCCTGCTGCATCAGGGTGCGCCCTACCATCACCGTGGTCTCGTGAGCCTGCATCAGAGCGAGCGCGGCGCTACGACAGCGCCGCAGCTGCGTATCCAACGCCGCCAGACGCGGCTTGAGCAGCAGCATCAGCGCCGAGTCGATCACGTCCTGGCTGGTGGCGCCGAGGTGAAAATGGCGCCGCAGCTCGGCGGGCAGCGCCGCGCGCGCCTGCTTGACGAAGGGGATCGCTGCGTTGCCGCCGCTGGCCACGCCGGCGCCAATGGACGAGATATCGAAGGCGTGTCCCTCGAGTGCCTTGCGCATCTGCGCCGCCACACCTTCGGGCAGGAGGCCGCGCGCCTCCTGCACCTCGGCCAGCGCCAGCTCGAAGGCCAACATGCCTGCCACCATGGCCTCGGCGCTGCACTCGCTCAGCGCGATTTGGCTCATGAAGGGATGCTGAAGCAGGGCGTCGGACATATCATGTCTCCGGTATCATGTTGCCGATAATCAGGGCTCGGACTCACGGCTTGGTCTTGCCAATCGCTCAGCCTATAGTCGAACAAGTGTTCGTGATTCGAACACTATGCTAGATTGGGTGCGACCCGGGAGCAACTCACGATAACGGAACGACAATGACACCAGAGGAAGAGGTTCTCAGCCCAGACGACCGCGACTTCGTGACCGCCCTGGCCAGCGGCCTCGAGGTCATCCTGGCCTTCGACGAGGCGCACCCGCGCATGACGCTCAGCGAAGTCGCGGCGCGCACCGACATGAACCGCGCCCGCGCCCGGCGCTTCCTGCTCACGCTGCACGCGCTGGGCTACGTGAGGAAGCAGGGCCGTTACTTCGAGCTGGCCCCACGGGTGCTGCAGCTCGGCTACGCCTTTCTCTCCGCCAACAACTATCGTAGCGTGATCCAGCAGGTGCTGGAGGACATCACCGCAGAAAGCGGCGAATCCTCGTCCCTGGGCGTGCTCGACGGCGACGCCGTTACCTACGTGGCGCGCTCCTCCGCTCCCCATCGGCTGATGGCCATCACCCTCTCGGTGGGCACCCGCCTGCCCGCGGCTCACACCTCCATGGGCCGAGCGCTGCTGGCTCAGCTGCCCGACGCCGAGCTGGATGCCTTCCTCGAGCGGGTCACGCTCGAGCGCTACACCGACAAGACCGTGACCGACAAGGCGCTGCTGAAGAAGTGCATCCTCAAGGTGCGCCAGCAGGGCTATGCCATCGCCGACCAGGAGCTCGACTCGGGGCTGCGCTCGCTGGCGGTGCCGGCCTTCGATGCCAACGGCAAGCTGCTCGGCGCCATCAACATCAGCACCAACGCCGCTCGGGTCGATCTCGACACTCTGATGCGCGAGTACCTGCCGCTGCTGCAGCGCAAGGCGCGCGAGATTCGCGAAACCGTCAGTTGAGCGTGGCAAGGCGAAACGCCGTCTACCCACCTCATGCCAGGAAGGGCGCATGCTGGAAATACTCGCCATCACCACCCCGATCTTCCTGTTGATCGGGGCCGGCTACCTGGCCATGGGCACGCGGCTGGTGAATCGGGAGCAGATGCAGGGGGTCACCACCTTCGTGCTCTACTTCGCCCTGCCGGCGCTGGTGATCCGCGCGGTGACCCAGAACCCCCTCGACGAGGTCCTGCGACCTCACTATCTACTGGCCTATGGTCTCGGCTCGCTGGCGGTGTTCGCCTTCGCCCTGCTGCTGACCCTCGGCCTGCAGCGCAAGCCGCTCAGCGAGGCGGCCATTCACGCCTTGGGCATGTCCGCCTCCAACAGCGGCTTCATCGGCTTCCCGGTGGCGGCCATGGTGCTGGGCGCCTCTCCGGCAGCGGTTTTCCTGGCGCTGAACATGCTGATCGAGAACCTGCTGATCATCCCGATGGCGCTGATCCTCGCCGAAGTGGGCCGCCAGCGCGGCGCTGGCATCGTCACAGCGGCGCGCAAGACCCTCGTGCGGCTGATACGCAACCCCATTCTGGTAGGGCTGGCGCTGGGCCTGCTGCTGGCGGTGACCGACACCGCCCTGCCCCGACCGCTGGCCCAGGCGGTCGACATGCTGGCAAACGCCTCCGGCCCCGCGGCGCTGTTCGTCATCGGCGGCACCCTGTTCGGTCTTCAGGTGCGCGGCATGATGAACGACGTAGGGCAGATCGTGGCGGGCAAGCTGATCCTGCACCCGCTAGCGGTGTTCGGCGTCTTCCTGCTGATACCGGAAGCGGACCCCATGCTGCTGGCCGGTGCGCTGCTGTTTGCCTGCGCGCCCATGATCAGCGTCTTCCCGCTGCTGGGCCAGCGCTACGGCATGGCCGGCGTCAGCGCCGCCACGCTGATGGTCGCCACCCTGTCCGCCTTCGTGACCCTGAGCGTAGGGATCTGGGCGATCAAGAACTTTGGGCTGCTGCCTGCCGGCTGAGGCTGACCGTCAGCGCACCCGACTCGGTTACGCTAAAGCCCCACCCTCGTTCAGTTTTCCGGGTAGCCCGGCACCGGCACATCCCGCTTCAGGTGAGCGACCCAGGATTCGATGCCGGGCAGCCCCGTGGCGGTATGCTGATAGAACTCGCTCATGTCGGGCAGCTCGTGGGCAATGCCCTTGTGGCAGGTGATGCAAGTGGCCTCCCCCTCGGCGAGGGTGGTGGAGTGCGCCTGTGCAGCCCGGGAGCTCTGCTGGGTGAAGTCCATGGACTCGAAGTCGTGGCAGTTGCGGCACTCCAGCGAGTCGTTGGCCTCCAGCCTGGCCCACTCCCTTTCCGCCAGCTCGCGCCGCTTGTCCTCGAACTGCTCCTCGGTGCGAATGGTGCCGAAGATCCAGCCCCACACCTCCTTTGAAGCCTCCATCTTGCGCGCCATCTTGTGCGTCCAGCCGTGGGGCACGTGGCAGTCGGCACACTGGGCGCCGACCCCGGAGCGGTTGACGTCGTGGATCCTGCCCTGCATTTCGCGGTAGGGATTGCGCTCCATCTCATGGCAGGAGATGCAGAACTGCTGGGTATTGGTCGCCTCCACCGCGGTGTTGAAGCCGCCCCAGAAGAAGATCCCGGCGATGAAGCCGCCAAGCGTCAGGAACCCCAGGCTGAAGTGCATGCTGGGGCGCATCAGGATACGCCAATAGGTGATCAACCAGCGCTTCATTGGCCACCTCCCTCACGCTGCTGCCGGAGCATTTCTCCCAGCACCTCATCGACGTTGAGGAAGGTATTGGAAACGATGGGGCTGGCATCGGTCTGCGGCACATGGCACTGGGTGCAGAAGTAGCGGTCGGGCGACACCGCTGCCAGCACCTGCTGGTGGCGGTCGCGGAAGTGGCTGACGCTGACCATGGGAGCCCCGGCCTGGACCGCATGCTCGCGACTGTGGCAGGTCAGGCAGCGGTTGGCTCGGGTATCGATCTGATAATCGCGGATACCGTGGGGAATGACCGGCGGCTGCTCCGGATAGTTGAGCACTTCGCGCCCGGCGTCCCGGGGCTCGCCGGCCATCGGCGGCGCCGGCAGGGATTGGCTGAGGGTGCCGCCCGGCCGCAGGCCGTCCGGCGCCGAATCGTCCCGGCGCTCTTCGGCGATTGCCAGGCCGGCAACGACCAGCACCAGCGACAGACTGAGCATAGTGAGCCATTTCATCGCATTTCTCCTTCTGTCTCGGCCTCAGGCCAGGCTGACCAGTTCGAGACGAACCGCGCACTTCTTGAAGTCCGTCTGCTTGGAGATCGGGTCCGTGGCGTCCAGCACCACGTTGTTGATCAGCCGGTTGGCATCGAAGAAGGGCACGTAGACCAGGCCCCGCGGCGGGGTCACCCGGCCGCGGGTCTCGACCCGCAGGCGCACCTCGCCACGACGACTGATCACCTTCACCTCGCTGCCGCGCCGCATGCCCTCCTCACGGGCATCCTCCGGGTGCATGTAGAGCAGCGCCGCCGGCACCGCCCGGTGCAGCTCCGGCACGCGGCGGGTCATGGAGCCGGTGTGCCAGTGTTCGAGCACCCGCCCGGTGGAGAGCCAGTAGGGGTACTCCTCGTCAGGCGACTCGGGGGGCGGCTCGTCGGGAACGGCAAAGATCAGCGCACGGTCGTCGGGCTTGGCGTAGAACTGCACGCCCCGGCCCTCTTCCACGTAGGGGTCGTAGCCTTCGCGATAGCGCCACAGGGTCTCCTGGCCGTCCACCACCGGCCAGCGCTTGCCGCGGTTCTGGTGGTAGTTGTCGAAGGCGTCGAGATCCTTGCCCTTGCCGCGGCCGAAGCGGGCGTACTCCTCGAACAGCCCCTTCTGGATATAGAAGCCGAACGCCTCGGCCTCCTGGTTGGCGTAGCCCTCCTCCATGTCCGAGAGCGGGTAGCTGTCGACCTGGCCGTTGGCGTAGAGCAGCTCGAACAGCGTCTTGTCGCGATACTCGGGTGCCTTGTCGAGCAGCTCGCTCGGCCACACGTCGGCGACGTCGATCCGCTTGGCGAGCTCCACCAGCTGCCAGAGGTCGGAGCGCGCCTCCCCGGGAGCCTCGACCAGCTGATGGAAGAACTGGGTACGCCGCTCGGAGTTGCCGAAGGCGCCCTCCTTCTCGACCCAGGAGGCGGCCGGCAGGATCAGATCGGCGGCCTGCGCCGAGGCCGTGGGGTAGATGTCGGAGACGATGACGAAGGCCTCCTCGTTGCGCCAGCCCGGCAGGATCTCCTGCTGGGTGTTGGGCCCGGCCTGCATGTTGTTGTTGACCTGGGTCCAGTAGACCTTGATCGCACCGTCCTTGAGCTTGCGGCTCTGCTCCACGGCATGAAAGCCCACGCGTTCGGGAATGGTGCCTTCGGGCAGCTTCCAGATCTGCTCCGCCTCGCGGCGATGCTCGGGGTTGGTGACCACCCGGTCCGCCGGCAGGCGATGGGCGAAGGTGCCCACCTCGCGGGCGGTGCCGCAGGCAGAGGGCTGGCCGGTCAGCGAGAAGGGGCTGTTGCCGGGTTCGGAGATCTTGCCGGTGAGCAGGTGCAGGTTGTAGATGAGGTTGTTCACCCACACGCCGCGGGTGTGCTGGTTGACCCCCATGGTCCAGAACGACATGACCTTGATGTCGGGGTCGGCATAGAGCTCGGCCAGCCGCTCCAGGCGGCTCTCGGAGACCCCGGATTCCCGTGCCGCCCGTTCCAGGGTGAAGTCGGCAACGTGGTCGGCGAATTCATCGAAGCTCATCTCCGTCCAGCGGTTGGGGTTATCGGCGTTGGCGGCCGCCTGCTGCAGCGGATGCTCGTCGCGCAGGCCGTAGCCGATGTCATCTACGGCACGCACGAAGTTGGTGTGATTCTCGACGAAAGCGCGGTCGACGCGGTCGGTCTGGATGATGTGGTTGGCGATGTAGTTGAGGATCACCACGTCGGCGTTGGGCTTCATCACCATGGGGATGTCGGCCAGATCGAAACTGCGGTGCTGAAAGGTGGAGAGCACCGCCACCTGGGTCTCCGGATAGGAGAGCCGCCGGTCGGTGACCCGGGTCCAGAGGATCGGGTGCATCTCCGCCATGTTGGAGCCCCACAGCACGAAGGCGTTGGCGTGCTCGATGTCGTCGTAGACGCCCATGGGCTCGTCGGAGCCGAAAGCGCGCATGAAGGCGAACACCGCCGAGGCCATGCAGTGCCGCGCATTGGGGTCGATGTTGTTGGAGCGCAGCCCGGCCTTGAACAGCTTGCTGGCGGCATAGCCTTCCCAGATGGTCCACTGGCCGGAGCCGAACATCGCCACGCTCTCGGGTCCGTGCTCGCGAATGGCACTCTTGAACTTGTCGGCCATCAGGTCGAGGGCTTCGTCCCAGGAGACCGGCTCGAAGTCGCCGCGCTTGTCGTAAACGCCGTTGCGCTTGCGCAGCAGCGGCTGCTGCAGGCGGTCCTGACCGTAGAGAATCTTGGACAGGAAGTAGCCCTTGACGCAGTTGAGCCCGCGGTTGACCTCCGAATGAATGTCACCGTGTGTGGCCACGATACGGTTGCCCTGGGTGGCCACCATGACGCTGCAGCCCACCCCACAGAAGCGGCAGGGCGCCTTGTTCCAGTTCAGCCGCGTCAAGTCGGCGTTGGTGATGAGGTTGGTGGCGCCGGCCGGAATGGCCATACCGGCAGTGGCCGCCGCCACGGCCACTGCGTTGGCCTTGGCGAATTCACGACGCGTCATCTTCATGTCGGCATTCCTTCTGCAGCGGCTTGGGATGAGACGGGATCGGCGGGTTCGTCGGCAGACGCTGGATCGAGTACCTGGTGATACACCAGCGCCGCTCCCAGCACGCCTGGCCGCACCTGGATCGCATCGATCAGCTCGAGAATCCGCACCTCGCGCAAACTCTCCACTACCACCACCAGCTTGCCGCTGGGATCCTCGGCGCTGACCTCGCTCTCGGGCTGGGCAGCCAGCCATCGCGTCACTTCCCGGGCGTGCTCGGGCCGGACATGTACCAGCAGACTGGCGATGTGGAGGGTTTCATTCGGCATGGGCCATCTCCTCGCTTGTCATTGTGATGGCGTGGTTGGGGCACAGGGCCTGGCAGGCACCGCAGCCGGTACAGGCTTCGCCGTTCAGGCGCGGCTTGGGCGGGCGCCCCAACTGGGGGAAAAAGACGATGGCCTGCCACTCGCAGGCGTCCTGGCAGCTCTGGCAGTGAATGTCGGCCAGCGCCAGGCAGTGGCTCTCGATACGGGCGCGCCAGGGAAAGGCGGGGCGCTGGGTGTCGAACACGCCTGCATCGCAGACCTCGACGCAGGCACGGCATAGCGAGCAGCCCGCTTGGTCGAAGCGGATCTCGGGATAGCCGCCGCCGCCATGGAACAGCACACCCTCAGGGCAGGTCTCGATACAGGCCGCACAGCGCACGCAGCGATCGGTGAAGTCATGGTCGGTCCAGGGTGGCCGCTGGAGCGGGCCATGACCGCCGAGGGAGCGAAAGAACTGGCGACGTGTATTGGGATTGTTCGCCTTGTGCATGCGACCCTCAGCTCGGCGGCCCGGGCGGGCCCGTGAAGGTCTGGTAGATCCATACCGAGAAGCCGAAGCCACCGACAACGGCTATCGCCAGGATGGGAAACAGCAGGATGGCGATGAAGAGGAACAGCTTGAACTCCTTCTTCTTCCGCTCCTCGGGCGCCATGGTATCCGGGTCTTCCATGCCTCTCCCCTCGTCACTCACTAGTTATTATTGATCCTCCTGATGTCAGGGTAGCTAATATTCCAGCATCCCAATTACTTGTTACAAAAAGATACGAAACGGACCGGCCTGTGTGGCCGAGCCCGTTCCGTCAGTGGCAGATCAATGGCAGAGCGGCTTTACGCCCGGACCTTCACGTCTGGGTCTTCACGCTTTGGCGGCAGCCTTGATCACCGCATCCAGCGCCGCCAGGTAGCCCTGGCTGCCGAGGCCGGCGACCACGCCGTCGGCGCGCAGCGAGACATAGGAGTGGTGGCGGAAACGCTCGCGCTTGTGCACGTTGGAGAGGTGCACCTCGATCACCTTGCCGTCGAAGGCGTTGAGGGCGTCGAGGATGGCCACCGAGGTGTGGGTATAGGCGGCAGGGTTGATGACGATCGCCGCGGTGCCGTCCTCGCGGGCGGCGTGGATGGCGTCGATCAGCACGCCTTCGTGGTTGCTCTGCAGCGCCTTGATATCCCAGCCGTTGATGGCGGCCTTCTCGTAGAGCGCGTTGTTGATGTCGTCCAGGGTCTCATATCCATAGACTTCCGGCTGACGGCTGCCGAGCAGGTTGAGGTTGGGGCCGTGCAGTACCAGGACCTTGTTCATGGTGCTTCTTCTCTGCTGTGACGAGGGGAAATGCCCGGCCTCACGCCTGCGTTTCGAGCAGCCGCTGCCAGGCATCGATGACGGTTTGGCGGTGCGCCTCGAAGTCGGCCTCGCGCCCGCGGGCGGCCTCGCGGGTCAGCGATGCCCGGTGGGCGGTGCTGCGCAGGGCCAGGTAGGCCTCGCGCAGGCGCTGGCACTCCTCGGCGGGCAGGCGCCCGCTGCTCTCCAGCGTTTCCAGGATGCGCATGTTGTCGCTCCAGCGCAGCAGCTCCGGCGTCTCGTGGCCCATGGCGAGCACCGCGAACTGGCACAGGAACTCGATGTCGACCATGCCACCGGGGTCGTGCTTGAGGTCGAACTGGCCCGCCTCGCTCTTGCCGCCCAGGTGCTCGCGCATCTTGTGACGCATCTTGACCACCTCTTCGCGCAGCGCCTCGCGGTCGCGCTCGCGGCCGAGAATCTCGCTGCGCACCGCATCGAAGCCTGCGGCCAGGCGTGGGTGCCCTGCCACTACCCGCGCCCGCACCAGCGCCTGATGCTCCCAGGTCCAGGCCTCGCGGCGCTGGTACTCGCCGAAGGCGTCGAGGGTGGTGACCAGCAGCCCGGCGTTGCCCGAGGGGCGCAGGCGCATGTCGACCTCGTAGAGGGTGCCGGCCGGGGTCACGGCGGTGAGCAGGTGGATGATGCGCTGGCCCAGGCGGGTGAAGAACACCGAGGCATCGATGGGTCGGACGCCGTCGGTCTCGCCGTGGGAGTCGCCGTCGTGAATGAACACCAGGTCGAGGTCGGAGCCGTAGCCCAGCTCGATGCCGCCCAGCTTGCCGTAGCCGACGATCAGGAACTCGGGCTCGGCGCCGGCGCGGGAGCCGTCGCGGCGCATCGGGTAGCCGTGCTTGCGCACCAGGTGGCGCCAGGCCATGGCCAGCACCGTCTCCAGCAGCACCTCGGCAATGTAGGTGAGATAGTCGCTGACCTTCATCAGGTGGCGGGTGCCGGCGATGTCGGAAGCGGCAACGCGCAGCACGTGGGCGTGCTTGAACACGCGCAGCGCCTCGAGCTGGGCCTCCTCGTCGTCCTCGGGAATGCGCCCCAGGGCCTGGCGCAGCTCATCGGCCAGGCGCTCCTTGTCGGCGGGGGTGTAGAGGGTGGCCGGGGTCAGCAGCTCATCCAGCAGGATCGGGTAGCGGGCCATCTGCTCGGCGATCCAGGGGCTGGCGCTGCACAGCCCCATCAGATGACTCAGCGCTTCGGGGTTCTCCCGCAGCAGCGCCAGATAGGCGGTACGCCGCAGCACCGATTCGATCAGCGGCAGCACCCGCTCCAGGGCGGTGTCGGGCGCGTCGCTTGCCGCTACCGCATCGAGCAGCAGCGGCATCAGAGCTTCGAGGCGGTCGTAGCCGATGCGCTGCATGGCCTGCACCTGGCGCGACTGGCGCAGCCCGACGAGGCGCCGCAGGGCCGTCTCGGCCTCCGCGAAGCCCGCTTCGGCGAGCATTGCCTCGGCCTCCTGGGGCTCGAGCTCTCCGCACCACAGCGCCCGCCAGTCGTCCAGCGACAGGCCGCCTTCCTCTGTCGCCTCGCCGTTCTCCTCGAGCTCCTCTTCGGGGTCGGCGATCACCGCATCGAAATGGCCTCGCACCCGGCCGCGCACCTCCTCCAGGCGCGCCAGCAGCGCCGGCCAGTCTTCCATGTTCAGCGCCAGGGCGACGCGCTCACGGTCGAGATCGTCGTCGGGCAGGCTCTGGGTCTGACGGTCTTCCAGCGCCTGCAGCGCATGCTCCAGGTCGCGCAGGAAGACGTAGTCGGGCTCGAGCTCGTCGACCACGCCTTGCGGCAGCAGCCCCAGCGCCGGCAGACGTGCGAGCGCCGTGCGCAGCGAGGTGACCTGCAGCTCGGTGTCGCGCCCGCCGCGAATCAGCTGGAAGGCCTGCACCACGAACTCCACCTCGCGAATGCCGCCGGGGCCGAGCTTGATGTTGGCCTGCATGCCGCGCCGCTTCACCTCGCGATTGATCAGGCCCTTCATCTCGCGCAGCGACTCGATGGCGCCGAAATCGAGGTACTTGCGATAGACGAAGGGACGCAGGTTGCCGAGCAGCTCGCTGCCGGCCTCCAGGTCGCCGGCCACCGGCCGCGCCTTGAGCAGGGCATAGCGCTCCCACTCCCGCCCCTGATCCTGATAGTAGGCGGCAAGCGAGCTGAAGTTGCCCACCAGGGGGCCGCCGTCGCCCAGCGGACGCAGGCGCATGTCGACGCGAAAGACGAAGCCGTCGGCGGTGACCGCATCCAGCGCAGCAATCAGCTTCTGCCCCAGCTTGGTGAAGTACTCCTGATGCGCGAGGGAGGTGCGCCCGCCCTGGGTGTCGCCCTGCTCGGGGTAGGCGAAGATGAGGTCGATATCGGAAGAGAGGTTGAGCTCCCCGGCGCCGAACTTGCCCATGCCCAGCACCACCAGGCGCTGCTCGCTGCCGTCGCTGCGCGCCGCCGGGCGGCCCCAGCGCGACTCGAAGTGACGTTCGAGCCAGCCCAGGGCGCCTTCCAGCGACACCTCGGCCAGTTGAGACACCGCAGCGGCGGTGGCCCACATGTCGGTATCCACCGGCCGTACCAGGTCTCGCCACACGATACCCAGCATGCGCGCCCGGCGGAAGCGCCGCAGCACGGCGTGCAGGCCGGCCTCATCCTCGGCGCTCTCCAGCCGTTCGGCGAGCCAGACCGCGAGCGTCTCGCCCTGCGGCGACTCGTCCAGCTCGCCGCCGGCATCCAGGTGCAGCAGCCATTCGGGGTAGCGCACCAGGGTGTCGAGGGCGAAGTCGGAAATGGTGATGACCCGCGCCAGCTGGCGTCGACGCTCCGTCCCCAGCGCCAGCCAGTTCTCCGATGGCGGCTCCTGGCCGGTCATCTCGGCCACGTTGTCGGCCCGGGCCAGGCTCTCGCTCAGGCGCTGCCACGCTTTCTCCAGGGCGGGCCTGAGCGCGGTCGGGGTGTCATCGACGGGCAGGAAGTCAGCGGGAAGGGCCATGGGCAACACGCCTTGTCGCAGCGGAATTGCCCCCAGCATAGCGAAGGCGCCGACGCGGCGGCACCCCCCACGACGGCCTTCAGCCGAAGAACTTCTGCCAGCCGAGCAGGCCCCAGGTCAGACCGGCGGCGATCAGCGCCACCATCACCGCCGCCGAGCCGATGTCCTTGGCCCGACCGGACAGCTCATGATGCTCGGTGCCGATGCGGTCCACCACGCTCTCGATGGCGCTGTTGATCAGCTCCACGGTGAGTACTAGCAGGCAACTGCCCACCAGCAGGATCCACTCCACCGGACCCGAGCCGATCCACCAGGCCAGCGGCAGCAGTACCACACAGAGAGCCAGCTCCTGGCGGAAGGCCGTCTCATGGCGAAAGGCGAACCTGAGCCCCTTGATCGAGTAGCCCGTGGCATCGATGACATGCCGCCATCCGGTTCGTGCTGGTTTCATCGTCTCGCATCCTGAATTGCGGGTTGGGTCGGCTTCAGTGCGCCTCGATCATGCGCGCCAGGTCTTCGGAAAGCGGATCCAGCACCTGCGCCCAGTTGAGCCAGGGCGTGGACGAGGTGCCGTTGACCATCACCGTGAACACGCCCCAGCGCCCCGAGCGGGTACGGAAGTAGCCGCTAACGGCACGCACGGCATAGGGCTGATTGAGGGTGCCGGTCTTGAGCATGATGTGATCCTGGAACAGCGGCGAGCCGCGGCGAATGAAGCGCGACACGCCGTTGGCCGGCGACTGGAAGCTGGCGACGAAGCTCGGGAACAGCGACGAGCGGTGGAACATGCTCTCCAGCAGCACGTTGCTGCCGTGGGCCGAGGTGCGGTTCTCCGTGGTCAGGCCGCTGCCGCTGAGCATGATCACCGGGCCGTGATCGGGCAGGCCGGCCACGTAATCCTGAATCGCCTCGCCGGCCTGGAGCAGGTCCGCCCTCGGGGTGTCCACCAGGTTGAGTGCCAGCACGTCGGCCATGAAGTTGTTGGAGTAGTTCATCACATGCAGCAGCAGTTCCTGCAGCGGCCTGCTCTCCACCTGTGCCAGCGTACGCGCGGAAGCGGCAGGCTGCTCGATGCTGGTCACGTAGCCCCCGCCCACGCCGATACCGGCCTGCTCGAGCATGGCCATCAGCGTGCGGGCGGTCTGGCGGGCGGGATCGCCGCTGGCCCGGTAGACGTCCCGGGGCGAGGCGTTGAGCGAAATCTGGCCGCGCAGCAGCATTACGTCGCCCTCTTCGCGGGTCACGCGCTCGGCGCTGAACTCGGTGCCGCTGTTGGGCGGGCGCGTCTCGATCCGGTTGTCGACCTCCAGGATCAGCCCCTGACTGTCGCAGCTGGTGATGCGGGCCGGCTCGCCCGCCGCTGCCCCCGGCGCGACGTTGACGCACCAGTTGCCGTGGTTGACCCCAGCCGACGAGAGCAGCGCGCTGTAGCTGTTGCCGGTGCGCGAGTGCGCCTCGCAGCGATCGGTGGTGATGCACTCCACCGGGCCGAAGCGCCACTGGCTGACCACCAGGCGCCCGTCGACCTCGCGCACACCGGCCTGATGCAGCCGCTGGGTCAGCCGCCACAGGTCCTCGCTGGAGAGCCCGGGGTCGCCGCCGCCGTCGAGAATCAGGTCGCCGCGCAGCACGCCGTCGGCGTCGAGCTCAGCGGTGCTGACCAGCCGGGTGGCAAAGCGGTGCTGAGGCCCCCAGCGGTCGAGCGCGGCCGCCGCCAGGTAGGCCTTGGACACCGAGGCCGGCGACAGCTGACTCTGCGGCTCGATGGCGCCGAGCAGGACGCCGTCACGCCCACCGTCGCCCAGCAGGCGCGCTTCGGCACTGATACGAAAGCCGCTCTCGGTCATCTTTCCAAGTTCGGCAAAACCCGATCCGAGCGCCACCACCGGCAGCATCGAACCGCACAACAGAAGCAGGCAGCCAAGCCTGGCAACAGCTCTCACCATTGGTCGAACGTCCATCTAAGACCCACGTGACGCAGTCAGTGGGAAACTCGTGAAAACAGCTGGATCACCACCACGCCGGCAACGATCAGAGCGATACCGAGCACCGCCGGCAGGTCGGGGCGCTGCCCGTACACCACGATACCCACCAGGGCCACCAGCACGATACCCAGGCCGGCCCAGATGGCGTAGGCGATGCCCACCGGAATGGTACGCAGCACCAGCGACAGCATGTAGAAGGCAATCGCATAGCCGACCACCACCACCAGGCTGGGAACGAGGCGCGTGAAGCCGTGGGTCGCCTTGAGCGCACTGGTTGCCACGACCTCGGCAACGATGGCCAGAGCCAGGTACACGAATGCCATCAGCTTCTCTCCGTATCGCAGGGTACCAGCTCGGGAGCATGGGGCAGCTCGGCGACCAGACGCCAGAGTGACTGACCGCTGGCGTGGTATTTTCGTTCAAAAGGCGTGAGGTACCCAGTGCCGGGGTCGTATGGCTCTACCGCAGCGGCCGTACCGGTCGCTCGCGTCAGCGCCAGGGCGAACTCCTCGACGTAGAGGCGCCAGTTGGAGCGCAGCTCCAGCCGGCCGCCGAGGGCCAGGATCGTCGGCAGCACAGGGTGCCCATGCCAGCGCTGCTTGAGATGCACCGACTTGGGGTAGGGGTTGGGATAGAGCAGATAATGCCGCACCGGCTGCCAGCCGGCGGCCAGGGCCAGACGCCAGAAGTCCACCAGGTCGGCACGCACCAGGAGGGCATTGTCGCCCACCTCGCCGTGCTCGCGGGACAGCCGGTCGGCGCTGCGATCCACGCCGATCACCAGATGGTCGTCGAACTGCCGGGCCAGCTCGCGAGTGGAAACCCCCACCCCGCAGCCGGCATCGAGAATCAACGGGTGCTGGCCATCCCCGGCTTGTCGCTGATACCACTCACGCGCCCGCTCGAACGCCGCCCGCGTGTGCTCGGCCACGGGCTTGCGCAGCGGATGACGCAGGGCGCGGTCGACGCGCTTCTCGACATCCCGGTGGGGGCCGCTCTGGTTGGTCGCGATGGGGCGGGAGGTGGCATGCATGAGGCAAAATCGATCGGTAGCGGACGAACGACCATTCTAGCAGCCATGTCGGCGCACGCGAGGAAGCGAGGTATGGCGATCGGGTAGGGGCCGGGGTCACCCCCGGCGCCCTCCCACACCACCGTACGTACCGTTCGGTATACGGCGGTTCATGAAGAACGGCTAAGCCCTCTTACCGTATCGAGTACCGAGATCAGGCCCAGTCCATCAAACCACTTCCTTGGCAGGGCCTGATTCATGTGCGAGGCCCCGGCGTTCCACCAGGCGCCTCGCCCATTTCCCGCTGACTTCCACGCCCGATAGTCGTCCAGCCCCAGCGCCAAGAGCTTACGACGCCGGGTCCGCGGGCGCTTCCACTGCCGCCAGATCACGCAGCGCAGTCGGCGACGTATCCAACCATCCAGCGCTTCCAGTGGACGCTTC
>NZ_FNVC01000047.1:0-5563 GCF_900108215.1 Billgrantia desiderata | reverse complement strand
TCGACGGCGACCTGATTGGGCGTCTCGACGGCGAGGACGTGCTCAAGCTGAGCCTGAGCGGCGGCACCATTGCCGCGGGGAACAGCGGCAGCGTCAGCGTGATGGTCGAACTGCTGAGCAACCTGCCGCACGGAAAGGATCTGGACGAACTGACCCTCAGCGGCATCGAAGTCATCGCCATTGACAGTGACGGCACCGCGTCCGACCCGGGCACGGTAGACGTGACCGTCGACGATGATATGCCTAGCAACTTCACTCCCGATACCGCTCAACTAGAAGACGGCTTTTCCGGTAACATCAACTTCGCTGCAGTTGCCGGGGCTGATGGTGTTGGTAATGTCATTTTCACCGTTGAGGAAGGGAGCCCTGCGACTGATCGTGAAGGTAACTCACTCTTCCTGGATGGTGAGCCCCTTTACTATAGTTATGATGATGGCGATCAGTCGGTGCTGCTGGCTAAGACTGCCGATGGAGAACTTGGTTTCAAAATTACCTTGAACTCCGAGAGCGATACCTACGACATCGAAGTGTTTGGAACTATCCTCAATGGTACTGAATTCCAGGTCTCCACAACTGAGGATGGTGTAGGTGGCAGTAATACGGCGGTGTATGGCTTTAATGTCAATGATGGGATAGATAATAATGATGTTGTTGTCTCTACCATTTCAGGGAGTACTGTAAACAATAGCGCTGGCCGACAAATAGGGATAGGGCAGGGCCAGTCTATAGCTAAAGATGAGGTTGTTCGCTTTGACTTCGTGAGCGGGCTGAATGTTGATGGGGCGGACAATGCTGCTGCTTGGGATACCAACCTTGGAGTTTCTCGGTATGCCCAAGAAGTCACGAGAGTTGGTGGCGGTGGCGGTAATAATCCCTCTACTAGCATGACCCTGACAGCGTTCACGGGAGTCACTGCAACCTCTATTGAGAATAACGGGGGAATAGTTGGAACTCCGGAGGGTGGGGAGGTTATTCCGCTCACAGCTGGTTGCATACGTGTATTCGACAGTAATGGCGCTGACATTACCTCCGAAATTGGTATCGTAGAAGCGGGAGGTAGCGTAACTTTAGTTGGCATGAAGGCAGGTTATGTTTTCGAGGTGAGCAGCGAGATACCTTTCGAGGCGCTTGAGGTAAAAGGGGCTGGTCAAGGATCCAATTTCAACTTGGGCAACTTTAGCTTCGTTCAAGGGGGAACGGCTACAGATATTGAACTTGAACTGCCTCTGCAGGGTATCGATGGTGATGGCGACACTGCTGACGGCAGCATGAGTGTCGAGGCTCCTGAGCCTGACCAGCTTTATGTTGGAGGGAATAGCGATACTACATTCGAATCGGGTGGCGGTGACGATGTTCTTATCGGTGACGTCGGTGGAGGTAAAACTATCATTCAGCCGGGACAAAACTACAATGTGTCAATCATTGTCGATATTTCTGGCAGCATGAATGTTTCGTCCGGTACGCCAGGCCTAACATTGATGGAGTTGACGAAACAGGCTCTCGTTAATCTGGCTGGTCAGCTTGAAAAACACGATGGTACTGTTAATGTTCAGCTTGTGCCATTTTCGAGTCATGCTACCTCTTCTGTCGAGTTAAATAATCTCAACAGTGATAACATCCAAGATCTGTTGGATGCTATTGATGCCCTCCAGGCAGGAGGGGGGACCAATTATATGGCAGCCTTCCAAGAGTCTGTTGCATGGTTCAATAGCCAGGCAGGTCAGCCGGATTCAGGCGACTTCAAGAATGTCAACTATTTCCTGACGGATGGTGATCCGACGTACTATTATGATCAGAACGGCAATTTACAGGGTCCGGGAAGTTCTACGGACTATGCGACTCTGTATGCATCCATTCAGGCGTTCGCTGAGCTGAGTGACATCAGTTCGGTCTATGGTATTGGCATGGGGCATGACGTTTCTGAGAACTACCTGCGTTTCTTCGATAACACCGATATTATCGGTGAGGGAACCGAGACCTTCAATGATGGTGGTCTGTATAGCAGCGACAGCCAAGTCACTGCCCCAGTTGGAATGCCTGATATAGTTCAGACAGCTGAGCAACTGCAGGCTGCTCTCCAAGGTGGCTCTGAGAGTAATGAGCTTTCTGACCTTGGCGATGATGTGCTCCGCGGAGGAGACGGTAACGACATTCTGTTTGGCGATACCGTCAATTCCGATCATCTCTCTTGGACCAACGGAGAGGGCGAGCACTTTGCTGCTGGTGATCATGATGGCATGGGTTACCTTGGCTTAATTGAGTACCTGCGCTGGAATGAAGACCTGGGTAATAATGGAAACTTGCCTACTGAAGAGCAGGTCATTGCGTACATTAGAGAGAATTGGGAGGAACTGGCGCAACCTCAGCAATCGGCAACACCAGGGAATAATGACCTTTATGGTGGGGCAGGTGATGATATTCTGATCGGTGGTGCTGGAAATGACACCCTCAGGGGAGGAGAGGGGAACGATACTCTCTTTGGGGGGCTCGGAGCAGATACCTTTGTATGGAAGCTTGGCGACCAAGGTGAAGCTGGTGATGCTTTTACTGACACTATCGTAGACTTCGACTCTAATGACGGAGATGTTATTGACTTGTCGGATCTGCTGCAAGAGCGTGACAGTGATAGTGATATCAGTTCTTATCTCCGTATGGAGGATGATGGACAGGGGGGAACCGTCATTCATATCAGCACGTCGGGTGCCTTTGAACATGGGTATGATGCCAACCTGGCAGATCAACATATCGTCCTGAAAGGGGTCGCTTATAACGAAAGTCTCCTTGAAGACATGCTGAATGAAGGGTATATTAATATTGACCAATAAATAATTATTGGTGTATCAGGGGCGCCTTGCCAGGCGCCCCATTTTACTATGGAGTCGTCGATGTATATAAAAGAAGAGCAGCTTAGAAAATGGGTAAAAGGCAATGCTTCTGCCGTCGACTTTCTTCTTATTGTGATGAAAATATCACATGTGTGGGATGATTTGATTGACAAAGATAAGTCGCTTGAAGATGATGTTATAAATCATTGCTTTTTCGATGCGTTGATTCGACTGCCGAGAAACGAGTTTTATCGGAAAAACTTTGATCACCTTAATTCAATAATGATGAATTCCATGTCTAATTGGCTGATATCTAACGATTTAGAACGTGAGGGGGGAGATCTCCAGCTCAATATTGCGTTCATTCTTCGTTCATCATATGTTGACCTTATTACACAGTCTGCTCTGTTGGTTGGAGGACAGGCTTGGGCCAGCCAGGTCGGAAGAGAAGTGCGCAAATTGACGCATCATGAGAGATTCGATGGCTACCTTAGAGCGTTGGATGAAGAAAAGAAGACACGACAAGCAACAGCAAGATGAGATCTGTCGGTCCTTTAACTTGATTTCCAATAGCTGGATCGCTTATTTACTGGGGCGCTTGCTTGCTATGCAGCTGGGCTCTGCTTGGCCGGCATCAGCATTTTTGTCTTACCTGTGCCACAGGCCAATACTCGTTTTGGCGCCGCACGGATACTTTCAATCAAGCACGCTCTCTCCAACCTGTCGTCCGTTTGGCAGTGGAGAGCCGCGTTTAAAGCACAACCGCTCGAGAGGTAGCCTCTCATGTCTATTACAACTTTACTTTCCCTCTCCGGCCAGGACAGGAGAAAGGTCACCTCCTAAAGCTGCACGGAAAGCAGCAAACGGTGCTCTATATTAACCACGAGGGCGACATTGGCGGAGGTAGTAGCAATGTAGGGTGGCCAGTCCCTGGCTATGCTCTCCGTCCGTTACTGGCGGGCGTCTCACTCTAGGCCCGAGGTCGTCCTTAATTTTCTTCTCGTTACTGTACTTCGGTCCAATACCGAGCCGTACGGCTTGTTTCATACTTCAATTAAGCACGCCCCTCCATGCACGGACCGTTTGGCCGTGGCGAGCCTCGTAAAAAGTTCCTACCACTTTGCGGGGTAACAACTCATGACTATTGCAACCGTTCTGTCCATCTCCGGTCAGGCCTGGGCTCGTGATGCCTCAGGTAACCTGCGTGAACTGCGTGTCGGAGACACGCTGCAGGAAGGAGAAACCGTCGTGACGTCCAATGGAGGGGATGTGCAGCTCGACTTCGGCGATAACCTGGACCCTACCCAGATCGAGGGTGGCGAGCAGGTTCTCATCACCCAAGAGCTGAGCACTGACCAGCCGGTCGAGGCGAGTGAATTTGCCGCTCTCGATGAGGATCTGGAGGCACTGTTGGCGGCGCTGGAAGACGATACCGTCGACCTGCTCGATATTCTCGATGCGACTGCCGCAGGTGCGGGACCCGGAGGTGCGGCGGATGGTGGACACAGCTTCGTGCGTCTGGTGCGTATCGTCGAGGACACCAACCCGCTGGCGTTCGACTATGGCCTGAATGCACTGGGCGGGCCACCGGATGAGCAGGGCGGAGCATTTGCATTGGCAGAGGTCGAAGAAGAGATAGAACCGCCGGAGCCGGTTGTCATTCCGCCAAGTGCCGGCAGCTTCGAAGCATCGCTTTTTGATGTCGATACCTTGAGCAGCTCCGGCTCGGTCGCCAGTGGTATTCTGCCCGTCTCCTTCGGCTCCGGTAGTGGCGGAAGCGTTTCCTTTGCTGCCATGGATGGAGTGACACTGCAGGTGGGTGGTGAGACTCTCACCTTCAGTTGGAATGCCGCCACTAACACCTTGCAGGCAATCTCTGAAACCCGCGGTATCACGATCTTTACCGTCGAGCTCAACCCAACGACGGGTGCGTTCACTGTCACTCAGGTAAATAACCTGCTGCATGGCGAAGGCATGGACAGCGCACTTGTCGGCCTCGTCTATACCGTGACCAGCAGCAGTGGCAGCGTGACGGGTACGCTGCAACTCACCATCGTCGACGACGTGCCCGCCGTCAGCGTGGGAACCATCGACCTTGGCGACCTCGAACTCATCACCTTCGACAATGAGACCCTTGACGGCAACACCTCCATCGCAGGTGGCAGCGTGGCCGTGGCCTTCCTGGCGGCGGTCAATGTCAGCTACGGTGCCGACGGCGAGGGCAGTCTCGTCATCGACGGTTACACCCTGAGTCTGGGCAACGTCGCGCACGGCCTTACCAGCGGCGGCGTACCGATCGTCTTCAGTCTGGTCAACGGTACCGTGATCGGCAGTGCGGGTGGCAACGAAGTGCTGCGTATCGAGATCGATGCCACCACGGGTGACGTCACGGTGACCCAGTCCGGGCCGGTGGATCATGCCGCCCAAGGGGCTGATAGTCTCACGCTGCCGGTGGGTCTGATCAGCGTGAGCGCTACCGTCACCGTCACCGACGGCGATGGCGACACCGCCAGCGACAGCCTCACCGCCGACCTGGGCGGCAGCATCACCATCGTCGATGACGTGCCCGCCGTCAGCGTGGGAACCATCGACCTTGGCGACCTCGGGCTCGTCATCGACGATACCGATACCCGCGACGGGGGGACTTCCACGGCGACGGGCAGCGTTGCGGCCCTGTTCCTGGGGGCCGTGACCGCGACCTATGGCGCCGACGGTCCTGGCGACACCGAGGTTAGCGA
>NZ_FNVC01000048.1:0-4753 GCF_900108215.1 Billgrantia desiderata | reverse complement strand
AGGCCACCAGCGTGTGCCACACCGACGCCTTCACCCTCTCCGGCGCCGACCCCGAAGGGCTGTTCCCCTCGGTGCTGGGTCATGAGGGCGCCGGCATCGTCGAGGCAGTGGGCGAAGGGGTGACCAGCCTCAAGCCCGGCGATCACGTCATTCCGCTGTATACCGCCGAGTGCGGCAAGTGCAAGTTCTGCCGCTCGGGCAAGACCAACCTGTGTCAGGCGGTGCGCGCCACCCAGGGCCAGGGGCTGATGCCCGACGGCACCTCGCGCTTCTCGCTCGACGGCAAGATGCTGCACCACTACATGGGCTGCTCGACCTTCAGCGAGTACACCGTGCTGCCCGAGGTCTCCCTGGCGGTGGTCTCCAAGGAAGCGCCGCTGGACAAGATCTGCCTGCTCGGCTGCGGCGTGACCACCGGCATCGGCGCGGTGCTCAACACCGCCAAGGTGGAGCCGGGCTCCACCGTCGCCGTGTTCGGCCTCGGTGCCATCGGCCTGGCGGTGATCCAGGGCGCGCAGATGGCCAAGGCCAGCCGCATCATCGCCATCGACGTCAACCCGGACAAGTTCGACCTGGCGCGCCAGTTCGGCGCCACCGACTTCGTCAATCCCAAGGAGCATTCCGATCCGATCCAGCAGGTGATCGTCGACATGACCGACGGCGGGGTCGACTACTCCTTCGAGTGCATCGGCAACGTCAACGTGATGCGCTCGGCGCTGGAGTGCTGCCACAAGGGCTGGGGCGAATCGGTGATCATCGGCGTGGCCGGGGCCGGCGAGGAGATCTCGACGCGGCCGTTCCAACTGGTCACCGGGCGGGTGTGGCGTGGCTCGGCGTTCGGCGGGGTGAAGGGACGCAGCGAGCTGCCCGGCTACGTGCAGCGCTACATGGATGGCGAGATCAAGATCGACGAGTTCATCACCCACGACATGCCGTTCGAGCAGATCAACGAGGCGTTCGAGCTGCTGCATGCGGGCAAGAGCATTCGTACCGTGCTTCACTTTTAATAGGCGCCCGGTGCCGCGCCGAGCGAGTCATAGGCGCCCGGTGCCGCGCCGAACGGGTCATAGGCGCCCGGTGTCGCGCCGAACGGGTCATAGGCACCCGGCGCCTCGCGATATGAGGCGTGACAGCGGCTGCACACAGGGAGCTGCCTACAACTTGCCGTTCCGGTCGCTATCCTTGGGTAGCGACCGTAAGGAGACCGAACGATGACCATGACCGAGAATCTCGAGCCGATCTCGAGCAACAAGAGCTTCGGCGGCTGGCACAAGCGCTACCGGCATCGCTCGCGGGCGCTGGATTGTGAGATGGAGTTCGCCATCTATCTGCCGCCGCAGGCCGAGACCGAGCGGGTGCCGGTTCTGTGGTGGCTGTCGGGACTGACCTGCACGGACGAGAACTTCATGCAGAAGGCGGGCGCCCATCGCGTGGCAGCCGAGCTGGGTATCGCCATCATCTGCCCCGACACCAGCCCTCGCGGTACCGATCTGCCGGGGGAGCACGACAGCTACGACTTCGGCTCGGGGGCGGGCTTCTACGTCAACGCCACGCAGGAGCCGTGGAAGAAGCACTATCGAATGTACGACTACGTGGCCGAAGAGCTGCCCTCGGTGGTGCGCCAGCATTTTCCGCTCAATGGCCGGGAGGCGATCAGCGGGCACTCCATGGGCGGGCACGGTGCGCTGATCCTCGCCCTGCGCCGGCCCGGCCACTATCGTTCGGTGTCGGCCTTCTCTCCTATCGTCAATCCAACCCAGTGCCCCTGGGGGCGCAAGGCGTTCCGCGGTTACCTGGGCGACGATCCCGGTGAGTGGACCCAGTACGATGCCTGCGAGCTGGTGGCCAAGGGCGCCTCGACGCAGCACCTGTTCATCGATCAGGGCGAAGCGGACCAGTTCCTCGAAGAGCAGCTCAAGCCCGAGCGGCTCGAGGCCGTGTGCGAAGAGCACGATCACCCCCTGACGCTGCGCCGTCAGCCGGGGTATGATCACAGCTACTTCTTCATTGCCAGCTTCATCGAGGAGCACCTGCGTTATCATGCGGAGCATCTCTCCAAGCGCTGACTCTCTTCCCGAACAGGGCACTGCATGATCGGTGTCCTGCTACGCCGCGTTCTGCGCTGGGCGGCCCTTGCCGGGGCCGCCTTTGTCATCTTGTCGATCCTGGCGGTCATGCTGCTGCGCCATGTACCCGTATACGGCTCCATGGTAATGCTGGAGCGCAAGGTGCAGTCCTGGATGGCCGGGGAGACACTGACCATTCAGCATCACTGGCGGCCCTGGGACGAGCTGTCCCACCATGCCAAGCTGGCGGTGATCGCCGCCGAGGACCAGCGCTTTGCGACCCATCGCGGCTTCGACGTCGACGAGATGCGTCGCGCCTGGGAAGCGAGCCGCAACGGCGGTCGTCTGCGCGGTGCCAGTACCATCAGCCAGCAGACGGCCAAGAACCTGTTCCTGTGGACGGGGCGCAGTTGGGTGCGCAAGGGCCTGGAGGCCTGGTTCACCGTGCTGATCGAAGCCCTGTGGCCCAAGCAGCGCATTCTCGAGGTCTACCTCAACATTGCCGAGTGGGATAACGGCGTGTTCGGCCTGGAGGCAGCCGGGCAGCACTATTTCGGCGTCTCGGCCGATCGCATCAATGAAGTGCAGGCGAGTCGTCTAGCGGCGATCCTGCCCAATCCGAGGGCCTGGGATGCTGCCCGGCCCGGCCCTCACGTGGAGCGTCGCAGCCAGTGGATTCGTCAGCAGATGCGCAACCTTGGCGGGCCGCGCTATCTCGAACAGCTGGCATCCAACTGAGGCTGCGCTCCCGCTGTCGCCGCTCCACCCGCTATCGCCGCCCCTGCCCACGAGCGGCCAGCACGACGCCGACGATGGTCACGGCCATGCCTGCCAGTGCCGTCAGCGGCAGGCGTTCGTCGAACAGCCACCAGGCCTGCAGGGCCGTGACAGGGGGCACCAGGTAGAACAGGCTGGCCACGCGCGAGGCTTCGCCGCGCCGGATGAGCGCCATCAGCAGCAGAATGGCGGCAATCGACAGTACCAGCACCAGCCAGCCCAGGGTCAGCACGAAGGTGAGCGTCCATTCGACATGCCGCTCCTCCAGCAGCAGGGCGCCGAGGCCGAGCAGGGCGCCGGAGGAGAGGTACTGCACCACCGTGCCCGAGAGCAGCGGCATGCCGGTGCAGAAGCGCTTCTGATAAAGGGTGCCCAGGGTAATACCGGTCAGGGCGACGAGCACGCAGGCCAGCGCGCCGAGACCGAAGCCCTGGAACAGCGCGGCGCCCGGGTCGAGCTTGCTGCCCAGTACCAGCGTGATGCCGAGCAGGCCCAGCGCCAGCCCCAGCCACTGGGTGGCGGCGATTCGCTCGCCCAGCATCGGCCCGGCCAGGGTCGCGGTGAGCAGCGGCTGCAGGCCGACCAGCAAGGCCGTGAGCCCTGCCGGCATGCCCAGGTAGATGCCGTAAAAGACGCCGCCCAGATAGGCGCCGTGCACCAGCAGCCCCGAGACGGCGATATGCCCCTTGAGCCGCCAGCCTGCGGGCCAGGCGCTGCCCATCAGCTTGACCAGCGGGATCAGCAGGGCCAGGGTCAGCACGAAGCGAATGAACAGGAAGGTGAAGGGCTCGGCATGGGGCAGGCCGAACTTGGCGCCGATGAAGCCGGTACTCCACAGGGCGACGAAGAGAATCGGCATGCTGGCCAGCAACGCGGCATCTAAGCGTGAAGTGGCGGTGCTTGGCATCGCAGGAGCGTCCTTGATGTACGGTCGTGAAGCTGTCGACGATACTTGGTTGCCGCTGGTGACGAAAGCTAGCAGGTTAACTTTTTCCACACGGTTTCAGGCCGCGCAGTGAAAAGACCAAAAAATTACATTTCGTAACGTTAAAAACTGAACTCCGAGCGCTCCCGCTCGTCAGACTCCCTACATTCACAGCAACACCCTTGGAGGTATTCATGCAACGGATGACTGCACTGTTCTCGGCCGCCCTGCTCACTGCCGGGCTGATGACCGTACAGGCACACGCTCAGCAAGATCCCGCCCAGGACCCGGCCGCACAGCCGCAAGCGCAGGCACCCGCTCAGGACTTCTCCGACGATCAGCTTCAGCAGTTTGCCGATGCCTCCCAGGAAATCGCTGTGATTTCGCAGGAGTACACCGAGCGTCTGCATGCGGCCGAGGACGAGCAGGCCCAGCAGGAAGTGCGCATGGAAGCCAACGACCGCATGGTCGAGGTGGTCGAGGAGAACGGCCTCGACGTGGATACCTTCAATGCCATCGGCCATGCCATCCAGCAGGATCCGGAGCTGATGCAGCGCGTGCAGCAGATGGCCGAGCAGTCGTAAACGACGCCGCCAGCCAAGCTGACCGGGAAAGGCCGCCTCGAGCGGCCTTTCTTGGTGCGCCAGGCATGGCGCGCAGCGCCCGACGGGCGCTGTTTCCGAGGGTGGTGCCTCGGAATGACTTGGGGGTGAAAGTCCCCTACGGACCCTGATAGCGGGAACCGTTAGCCGAACAGCAAGGGTGTCCGTCGCGAGACGGAATCTGAAGGAAGTTGGAGGCAAACTCCCGGCCCGACGAACAGAAATCGCATACGAGGCTGTCGCCACCTGGGCGAGAGGGCCAAGAAACTCGAAGCCCAATAGCTATCCGGAAGGGGCGGCAGTAGATGCGGCGGGTGTATGGGAGGAAGGTCGCGCGTCTTACCCTGGGAGGTCTGATGGTCTGCCACAGTGCTACCGGCGTC
>NZ_FNVC01000052.1:0-2015 GCF_900108215.1 Billgrantia desiderata | reverse complement strand
ATCCATCCTATGCTGGTTGTGATCTGGCGTGATCAATCAGCAGGATACGCCACCCTCTCTACTTCCCTCCATACACAAGACTTGAGCTTAACTCCTCGCGGTAACGGGAGTGTCAGCAACAGTTGCCTTGCCTTCTCCCACGGGAACCATCCTCTCTGCGATCGCCTCCTGAGCCACTTGATCCAGGTTGTCTGAACCCTGTATTGGAAGCGTTGCAGAGACTCGATGTTGTGGGTTATCCCGTAGTACGCATAGTGCCCCATAACCTTTCGACAGAGTTGGCGGTGCTGATCACGCAGGGGCAGGTGGCGGTTGGCTCGGCACCACAGCGAAATTCGCTTCAGGCCTCGCTTGAACCGGTCCTTGGCCGTTTTCTGCTTGATGATCCAGCGTCCACGCAGGGACTTCCCCCAGTAATAGGTAAAGCCCAGGAAGTCGAAGGTCTCGGCCCGTAGCTCGCGATGTGGCCGAAACCGTACCAGCCGAGTCTTGGTCGGGTGCAGGGTAAGGCCGAAGCGCGCAAAGCGCTTGGCCAGTACCTCCAGCACCTTGCGGGCATCAGCTTCGTTGCTGAAGGCGAGCACGGCATCATCGGCGAAGCGCACCGAGAATGCTCGTCCGCGCAGGCGTGGTTTGACGTCTTGCTCAAACCACTCATCCAGCACGTAGTGGAGGTAGACATTCGCCAGCAAGGGGGAAATCACACCCCCTTGTGGGCTGCCTATCTCGCCCTTCTGCCATTGCCCGGCGTCCAATACCCCGGCCTTGAGCCACTTGCCGATCAGGCGGAGGATCACGCCGTCCTTCACTCGTTGCTGCAGAAACGCACGCAGGTGCTGGTGGTCGATCGTGTCGAAGAAGGCTTTGATGTCCAGATCAATGACCCAGCCTCCGCCCATCGACATCAGGCCATTCCTCACCGTTCCGATGGCCTGATGCGCCGAGCGCCCCGGCCGGAAACCATACGAGCACTCGTGAAAATCATGCTCATAGAGCGGCTCCAGCAGGGCCACCACGGCACGTTGCAGGACCTTGTCTTCGAAGGTAGGAATGCCAATCGGCCGTGTGGAGCGCCCGTCTCCCTTGGGAATATTGACGCGCCGCACCGGCGGCGCCCGGTAGCGACCGCTCTTGGCCGCTTCCAGCAGACGCTGGACGTTAGCCTCGAAGTCGCGCGCGAAGTCGTCCGCCGTCTGGCCGTCGATCCCGACGGCGCCGTCACGGCGCGTCATCAGGTAGGCCGTCCTCAGCCACTGGGCGTCGATATGATGCGCCAGTGACGTGAAGGCACGCTGCGGGAAGCGCTCTGCCAGCGCTGCTATCCGCACTTGTTTCGTGGACATGACCTCAGGTTCCTGTGCACCTGTCATGTTGCCCTCGTGCAGTTCTGATGATTGGCCGCCCCTTCCCTCCAGCGGGTCCCGTCGAGTAGGTTCCCCGCCTTCTTCGGTACTATGAGCGACTCCGACTCCCGCCCTTCCATCCGGCTGGCTCCTTATGGTCGCCTGGCCGTACCCCCTGAGTGCCTGTTGTTTGCTTCCGGTACCGTCAGGCACGACAGCACCGGACCGGGAGCTTTCGCCGCAGGCAGCCCCATGCCTGTACCTTTGTCGTTCAGAGGAGAAGGACGGGCCTCCCAGGTTCCTGGGAAACCCCTGTATGGACATGCCCTGCTCTTCGACCCCGGCGGCCCTTCCCTGCCAAGCCATACGGCAGGGTCGTGTTGCCTTCCAGCATTTGAAAACTGTCGGCGACTGCCACTACCACAATTTCGGGGCTCTATCACACGGCCTATCCACTCGCTGTGTACGCTTCGCAGCGGCGGTTACCCGACACCACGCAACACTCGCTGCCGGCTGGTGGCTAGCCTTGGCCGGGTGGGACTTTCACCCACTGGGTTTCACGACATCCTTTCCACCTTCTCGGTTTCCCGGATGTCCAGGCTTTGCCTGGCGCACTCAAATCCTGTGTACGGCAAGTCAGGCGGCAGTCCTGTCTGACTGATCGGTCAAGGG
>NZ_FNVC01000053.1:0-1546 GCF_900108215.1 Billgrantia desiderata | reverse complement strand
GTAACTATTCAGCACCGGTTGGCTGAGTCGGGGCTTCTTGCTGCATGAAGGCTGGCACCTCCCCCGCAAACAGTTGCTCCAGTGCGGTATGCGCCGCTACCCCTTGCTTGACGGCGGTCGAGAGAAAGCTACGCATGCGGCAGAAGATCTCAGCACCCTCCCAGGAGCGGAAACAGCCCGAGATTTTCTGCTGGACCTTGGTCATTCGCAGATCGCGTTCCCCCTGGTTGTTGGTGAAGGGAGCGGCAGGGTCGTCGAGGAAGCGCAACACGTCGTCCTCGTACGCCTGGAGGCGTTCCAGGAGGTTGCGCGACTTGGTGCGCTTGGCCCGGCCTCGCGTTCCAGGTGGCGGTTTCACCGGCGGGGGGCACTCGGCGTCCCCTTTCGCCAGGCAATCTCGATAGCGCTGCCGCCAGGCTCGGGTCTCATCGGCCGAGAGGCAGCCGTCGGCCACCTCCACGGCGCGATGCATCTCCAACAACAGGTCATGCAAGGCCTTGGCCCATGCCTGGCCATCGTTCTCCCAGGCCGCTGTCAGCTCCCGAAGGTGGTGCGCATTACAGAGCGCGTGCCGGCAATCCGGATAGCGGTAGTAGGGCTTCCAGTGATCATGCACCAGCACGCCACGCACGAAGGGCAATACGCCGATGGCGTCCATCGCTTCCTGGCCGCGCTTGGGGTGCGGGGCCAACCAGGTCAGGGCCTCGTTGGAGGCGCTGTGTAGCCAGTAGCGTTTGCCACCGACCTGCATTCCGGTTTCATCGGCATGGACGGTGGCTGCTTCACGTAGCGCCGGGATCACCCACTCGGCGAACGCCTCGGCCCGCTGGTAGGCCTCCTGGTTGAAGGCGAACAGGGTGCCGGTGCTCAGCGACAGGCCGCACTGCGAGGTGAGCAACTCGCGGATACGCGCATAGGGCAACAGCTGATACTGGGAGAGATAGACGACATGCGCCTTGAGGCGAGGGCCATACTGGATGGGGCGAGTCACGCCCTCGGGGAATGGCGCCACGTAGCGTTGCCCCTGATCATCTTCGAGGACCTCAGCCTGATATTCGGTGACCACGGCCTGGATTACGATGTCCTGCACTTGGCGCGTTTCGACGCCGACCGGGCGGTAAGAACGCCCCTTGGGGAGTTGCCGACGATCGACACGGAGCTTGACCACCTCGTCGGGGTCCGTCACCGGCGCCAACGTCTTACCCTCATGCCCTGGCTGTCCGCCGGGGCGCCGCTCGCCTTTGGCGCGCGAGCGGCGCTGGCGATTGGGATCCTGGGACGGTGGCTTGCTGCTGTTGCGGCTACTGGTGGCCAGGCGATCGGCCATGAGCTTGACCAGCAGCATCAGCACATCGATGGCGGCACGCAGCGACGGCGAGACCGTCTGGTCTTCCTTGAGCTGCTGCCGGACCCGCTCCAGGGCCTCGTCGACGTTGATATCGCTGATGGTCATATCACCGCATAGGTGTGCCGAATGATGCTGTGCACTATGCCAGAAAAATCAGCTGGTTGGCGATATCCCATCCGCAGCCACCTGAATAGTTAC
>NZ_FNVC01000054.1:0-1421 GCF_900108215.1 Billgrantia desiderata | reverse complement strand
ACTTCCCTCCATACACAAGACTTGAGCTTAACTCCGATGCGAATGCCTTGCGTCGTGACCCGGTGTTCAAGCTCGGCGCCGAACGCCTGCCGCTTGAGGCGGAGCAGGATCTGGCCAGTGCCCCCACCTTCTCGCGTCTGGAGAATGCCGCCAACACCCGCGACCTCTACCGGTTGGCCGAGGCCTTTGTGGAACAGTTTGTCGCCAGCTACGCCAAGCCGCCAAAGGTGATCGTGCTCGACATGGATCACGCCGAGGACCAGACCCATGGCCAGCAGGAACTGGCGTTTTACAACCACCATTACCAGAGCCACTGCTATCTGCCGCTGTTTCTGTTTGAGGGCCTGTCGGGCAAGTTCATTACCGCGGCACTGCGCCCCGGCAAACGCCCGAAGGGGGCAGAGAACGCGATGATCCTCAAGCGAGTGCTCAAGCGGCTGCGCCAGCACTGGCCCGAGACCCGCATCCTGTTGCGGGGTGACGGCCATTTTGCCAACGTGGAATTGATGCAGCTGGCGCTTGACGATCCGTACACGGATTTCCTGTTCGGCCTGGCCGGTAACAGCCGTCTGAAAAGACTGCCCGAGCCACACCTGGAGCACACCCGCCGGTTGCACGAGACCCGCTGCCACAATGCCCGCCTCGCCGAGCAAGAGCCGCCGCAACGCTCACGCACCTTCCATGAGCTGGACTATCAGGCCTGCTCCTGGCCACAGGCCTTTCGCACCGTCCTGAAAGCCGAGGTCATGGGGCTCGGCGACAACCCCCGCTTCGTTGTCACCTCCCTGGAAGAGCCGGCCCCGGAGATGCTGTACGCCGAGCTGTTGCAAGGCACTGAGCTGTCCCGGGCCCAGCCCTCGACGGTCATCATCAAGCTGTTCAAACTGGCCGTACGAGTCGTGCAGTACAAAGACCGCATCAAGCTCCACCTGCCCAGCAGCTGCCCGGTCAAAGCCCTTCTGCACACGATCACCGAACGGTTATACCGGCTGCCTCGGCCCACGCCAAACACCAGCTGAGCCGCCATCGGCACTCCCGGCCACCGCCATCCCGGCCCTCGGGAGGCTCTCGCACGCCTGGGCACTGGAATTGCTCAAATATTAAGCGGTTCGTGCGGATAAAGTATGGGTCCGGAGGTAAATCCGGACCCCTTGATAAGAACACCTATCATGTTCGGGCAAGGTGGGCATGCTGATGGCGGGATTGGATGGCTATTTGGAGCTTTTATGAAACATCCGGGTTAGATGCCGGTGAGGTGAGGAGGAGTCCATCCCATTGCTTGTGGTTACCCTGAAAGAACATCAGATAGCTTGGCTTGCCGGGTGGGAAGATTGACTGTTTCAGCTGCGATCATCCGGTCTCCGGAAAAGAGCCAGAATTCACAGGCATTGTCACTCTCTGTGGGACGCCGCTGAATTCGG
>NZ_FNVC01000055.1:0-1386 GCF_900108215.1 Billgrantia desiderata | reverse complement strand
CGGCACCAAGGGCCGAACATGAAGAACCGCGAGTAGGCGATGACGTCTCGAGGATCGATCATGAAGACAGAAAGTGGCGCTGATACCGCCACCCACCCAGAGGGGCAGGGGCAGTACCCTGAGTCCCGGCCGGTGGGCGTCGAGACGAACCCGGCGTCGTCATCGTGGACGAAAGCGGAGCCCGCCCCGCTCATGGAGGCCGTGGTAGAGAAGGCCAACATGGCGCGGGCTTACCGAAGGGTGATCGCCAACAAGGGGGCGCCGGGTGCCGACGGCATGACGGTCCACCAGTTGGCCGACCATCTGAAGGAGTGCTGGCCAACGCTGTGCGAACGGCTACTGGCCGGTGAGTACCACCCCAGCCCGATCCGAGCCGTCGAGATTCCCAAGCCCAAGGGTGGAACGCGACAGCTCGGCATCCCCACGGTTACCGACCGGCTGATCCAGCAGGCGCTGCTTCAGGTGCTGACGCCGATTTTCGATCCGGATTTCTCCGCATCGAGCTACGGCTACCGCCCTGGGCGCAGTGCCCAGCAGGCCGTCTCGGCGATGAAGGCCCATGTCACCGCCGGCCACCGCTGGGTGGTCGACCTCGATCTGGAAGCCTTCTTCGACCGGGTGAATCACGACCTGCTGATGGCACGGGTCGCGCGCCGCGTCCGCGACAAGCGAGTGTTGCGCCTGATCCGACGCTATCTGGAAGCCGGGATGTTCCAGGACGGCCTGGCCGCGCCACGCCGGCAGGGAACGCCCCAAGGTGGACCGCTGAGTCCGCTGCTGGCGAACATCCTGCTGGACGACGTGGACAAGGAACTGGAACGCCGGGGCCACCGCTTCTGCCGCTACGCCGACGACATGCAGGTGTACGTCAGGAGTCGGCGGGCGGGCGAGCGCGTCATGGCCAGCCTGAGTGATTATCTCGAGAGCTCGCTCAGGCTCACGGTCAATCGCGACAAGAGCGCAGTGGACCGCCCCTGGAACCGGGAGTATCTGGGCTACACGCTGACCCGACACAAGCTGCCGAAGCTGACGCTGGCCAAGGCCAGCTTGCAGCGCCTGATGCAACGTGTCCGCGAGATCCTCAAGCGCGGCAGGGGGCGCAACATCCAACGAGTCACCGAGGAGCTGACACCGGTCCTGCGGGGCTGGGCCAACTACTTCTCCCTTGTTGATGTGAAGCGTCCGCTGGAAACGCTGGATGGTTGGATACGTCGCCGACTGCGCTGCGTGATCTGGCGGCAGTGGAAGCGCCCGCGGACCCGGTGCCGCAAGCTTCTGGCACTGGGGCTGGACGACTATCGGGCGTGGAAGTCAGCGGGAAATGGGCGAGGCGCCTGGTGGAACGCCGGGGCCTCGCACATGAATCAGGCCCTGCCAAGGAAGTGG